>NZ_JAALCQ010000004.1:0-330791 GCF_011065555.1 Rubrivivax sp. JA1026
CTCCAGAAGAGTCCCGCCATTGTTGGTAGGCCGTGTTGGACTTGAACCAACGACCAAAGGATTATGAGTCCTCTGCTCTAACCGACTGAGCTAACGGCCCCGCGCGAAAAGACGGCGATTCTAGGAGCCCTCGTCGGGCGCCGGCAGCGCGGCGCGCACGGCGTCGTCGAGCGCCGCCAGCGCGCGCTCCAGCTCGGCCTGCTGGGCCTGCAGTTGCTCCAGCGGCACGCCGGCCCGGATCGACTGCTCCAGCACCGCGGCCAGCGCGCTGACGGCCGCCGCGCCGATCTGCGCTGCGCCGCCCTTGAGCGTGTGCGCGGCCAGGCGCGCCGCCGCCAGGTCGCCGCCGGCGAGCGCCTCGCCGACGCGGCCGGCAATCGTGCCGCGGCTGTCGGCAAACCGGCGCAGCAGACGCTCGTACAGCCCGCGCCGGCCGCCGGCCAGCCGCAGGCCGGTCTCGATGTCGAGCACGCCCGGATCGGGCGGAGCGGGGGCCGGCGACGGCGGCGCGACCACGGCCGGCACCGGCTCGGCGCCACGCTCCAGGCAGCCCTGCAGCTGGCTGGCCAGCCGGCGCGGGTCGATGGGCTTGGCGATGTGGCCGTCCATGCCGGCGCTGAGGCAGCGCTGGACGTCGTCGACCATCGCGTTGGCGGTCATCGCGACGATCGGCAGCCGGGCGGCGCCGGGCAACGCCCGGATCGCGCGCGTGGCGCTCAGGCCGTCCATCTCGGGCATCTGCATGTCCATCAGCACGAGGTCGTAGCGGCGCTCGCGCACCCGCTCGACCGCCGTGCGCCCGTTGTCGACGACGTCGACGACCAGGCCCAGCTCGGACAGCAGCTCGACGGCCACCTGCTGGTTGAGCTCGTTGTCCTCGGCCAGCAGCACGCGGCGCCCGGCCAGCGACGCGGGGGCGGCGGCCGGACCGGGCAGCGCGGCGGCCGGCGGCAGCTCGGGCCGCGGCGCCACCAGCAGGCGCATCAGCGCGTCGAGCAGCCGGGACGGCGTCATCGGCTGGCGCAGCAGCGCCAGCGTCGGCGTCTCGGCGACGTCGAGGTCGCCCTCGGGGCCGGCCACCAGCACCAGCCGAGGCGGCCGCGCCAGCGCCAGGGGCTGCAGCAACGCCTCGGGCGCCGCACCGCCGGCGAGCCGCGGATCGACGACGGCGACGTCGAAACCCTGGCCCTCGGCATCGCTCTCCTGCAGCATCGCGGCCGCCGGCGGCCAGTCGTCGGCGACGGCGACGTGCAGCCCGAAGCCGCGCAGCATCGCCACCAGCACCTCGCGCGACCGCGGATGGGCGTCGGCCACCAGCGCATGCCGGCCGCGCAGCGCGGTGTCGCCCCAGTTGCGAGCGCCGCGCCCGGCGCCGACACCCAGGTGGACGGTGAACCAGAACGTCGAGCCCACGCCGGGCTGGCTGTCGACGCCGATCTCGCCGCCCTGCAGTTCCACCAGGCGCTTGGCGATCACCAGGCCCAGGCCGGTGCCGCCGTAGCGCCGCGTGATCGAGCTGTCGGCCTGCTGGAAGCTCTGGAACAGGCGCGAGCGCTGCTCCTCGCCAAGCCCGATGCCGCTGTCCTGCACGGCGCAGCGCAGCAGCACCTGGCCCTCGGTCTGGCGCTGCACGCGCAGGCGCACGCAGACGCCGCCCTGCTCGGTGAACTTCACCGCGTTGCCGCACAGGTTGAGCAGCACCTGGCCCAGGCGCAGCGGGTCGCCGACGAGACGGCGGGGCACCTCGGGGCCGAGGTCGACGACGAATTCCAGCCCCTTGGCCGCGGCACGCGCGGCGAGCTGGTCGCAGACCTCGCCGACGACCTCCTCGAGGTCGAACTCGCGCCGCTCGATCTCGAGCTTGCCGGCCTCGATCTTGGAGAAGTCGAGGATGTCGTTGATCGTCGCCAGCAGGCTGCGGCCGGCGGACTGGATCTTCTGCAGGTAGTCGCGCTGGCGCGGGCTGAGCTCGGTGTTCAGCGCCAGCGCGGTCATGCCGATGATCGCGTTCATCGGCGTGCGGATCTCGTGGCTCATCGTCGCCAGGAAGGCACTCTTGGCGGCGCTGGCGGCCTCGGCGAGCTCCTGGGCACGCTTGAGCGGCGTGATGTCGGCGAGCGTGACGACCATGCCGTCGCCCAGTTGCTGGCCACCGGCCAGCAGCACCAGGTCGAGGCCGCCGCGCACGCGCACGCGGCACTCGATCTCGTGCACGCGCCCGCCTTCGCGGGCCGCGCGTTCGACCGCCTCGCGCCAGGCGCGCTGCATCGCCTCGCGCGCGGCGTCGTCCGGGCAGACCAGGCGCCACCAGGCGTCGAAGCTGCCGAGTTCGTGCTCGTCGACACCGAACAGCTCGCGGAAGGCGACGTTGCTCGACTCGACGACCTCGCCGCGCAGGTACAGCATCGGCAGCGGCGCAGCGTCGCTCAGCGCCCGCAGGCGGCGGTCGCGTTCGGCGATGACCTCGCGTTCGCGGGCCTGCAGCAGCGCCTCCTCGGCGGCGCGGCGCCGGGTGATGTCGCGCGACAGGGTCAGCACGTGGCCGGTGGCCTTGCGCGTGGTCGACAGCTCGAACCAGTGCGGCTGGCCGCCGATGTCGAGCTCCATCGTCCGGCCGTAGTCCGCACCGTCGCGCAGCGCCACGGCGATCGACTCCAGCACGATCGCCGCGGCGTCGGCGGGCAGGACCTCGCCGACGCGGCGGCCGATGATCTCGTCGGAGTCCCGGTACAGCAGCCGGGTGCTGCTGCCGCCGGAATAGACGTCCAGGTATCGGCCCTGGGCGTCGAACTCGAACAGCAGGTCGGGGATGGCCGACAGCGTCGCGGCCAGGTTGGCGCGCACCGACTCGGCGACCGCGTGCGCGTTGCGCAGCTCGCCCAGCGCGTCCTGCAGCTCGGCGGTGCGCCCGGCCACGCGCCGGCGCAGCGAGACGTTCCACAGCAGAAGCGCCCCGCCCAGCGCCAGCACGCCGGGGGCGATCCACCACAGCTGGTCGACGTAGGACGCACCGCGCAGCGGCTCGCCGAACCAGGCGATGCGCAGCGCCTCGTCCTCCTCGGGCGAGATCGCCGCGACGCCCCGGTCGACCAGCGCCAGCGTCGCGCTGTCGCCCTTGCGCACGGCGCGGTGGAACTGCCCGGTGTAGAGCTGGAACGCACGCTTGAACTCGCGTTCGGCGCCGAACTTGTAGAGGTAGAAGTTGGCCGGGGCCTGGTCGAGACAGAACAGGCGCACCTCGGCGCGCTTGGCGCCGGCGATCAGCGCGTCGTAGTTGGCGTACTCGACGAGCGAGTCGATGCCGTGCTCGTGCAGCTTGTCGATGCAGGCGTCACCCGCCTGCACCCCCACCGGCAGACCCTTCAGCGTGGCGACGCTGTTCACCCCGCTCAGCCCGACGTGGCTGTAGATGTTGACCGGCAGCTGCGCGTGCGGCGAGGAGAAGTCGTAAATCGCCTCGCGCGCCGGGGTGCGGTAGATCAGGTCGATGACGTCGGCCTCGCCGGCCTGCACACGCCGCTGGGCCTCGACCCAGCCGGTGGCGATCAGCTCGACGCGCACGCCGGTGCGGCGCTGCCAGAGTTTCCAGTAGTCGACCAGATAGCCCTGGACCTGGCCGTCGGCGTCACGGAACAGGAACGGCGGGTAGTTCTCGTCGCTGATGACGCGCAGCACGCGGTCCTGCGCCAGCGCGTTGCCGGCGGCGACAAAGGCGAACACGAGCATCGCCAGGACATGCGCGAACCGGGGCGGATGGAAGACCGCAGGGCACCGAGGCTCCGTGAGACGACGAACGCGAACGAACAACCGAACTCCCGTGGCGGAGACCGGGTGATCGCCCCCGCCAGACTGGCCTGCGGACGGCGTCTGTCGCGCCGGGTCCGCGCCGGAGAAGATGGCGACCGCGCCTTCGCTGCACGCGGCTCAACGCGGTTTATACCGGCCACACCGTTGCAGCGTGTATCGGCTCGCCCCCCACGGGGCTGACATTTCTCAACGCCGGGCCGGCAATCCCTCACACGCAGGCGGTCTGCGTGGCGCGCGCTCAGCGCGACGACAGCGCATTGCCCACCAGCCGGGCCGTGATGTCGACGATGCGGATCATGCGGTCGTAGGCCATGCGTGTCGGGCCGATGACGCCCAGCGTGCCGACGATGCGCCCGTCCACCTCGTAGGGGGCGGTGACGACCGACAGCTCCTCGAACGGCACGACCTGGCTCTCGCCGCCGATGTAGATGCGCACGCCTTCGGCGCGGCTGCTGACGTCCAGCAGCCGCATCAGCTCGGTCTTCTGCTCGAAGACGTCGAACAGCCGGCGCAGCCCGGCCATGTCGTGGCCCAGGTCCTGCACGCCCAGCAGGTTGTGCTCGCCGGAGACGACGACGTTCTCGCTGCGCACGGCCAGCTCCTCGCCGGCCTGCACCGCGGCCTGCATCAGCTGGGCGATCTCGCCGCGCAGCGCGTCGACCTCGTGTTTCAGGCGCTCGCGCACCTCCTCGATCGCCAGCCCGGTGTAGTGGGCGTTGAGGAAGTTGGTGGCCTCGATCAGCTCGGCCTGGGTGTAGTCGCGGGCGGTGAAGATGACGCGGTTCTGCACGTCGCCATCGGGCGCGACGAGGATCACCAGCACGCGGCGCTCGCCCAGGCGCAGGAACTCGATGTGGTGGATCAGCCCGGCCTTGCGCGGCGCGCTGACGACGCCGACGAAGCTCGACAGGTTCGACAGCAGCGAGGCCGCCTGGGCGATGACACGCTGCGGCTGGTCGGGATGCAGCTGCTCGCGCGCGGCGGCCAGCTCCGGGGCGACGGTCTGCAGGTCGATCGGGCGTGCGGTGAGCATCGTGTCGACGAACAGCCGGTAGCCGCGCGCCGTCGGGATGCGGCCGGCGCTGGTGTGCGGGCTGGCGATCAGGCCGAGCTCTTCCAGGTCGGCCATCACGTTGCGGATCGTCGCCGGCGACAGGTCCAGCCCGGAGGCGCGCGACAGCGTGCGCGACCCCACCGGCTGGCCGTCGGCGATGTAGCGCTCCACGAGGGCTTTCAGCAGCGTCTTGGCGCGGTCGTCGAGCATGGTTTCGGATTGTAGGGAGCAGTTTTCCCTATGGTGTAATGCGCCGCATGCCGGCCCCGTTCCGCCATGCCGCGATCGTCGGAAAGTACCAGGCACAGGGCATCGCCCCGGTGCTGCTGGAGCTTGCGCGTTTCCTGCAGCAGCAGGACGTCGCGGTGTCCTTCGAGCGCGAGACCGCCGAGGCCACCGGCATCGCCGAGTTCGGCGCCCACGACGCGCAGTCGCTGGGCGAACACTGCGACTTCGCCGTCGTCGTCGGCGGCGACGGCACGATGCTCGGCATCGCGCGCGAGTTCTCGCGCCACAACCTGCCGCTGGTCGGCATCAACCAGGGCCGGCTGGGTTTCATCACCGACGTGCCGGTAGGCCAGTACAAGGAGGCGCTCGCGACGCTGATCGCCGGCGACTACGAGGAAGAGCATCGCTCGATGCTCGAAGGCCAGGTCTTCCGCGACGGCCAGCCGATCCACGAGGCGCTGTCGCTGAACGACGTGGTGGTGGCGCGCGGCGTCACGGCCAGCATGGTCGAGCTGCGGGTCGACGTCGACGACGACTTCGTCGCCAACCTGCGCTGCGACGGCCTGATCATCGCCACGCCGACCGGCTCGACCGCCTACGCGCTGTCCGCCGGCGGGCCGATCCTGCACCCCGGCATCGCCGGGCTGGTGTTCGCGCCGATCGCCTCGCACACGCTGTCCAACCGGCCGATCGTGCTGCCCGACAGCGCGACGGTGCGCATCACGCTGGTCGCCGGCCGCGACGCCTCGGCGCACTTCGACATGCACAGCCTGGCCAGCCTGCAGCACGGCGACTGCGTGCAGGTGCGGCGCTCGGCCTACAAGGTGCGTTTTCTTCATCCGCGCGGCTGGAGCTACTACGCGACGTTGCGTCGAAAACTCCGCTGGTACGAAGGCGTGGTCTAGAGATGCTGCGCCGACTTTCTCTTCGCGACGTCGTCATCGTCGAACGCCTGGAGATCGAGCTGGACGCCGGCTTCAGCGTGCTCACCGGCGAGACCGGTGCCGGCAAGTCCATCCTGATCGACGCGCTGCAACTGGCGCTGGGCGCACGCGGCGACGCCACGCTGGTGCGCGAAGGCGCGGCGCGTGCCGAAGTGGCCGCCGAATTCGACGCCCCGCCCTCGCTGGCCGCCTGGCTGGACGAGGCCGGCTTCGCCGCCGAGCCGACGCTGCTGCTGCGCCGCACGATCGACGCCCAGGGCAAGAGCCGGGCGTGGATCAACGGCAGCCCGGCCACCGTGACGCAGCTGCGCGAAGCCGCCGACCATCTCGTCGACATCCACGGCCAGCACGCCTGGCAGAGCCTGACGCGGCCGGCCGCGGTGCGCGCGCTGCTCGACGCCCAGGCCGGCGCCGACACCCGCCCGCTGGCCGCCCGCTGGGCCGCCTGGCGCCAGGCGCTGGCCGCACTGGACGCCGCACGTGCGCAGCGCGACACGCTGGAGCGAGAACGCGAGCGCCTGGCCTGGCAGATCGGCGAGCTCGACAAGCTCGCGCCGGGCGAACACGAGTGGGAGGAGCTGAACGCCGAGCACCAGCGGCTGGCCCACGGCCAGGCGCTGCTCGACGGCGCCCGCGCGGCGCTGGACGCCACCGCCGAAGGTGAACCCTCGGCCGATGCGCTGATCGCGCGTGCCATCGACGCGCTGGAGGAGGTGCAGCGCTACGACGCCGAGCTGGCCTCGGTCGTCGAGGTCCTGCGCGGCGCCCAGGCGCAGCTGGAAGACGCCGCGCACACGCTGGGCAGCTACCTCGGCCGCCGCGAACCGGACCCCGAACGCCTGGCCGACCTGGACGCGCGCCTGGGGGCCTGGGTCTCGCTGGCGCGGCGCTACCGCCGCCAGCCGATCGAGCTGCCGGCGCTGCTGGCCGGCTGGAAGGCCGAACTCGCGGCGCTCGACGCCGCCGCCGACCTCGACGGCCTCGAACGGGCCGCCGCCGAAGCCGAACGCGCCTGGCGCGACGAGGCGAAGAAGATCAGCCGCGCCCGCGCCAAGGCCGCGCCCAAACTCGCCGACGCGGTGACGCAGGCGATGCAGCAGCTGGGCATGGCCGGCGGGCGTTTCGAGGTCGCGATCGTGGCGCAGGACGAACCGCAGGCCTACGGGCTGGAGAACGTCGAGCTGCGTGTCGCCGGCCACGCCGGCAGCACGCCGCGCGCGATCGCCAAGGTCGCCTCGGGCGGCGAGCTGTCGCGGCTGGCGCTGGCGATCGCCGTGACCACCGCGGCCCACGCGCCCGGCGACGGCGCGCAGACGCTGATCTTCGACGAGATCGACGCCGGTGTCGGCGGCGCCGTGGCCGACAGCGTGGGCCGGCTGATGAAGCAGCTCGGCGGCACGACGCAGGTGCTGGCCGTGACCCACCTGGCGCAGGTCGCGGCCTGCGCCGACCATCATTTCGTCGTCGCCAAGGCGCTGCAGGGCCAGGCCACGGTCAGCGAGGTGCGGCCGGTGGCCGGCGAGGCCCGCGTGGCCGAGGTCGCGCGCATGCTCGGCGGCGAACGCCTGACCAGCACCAGCCGCGCCCACGCCGAGGCGATGCTGGCAGGGAACGCACGATGAGCCCTCGGGACCTGCCGCGGGCTCGTTCCTGCCGGGCCGCAGCGGCCGCAGGCCGAAGGGAGTTCCAGTGAGCGGATTCGTCGACCCGCCGCCCAGCGAATGGGCGCCGCTGCCCGACGGCAGCGGCAACGAGATCTTCCTCGTCACCGGGATCTCCGGCTCGGGCAAGTCGATCGCCCTGCACGCGCTCGAGGATGCCGGCTACTTCTGCGTCGACAACCTGCCGCCGGAGCTGCTGCGCGAGTTCATCCGCCTGGAGCACGGCCGCTGGACGCGGCGCGTGGCCGTCGCGGTGGACGTGCGCACCGTCGGCTCGCTGCCGCTGCTGCTGCCGCTGATCGACGAGCTGCGCGCCGAAGGGCTGAAGGTTCGTTCGCTGTTCCTGGACGCCAGCACCGACGCGCTGGTGCGGCGCTTCTCCGAGACCCGCCGGCCGCACCCGCTGTCCTCGGTGCCGGCCGGCAACGACGCCGCGCGCGCGCTGGTCGAGGCGATCGAGCTCGAACGCGAGCTGCTGGCGGGGCTGCGCGAGAAGTCCACCGTCATCGACACCAGCCAGCTGCGCCCCGGGGTGCTGCGTGCCTGGGTGCGCGGGCTGGCCGGCGCACGCGAGTCGGCGCTGACGCTGGTCTTCGAGAGCTTCGCCTTCAAGCAGGGCGTGCCGCTGGACGCCGACTTCGTCTTCGACCTGCGTGCGCTGCCCAACCCGTACTACGTGCGCGAGCTGCGCGCGCTGACCGGCCGCGACGAGCCGGTGGCCGCCTACCTGCGGGCGCAAACCGATGCCGGCGAGATGCTCGAGCAGATCGCCACCTTCATCGAACGCTGGCTGCCGGCCTTCGAGGACAACCAGCGCAGCTACCTGACGGTCGCGCTGGGCTGCACCGGCGGCCAGCACCGCTCGGTCTACGGCGTCGAGCAGTTGGCCCGGCGCTTCGAAGGCCGCCAGGCCACCTTGATCCGCCATCGCGAGCTCGACGCCCGTGGATGAAATGACGGCCCCCGGCCGCCTGGCGGCCGCCCTTGCAGGGCGCGCCGGCCGGGGACGGCGGGCTCTTCGCCAGGCGCAGACAGTCCTCCGGACTGTCTTCGTCCGGGCTCAGCCCCAAAGGGGCTCCGAATCCGACCGGGAGACCCGGATCGGATCCGGCCCGTATGCCACGGGCGCTCCCCCTGCCCGCCAGTGGCGGGCTGTCCCCGGGGGGAAGACCTCCGCAGGCCAACAGGCGAGGGGTTGTCGATGAGCCCAACGGGACTGATGCCGCTGTTCCCGCTGCAGGCCGTGCTCTTTCCCGGCGGGCTGGTCGGGCTGAAGGTCTTCGAGGCGCGTTACCTGGACCTCGTCGCACGCTGTCTGCGCGAAGGCACGGGCTTCGGCATCGTCTGCCTGCAGCAGGGGCGCGAGACCGGCACCGCGGCGCAGGGCGTGAAGCTCGAAAGGGTCGGTGTCGTCGTGCGGCTCGACGAGGTCGACGCCGACGGCCCCGGGCTGCTGCGCGTGCGTGGCACCGGGCTGGAACGCTTCCGCCTCGCCGGCACCCCGGCGCAGCAGCCCGACGGGCTCTGGACCTGCGAGGTCGAAGACATCGCTGCCGACGCGCTGCGTGCGCCGGGCGAGGCGATGCAGCCGACGGTGCAGGCGCTGCAGGAGGCGATCCGCAAACTCGACGAACAGGGCCACCAGCCGTTTGCCGAGCCCTACCGCTTCGACGACGCCGGCTGGGTGGCCAACCGCTGGTGCGAGCTGCTGCCGGTGCCGCTGTCGGCCAAGCAGAAGCTGATGGAACTCGAGGATCCGGTGATCCGGCTGTCGATCGTCGACGGCTACCTGCGCGACAAGTCCATCGTCATCGGCTGAGCACCGCGTCGGCTTCGAGCAGGCGCCGCACCGGCGCCGGCAGCCCGGCAGCCAGCGCCTCGGCACGCGTGAACCAGCGCCCGGCCGGCAGCACGGCTTCGACGGCGCCCGGCTCGGCGGCCAGCGCCGGCGGCAGCGTCCAGCGCAGCGGCTCCAAGGTCCAGTCCAGGTGCGTCAGCACGTGCACGAACGGGGCCAGCCACGCGCCCTGCCCCGGCCAGCCGGAGACGAGCGCCTCCAGATCCTCGGCCGACTCGTACTCGGGCAGGCTCCAGAGCCCGGCCCAGACGCCGCTGTCGGGGCGCTGCACCAGCCAGACCGCGTCGGCGCGCTGCAGCCACAGCAGCGCGTGGCGGCGCCGGCCGCGGCGCAGCGTGCGCGTCTTCACCGGATAGCGTTCGGGCGCGCCTTCGGTGCGCGCGACGCAGACCTCGGCCAGCGGGCACAGCAGGCACTGCGGCCGGCGCGCCAGGCAGACGGTCGCGCCCAGGTCCATCAGGCCTTGCGTGTAGCGCTCGATGTCCTGCTCGGGCAGCAGCGCCTCGGCTTCGCGCCACAGCGCCCGCTCCTCGGCCGGGCGTGCCAGGTCGCCGCCGAAGCCGATCGCGCGCGTCAGCACGCGCTTGACGTTGCCGTCGAGGATCGCGGCGCGCTCGCCGTAGGCGAAGGCGGCGATCGCCGCGGCGGTCGAGCGGCCGATGCCGGGCAGCGTCGCCAGCGTCGCGGCGTCGGGCGGGAAACGCCCGCCGTGTTCGGCGACGACGGCCTGCGCGCAGCGGTGCAGGTTGCGCGCGCGGCTGTAGTAGCCCAGCCCGCTCCACAGCGCCAGCACCTCGTCCAGCGGCGCGGCGGCGAGCGCGGCGACGTCGGGAAAGCGCTGCAGGAAACGTTCGTAGTAGCCGAGCACCGTCGCCACCTGGGTCTGCTGCAGCATCACCTCGGACAGCCAGATGCGGTACGGGTCGCGCGTGTTCTGCCACGGCAGCGTGTGGCGGCCGTGCGTGCGCTGCCAGCGCACGACGCGCGCGGCGATCGTGGTGTCGGGCATCAGGCGGCGTCGCGGGCCAGCGGCGCGGCCGCGGACGCCTCGACGGGCGCCCGCTCGAGGCCCTCGGCGTCGCGCGCCGCGGCCACCAGGTCGGCGACGACGCGGTCCAGCCCGACCTGCAGCGCGACCAGGTGCTGGTCCTGCTGCTCGACCTCGGCAATGCGCCCCTCGAGCTCGCCGGCGGCCGACTGGATGCGCACCAGCGCCTCGCGGCGCCGGCGGAAGCCCCGGCGGCGCTCGCGCAGCTGCTCGTCGACCTGCGCCGACTGCGACTGGCTCCAGACCTCGACGTCATGCGCAGCGCGCTCGAAGACGACGCGCAGCTTGGCCAGCAGCATGCGCCGGAACTGCTCGGCCGAGCCCGGCATCGCCATGCGCCAGCCCTGGGCCAGACCGAGGTAGCGGCCGTAGTTCTGCTCGAGCTGGTCGAGCTGGTCGACGTAGGCGTTGAGCAGCGGCGGCGGCTGCAGCGCGAAGGCGAAACCGTGTTCGGCGTTGAGCTGCACGAAGCTGGAGTCCAGCATGCGCCGCATCTCGTCGGTGCGTGCGCTGGCGTCGCCGAGCGTGGCGCGCAGGCGCTTGAACAGCGTCGCGAAGCTCTCGCGCGCGCCGGCGGTGAAAGCCCGCCCGCCGATGGCCGACAGCATCGCCGAGACCTCGGTGCGCAGCGCGTCGCTGCCCAGGCGGTCGAGCAGCGCGCCGAGCTGGCGCGTCTGCACCAGCCGCAGCGCCGCCAGGCGCTTGACGCAGCCGTCGAACTCGGCCGACTCGGCCTCGACACGGTCGAGCATCAGCCGCACCTTGGCGGCGCTCTTGCCGCGCAGGCCGCGCAGCTCCAGCAGCTGCTCGGCGAGCTGGCGGCGGCGGTCGGCGAGGCGGCGCGACGCGGCGCTGCGCATCTGCTGCGCGCAGCCGGCCGCCGCCTGGGCCAGCACCTCGTGCTGGCGCGGGATCAGCTCGGCGGTCAGCGCCGACTCCAGCGCCGGCAGGCGGCTGCGCTCCAGCGCCGCGGCGTCGCCGGCCACGCGCGCGGCCAGCGCCTCGCGCGCCGACAGCGGAAAGACACGCGAACGCGCCACGCCGAGCGAGGCGGCGCTGGCGTCGCGCTGGCGCTCGATCTGCGCCGCGACGACGGCCGGCTCGGCCAGCGGATCGGCCAGCGTGTCGATCTTGTTGAGCACGACGAACCGTTCGAGCCCGTCGCTGCCCAGGTGCTCGCGCCAGATCGCGAGGTCCGAACGCGTGACGCCGGCGTCGGCCGCGAGCACGAACACGCAGGCATGCGCCGACGGCAGCAGCGACAGCGTCAGCTCGGGCTCGGCGCCGATCGCGTTGAGGCCCGGCGTGTCGAGCACGACCAGCCCGCGCGACAGCAGCGCGTGCGGGAAGTTGATCAGCGCGTGGCGCCAGGCCGGCACCTCGACCTGGCCGTCGGCCAGCAGCGGCGGGTTGTCCTCGGGGCGCTCGTCGTGCCAGAAGCCCAGCGCACGCGCCTCGCCAACGGTGACGCGGCGCGAGCGCGTCACCGCTGCCAGCGTGGCGGCGAGCTGCTCCGGGTCCTGCGGATCCAGCGGCAGCGACTGCCAGGCCTCGTCGCGGCGGCGCAGCTCGGCCAGCGACAGGCCGGCCAGCCGGGTCTCGATCGGCAGCAGCGACAGCCGCGGCGGCTGCGCCGGGTCGTGGAACAGCTCGACCGGGCACATCGTCGTGCGCCCGGGAGTCGCCGGCATCACGCGGCGGCCGGCCGCCGCGAAGAAGATCGCGTTGATCAGCTCGGACTTGCCGCGCGAGAACTCGGCCACGAAGGCCAGCACCACGCGCTCGGCCGCCAGCCGTTCGCGCAGCGTGGCCAGCAGCTCGGTCTGCGCCGCGTCGGCCAGTTCGTGATCGGCCAGGAAACGCGCGAACACGGCCACGCGGCGGTCGACGTCCTGCCGCCATGCGGCCAGGGAGTCGAGCGTCGAGACCAGGGAACTCTTCATGGCGCGGCCGATGCTAGCGCAGCCCTCCGCGCGCCCGGGCGCGCGGCGCCGCGTCAAGGAAACAAGCTGCGCAATCCGTCGCGTTCAGGGACGCTGGCAGGCGGCGCAGAAATAGGTGGCGCGCTGCGCCTGCACGACACGCCGCACCGCGGCGCCGCAGCGCGGGCAGGGTTCGCCGGCACGGCCGTAGACCCGGGCATGGTGCTGGAACTCGCCGTTCATGCCGTGGGCATCGCGGAAGTCGCGCAGCGTCGAGCCGCCCAGCTCGATCGCCTGCGCCAGCGTCTCGCGCAGCGCCTGCAGCAGCCGCGCCGCACGCAGCGGGCCGATGCGCCGGCACGGCGTCGCCGGGTGGATGCCGGCCTGATGCAGCGCCTCGCAGGCGTAGATGTTGCCGGCGCCGACGACGATGCGCCCGGACAGCAGCATCGCCTTGATCGGCGTGCGATGGCGCTGCAGCGCGGCATGGAAGGACTGCGGCGTGAGCGTGGCGTCGAACGGCTCGGCGCCGAGCGCGGCCAGCAGCGTCGCCGCCGGCGGGTCGGCGGTGGACGGCGACCAGACGACGGCACCGAAGCGCCGTGGGTCGGTCAGGCGCAGCGTGCCGTGCGAGGTGACGAGGTCGAAGTGGTCGTGCGGGCCGGGCGCCGGCGCGGCCGGGTGCAGCGCCAGCGAGCCGGACATGCCCAGGTGCAGCAGCAGCCCGCCGCCGCAGCCGCCGAGCAGCGGCAGCCAGAGGTACTTGCCGCGCCGCTGCACCGGCAGCACGCGGGCGCCGAGCAGGGCCTGCGGCGCGACGCCCAGCGGCCAGCGCAAGGCCTTGCCCAGGCGCACCGCCAAGACCTCGGCACCACGCAGCGGCTCGTCGATGCCCCTGCGCGTGACTTCGACTTCGGGCAACTCGGGCATGCGGCATTATGTCGAGATGCCTTGCCGTTCCCTTGTCGCCGCGCGTCGCCGCGGCGCCCGTCCGCTGGCCGCCGCGCTGGCCTTCGCCGCCGTCTCTGCCTGGGCCCAGGGGGCCGTCGCCACATCGCCCCCGGCACCACCCGAGGTGCGCAACTCGGCCCTCGACGCGCCGCTGTTCTACCAGCTGCTGATCGGCGAGATCGAGGCCCGCCAAGGCCAGCCGGGAGCCGCCTACCAGGTGATCCTCGACGCCGCGCGGCGCAGCCGCGACGAGCTGCTGTTCCGCCGCGCGGTCGAGATCGCGCTGCAGGCCCGGGCCGGCGAGGAGGCGCTGACCGCCACACGCGCCTGGCGCACGGCGCTGCCGCGTTCGCAAGAGGCGCTGCGCACCGAGCTGCAGATCCTGTCGGCGATGAACCGCCTGGACCAGGCCGCCGAACCGTTGCGCGCGCTGCTGGCGGCCGCGACCCCGGCCGAGCGCAGCGGCATCATCGCCGCGGTGCCGGGTTTCCTGCAGCGTGCGGCCGACCCGGCGCGCGGCGCCCGGCTCGTCGAGGAGGTGCTCGCACCGTACCTGGAGACCCCGGCGACGCGGGTGGCCGCGCAGATCGCGATCGGCCGCGCGCGGCTGACCGCAGGCGACGGCACGCGCGCGCTCGAGCTGGCGCGCCAGGCGCATGCCGCCGACCCGGCGGCGCAGGCGCCGGTGCTGCTGGCACTGGAGCTGCTGCCCAGCCGGCCCGAGGCCGAGCCCATCGTCACCGACTACGCCGCCCGCCCCGACGCCGAGCCGGCGCTGCTGCTGCTGTACGCGCGGGCGCTGACCAGCACGCAGCGTTATGCCGAGGCGCTGCGCCAGCTCGAAACCGTCACCCGGCGCAAGCCCGATCTCGCGCCGCCCTATCTGACGCTGGGCGCGCTGCACCTGGAGCTCCGGCACGCCGCCCAGGGCGAGGCCGCGCTGCGCCGCTACCTGGAGCTGACCGAACCCGCCGCGGCGCCGGCGTCGGCCGCGAGCGCTGCCGCCAGCGGCGGCGGCGAAGACGACCGCTCGCACGCGCCGGCCCAGGGCCGCGTCCAGGCCTGGCTGATGCTGGCGGCCTCGGCCGAGCAGCGTGGCGACTACGCCGCCGCCGAGCGCTGGCTGGCGCGTGTCGACGCCCCCGAGCGTGCGCTGGAGGTCCAGACCCGGCGGGCGTCGATGCTCGCGCGCCAGGGCCGCGTCGACGACGCGCGCCGGCTGCTGCAGGCCATGCCCGGCAGCGAGCCGAAGGACCTGCGCGCCCGGCTCGACGCCGAGGCGTCGATGCTGCGCGGCGTCAAGCGCTGGAAGGAGGCCTACGAGGTGATGGGCCAGGCACTGAAGCTGCAGCCCGACGACCCCGAACTGCTCTACGAACAGTCGATGCTGGCCGAGAAGCTCGGCCGCATCGACGAGATGGAGCGCCTGCTGCGCCGCGTCATCGAGCTCAAGCCCGACAACGCGCACGCCTACAACGCGCTGGGCTACTCGCTGGCCGATCGCGGCCAGCGCCTGCCCGAGGCCCGCGACCTGATCGCCCGGGCGCTCGAACTCGCCCCCGGCGACCCGTTCATCACCGACAGCCTGGGTTGGGTCGAGTTCCGCCTGGGCAACCGCGCCCGGGCGCTGGAGCTGCTGCAGCGCGCCTACGCCTCGCGCCCCGACGCCGAGATCGCCGCCCACCTCGGCGAGGTGCTGTGGGCCGACGGCCGCCAGGACGAGGCGCGGCGCGTCTGGGCCGAGGCCCGTGGCCGCGACGCCGACAACGAGGTCCTGGTCGAGACCCTGAAGCGGCTGAAGGTGCGGCCGTGAGCGCGGCCGCATGAAGCGCGCGCTGCTCGCGGCCGCGGCCCTCGCGCTGGTCGGCTGCACGACGGTGCCGCACAACGCTGGCGGCTGGGTGGCCGGCAAGCTGTCGGTCGAGGTGCGCCCCGCCGACGCGCCGCTGCGCCGCCTGGCCAGCGGATTCGAGCTGCAGGGCGACGGCGAGCGCGGCGAGCTGCGCCTGACCTCGCCGCTGGGCAGCATCGTCGCCACCGCGCGCTGGGCGCCGGGCGAGGCGGTGCTGACCGCCGCCGAGGGCAGCACACGCTACGCCGGGCTGGACGAGCTCTCGCGCGAGGCGCTCGGCGAGGCGCTGCCGCTGGCCGCCCTGCCCGACTGGCTGGCCGGCCGGCCCTGGCCCGGCGCCGCGTCGCAGCCGACGGCACGTGGCTTCGATCAGCTGGGCTGGACGATCGACCTCGCGCGGCGCGACGACGGCTGGGTCGAGGCCTCGCGTGCGGCACCGCCGCCGGTGCTGGTGCGCGTGCGGCTGGAGCAAGCGCCGGAATGAACCCGGACCGAGGCGCGCTTGGCTCGGCGCAAGCGTGACCGGACGGGCGACGGCTTAGAGTCGCGACCCATGACCTTGCGATCGCTGCTCGACGTCCCGGCCCCGGCCAAGCTGAACCTGTTCCTGCACATCGTCGGCCGCCGCGCCGACGGCTACCACCTGCTGCAGTCGCCGTTCGTGCTGATCGACTGGGCCGACACGCTGCACTTCGAGCGCCGCGACGACGGCCGGATTGCCCGCCACGACCTCGGCGTGGTGCTGCCGTCCGACGATCTCTGCCTGCGTGCAGCGCACGCGCTGCAAGCCGCCAGCGGCACGACGCTGGGCGTCGACATCTCGATCGCCAAGCAGCTGCCGGCCGGCGCCGGGATGGGCGGCGGCAGCTCCGACGCCGCGACCGTGCTGCTGGCGCTGAACCGCCTGTGGGGCCTGGACTGGCCGCGTGAGCGCCTGCTGGCGCTGGGCGCGACGCTGGGCGCCGACGTGCCGTTCTTCGTCGGCGGCCGCAACGCCTTCGTCGAAGGCATCGGCGAGAAGCTCACGCCGATCGAGCTGCCGCGCCAGTGGTACGCGGTCGTGAAACCCGCCGAAGGGCTGTCCACGAAAGAAATCTTCGAACACCCCCTTCTCAAACGGGATACATCTGCTATAGTCTTGGGCTCTCCCGCAGAGGACAAAGTTGTCGCGGAATTCAGTGCAGGATACGGTTGCAACGACATGCAACCCCCCGCGCAGGACCGATGCAACGATGTGGCGCAAGCCCTGAGCTTTCTGGAGCGACGTTACGGCAACAGCCGCATGACGGGCTCAGGCAGCGCAGTCTTCGCGAGAGCTGGCACAGGCGATCGACCCCTGGCGACATTTTCGGAAGCCGAGCTTCCGGAAGGTTGGGTCGGACGGATGTGCCGCAGTCTGGAGCATCATCCGCTGGTCGGCTGGGCTCGTGACTGAGACGGTTTCAAGGGCGCGGCCTAGCCGGGTCCTGTGTAGGGGAGTCGCCAAGTTGGTTAAGGCATCGGATTTTGATTCCGACATGCGAGGGTTCGAGTCCTTCCTCCCCTGCCAAAATTCTCTCTGACGGCGCGTCGCCGTCAGCGCTCCCGGAGATCCCCATCGTGCTGTTCAATACCGTGCTCTTCACCGGCAACGCGAACCCGGTGCTGGCGCAGGAAATTGCCACGCATCTGAGCGTCGAGCTCGGGCGGGCTTCGGTGGGTCGCTTCTCCGACGGCGAGGTCACGGTCGAGATCCGGCAGAACGTGCGTGCCCGCGACGTCTTCGTCGTGCAGCCGACCTGCAGCCCGACCAACGAGAACCTGATGGAGTTCCTGATCATGGTCGATGCGTTGAAGCGCGCCAGCGCTCGCCGCATCACCGCCGTGATCCCGTACTTCGGCTATGCCCGCCAGGACCGCCGCCCGCGCAGCACGCGGGTGCCGATCAGCGCCAAGGTCGTCGCCAACCTGCTCGAGACGGTGGGCGTCGAGCGCCTGCTGACGATGGATCTGCACGCCGACCAGATCCAGGGCTTCTTCGACATCCCGGTCGACAACATCTACGCCAGCCCGGTGCTGCTGTCGGACCTGAAGAGCAAGGCCTACAAGGACCTGGTCGTCGTGTCGCCGGACGTCGGCGGCGTGGTCCGTGCCCGCGCGCTGGCCAAGCAGCTCGGCTGCGACTTGGCGATCATCGACAAGCGCCGCCCCGCCGCCAACGTCTCCGAGGTGATGCACATCATCGGCGAGATCGACGGCCGCAACTGCGTGATCATGGACGACATGATCGACACCGCCGGCACGCTGGTGAAGGCCGCCGAGGTGCTGAAGGAGCGCGGCGCCAAGAGCGTCTACGCCTACTGCACGCACCCGGTGTTCTCCGGCCCGGCCGTCGAGCGCATCAAGAATTCGCAGATCGACGAGGTCGTCATCACGAACACGATCCCGATGAGCCCGGAAGCCAAGGCCTGCCCGAAGATCCGCCAGCTCAGCGTCGCGTTCCTGTTCGCCGAGACGATCCGCCGCATCAGCGACGGCGAGTCGGTGACCTCGCTGTTCGCCGAGCAGAACAGTAATTTCTGATTCGGAAAGCGGGCTCGCTTCGCGAGCCCTTTTCCTTTTTGGGGCCTGGTCGCGGGCCCCTTTTTCGCAACTGTGGAGTCCACATGAAATTCACTGCTTACGAGCGTAGCGTCCAGGGGACCGGAGCGAGCCGCCGCCTGCGCAACGCCGCCAAGGTTCCGGGCATCGTCTACGGTGCCGGCGAGCCGAAGATGATCGAGCTCGATCACAACGCCCTCTTCTTCGCGCTGAAGAAGGAAGCCTTCCACTCGTCGATCCTCGAGATGGAACTGGCCGGCAAGGTCGAGAAGGTCCTGCTGCGCGACTTCCAGATGCACGCCTGGAAGCCGATCGTCATGCACGTGGACTTCCAGCGCGTCGACGAGACGACCCGCCTGCGCAAGAAGGTGCCGCTGCACTTCGAAGGCGAAGAGAACTCGCCGGCGGTGAAGACCGACAAGTGCCTGGTCAGCCACGTCGCCACCGAAATCGAGATCGAGTGCCTGGCCTCGCAGCTGCCCGAGTTCGTGACGATCGACCTGTCGGGCCTGGTGAAGAACCAGAGCCTGCACCTCAACGACCTGAAGCTGCCGGCCGGCATCAAGGCCGTGCGCCACGGCACGCTGAACCCGGCGATCGTCGCCGTCACGATGCCGAAGGCCGAGGAAGAAGTGATCGTCGCCCCGGTGGCCGCGCCCGAAAAGGGCAAGGGCAAGGGCAAGAAGGACGAGAAGCAGAACAAGAAGTGATGCCCCGGCCGGCCTCGCGCCGGCTGCGCACACCGTTTGGGGCCCCACCTCGGTGGGGCCTTGTCGTTTCCGGGCTCCGGATAATCCTCGACCATGATTCGTCTGTTCGTCGGCCTGGGCAACCCGGGCCCTGAGTACGAGGCCACGCGCCACAACGCGGGCTTCTGGTGGCTGGAGGCGCTGGCCGACAAGCTCGGCGCACGCCTCGTGCCCGAACGCGGCTACCAGGCGCTGGCCGCACGTGTGAACACGCCGCACGGCCCGGTCTGGCTGCTCGAGCCGATGACCTACATGAACCGCTCCGGGTTCTCGGTCGCGACGCTGGCGCGTTTCTTCAAGATCGCACCGAACGAGATCCTCGTCGTGCACGACGAGCTCGACCTGCAGCCCGGCGAGGCTAAGATCAAGCTCGGCGGCAGCGCCGCCGGCCACAACGGCCTGAAGGACATCCACAGCCAGCTCGGCACGCTGGACTTCTGGCGCCTGCGCCTTGGCATCGGCCACCCCGGCGTGCGCGCCGAGGTCGTCAACTGGGTGCTGAAAAAGCCCTCACCCGACCACCGCGAGGCCATCGCCAAGGCCATCGAGCAGTCGCTCGCCGCGTCGGACCTGCTGCTCGCCGGCGAGATGGACCGCGCGCTGCAGAAGATCCACGCCAAGCCTGCGCGTCCCAAGCCGCCGAAGCCGCCGCGCCCCGAGGCGCCGCCGGCGCCGGACGTCCCGCCCGGCGCCTGACCATGCGCGCCGCGCTCGCCCTCGCCTTGTTGGCGCTGGCCGGCGCGGCCGACGCGCAGCGCATCTGGCGCTGCGGGCCCGACGGGCGCCTGCTGCAGGATCGCCCCTGCCGCGACGGCGAGGCCATGACCGTGCGCGACGAGCGCCCCAGCGCCAGCGACGAAGCCGCCGCCCGCGACGTGGCGCGCCGCGAGATGGCGCTGGCCGAACAGCTGCGCGACGAGCGCCGTGCACGTGAACGCGAGGCCGTGACGGCCGCCGCCGGCTTCGTCGAACCCGAGAAGCCGGCCGTGCAGAGCGTGCTGAAGAAGACGCCGAAGAAGGCGCCGCGCAAGAAGAAGAACCGGCGCGACTAACGCGCGCCGCCAGCCTGCAGGGCCTGGAACTTCAGCCGCAGCTGCTCGCGCGTCTCGACGTGCTCCGGGTTCACCGGAATGCACTCCACCGGGCAGACCTGCACGCACTGCGGCTCGTCGAAATGGCCCACGCACTCGGTGCAGCGCCGCGGGTCGATCTCGTAGCGTTCATCGCCCATCGAGATCGCCTGGTTCGGGCACTCGGGTTCGCAGACGTCGCAGTTGATGCACTCGTCGGTGATCCACAAAGCCATCGTCAAGCCGCCGGTTGGTTCACGCGGTCCTGGAGTCGTTTCAGCACCGACGGTGCCACGAACTTGGAGACATCGCCGCCGAGGGTGGCAATCTCGCGGATGAAGGTCGCGCTGACGAACTGGTACTGGTCGGACGGCGTCATGAACACCGTCTCGACGTCGGGCATCAGCTGGCGGTTCATGCCGGCCATCTGGAACTCGTACTCGAAGTCGCTGACCGCACGCAGGCCGCGCACGACGACCTTGGCGCCGGCAGCAACGACGAAATCGCGCAGCAGCCCGCGGAAGGCCACGACCTCGACGTTGGCGTAGGGTGCGGCGATCTCGCGCGCGATCGACAGCCGCTCCTCGATCGTGAACATCGTGCGCTTGTGGTGGCCGGCGGCCACCGCCAGGATCAGCCGGTCGAACAGGCGCGAGCCGCGGCGCATCAAGTCCTCGTGGCCCAGCGTCATCGGGTCGAAGGTGCCGGGATAGACGGCGGTCAGCGGGGTGACGGTGGTCACGGCGTCGGTCCTGTAACGCAAACCGGCGCAGTGTAGCCGCGGCGCAGCAGCCGGTAGTGCACCGCGCCGGCACGCCCTTCACGCCAGGTTTCCAGCCCCTCGGGCGGCTCTGCCAGCGGCTCGGCGCTCTCGACATAGACGAAGCCGCCCGGCACGACGAGACGCGCGGCGGCTCGCGCCGCCGGCAGCGCCAGACCGGCGGCGAACGGCGGGTCCAGCAGCACCAGTTCCCAGGCCGCGGGCGCGGCCGAGGCCATCCAGGCCATCGCGTCGGCGCGGCGCGCCTCCAGCCCGGTGGCACCCAGCCGTTGCGCATGGGCCTTGAAGCCGGCGACGAGCTGCGCGTCCTGCTCCAGCAGCAGCACCTGGGCCGCGCCGCGCGACGCGGCCTCGAAACCGAGCGCGCCGCTGCCGGCGAAGGCGTCGAGCACACGCCAGCCCGTGAGGTCCTGGCCCAGCCAGTTGAACAGCGTCTCGCGCACGCGGTCGGGCGTCGGGCGCAGACCGGGCCGGTCGGGCACCGGCAGCTTGCTGCGCTTCCAGGCGCCGCCGATCAGCCGCACCTCGTTCGGACGGCCGCGCTGCGGCGGTTTCACGGGCGGACCGGGATGCCGTCGCGGGCCATCAGCGCCTTGGCCTGGGCGACGGTGAACTCGCCATAGTGGAAGATGCTGGCCGCCAGCACCGCGTCGGCGCCGCCCAGGCGGATGCCTTCGGACAGATGCTCCAGCGTGCCGACGCCGCCCGAGGCGATGACCGGCACCGGCACGGCGTCACTGACGGCGCGCGTGAGTTCCAGGTCGAAGCCGCTCTTCGTGCCGTCGCGGTCCATGCTGGTCAGCAGGATCTCGCCGGCACCGTGTTCGGCCATGCGGCGCGCCCATTCGACGGCGTCCAGGCCGACGTTCTTGCGCCCGCCGTGGGTGTAGACGTCCCAGCCCGGGCCGCGCGCGGCGAGGTCCTCGCCCTGGCGGCGCTTGGCGTCGATGGCGACGACGATGCACTGCGCACCGTACTTCTCCGACGCGTCGCGGATGACCTGCGGGTTGGCCACCGCCGCCGAGTTGAAGCTCACCTTGTCGGCGCCGGCGTTCAGCAGCCGGCGCACGTCCTCGACGCTGCGCACGCCGCCGCCGACGGTCAGCGGGATGAAGACCTGCGAGGCCACGGCCTCGATGATGTGCAGGATCAGGTCGCGGCCGTCGCTGGTCGCGGTGATGTCCAGGAAGGTCAGTTCGTCGGCGCCCTGCTCGTTGTAGCGCGCGGCGATCTCGACCGGGTCGCCCGCGTCGCGCAGCTCGACGAAGTTGACGCCCTTGACGACCCGGCCGCCGGTGACGTCCAGGCAGGGAATGATGCGTTTGGCCAGCATGGGAACGCCCGGCGAGGGGCGGCGCGAAAGAGGTTAGGCGGCGCCGTTGAGCTCGTCGGCGCGCGCCTGCGCGGCGGCGAAGTCGAGCGCGCCGGTGTAGATGCTGCGCCCGCAGATGACGCCTTCGACACCGTCGGACTCGACGCCGCACAGGCGCTCGATGTCCGCCAGGTCCGACAGGCCGCCCGAGGCGATGACGGGGATAGCCAGCGCCTGCGCCAGCTTGACGGTGGCCTCGATGTTGATGCCGGTGAGCATGCCGTCGCGGCCGATGTCGGTGTAGATCACGCCTTCGACGCCGTAGTCCTCGAACTTCTTCGCCAGGTCGACGACCTCGTGGCCGGTGAGCTTGCTCCAGCCGTCGGTGGCGACCTTGCCGTCCTTGGCGTCGAGGCCGACGATGATGTGGCCGCCGAAGGCCGTGCAGGCGTCCTTCAGGAAACCCGGGCTCTTGACCGCGGCGGTGCCGATGATGACGTAGCTGATGCCGTCGTCGAGCAGGCGTTCGATGGT
The DNA here is from genome assembly GCF_011065555.1 of Rubrivivax sp. JA1026. Lineage (NCBI taxonomy): Bacteria > Pseudomonadati > Pseudomonadota > Betaproteobacteria > Burkholderiales > Sphaerotilaceae > Rubrivivax > Rubrivivax sp. JA1026. The sequence continues at coordinate 22,352 of NZ_JAALCQ010000004.1, forward strand.
GTCCAGGTCGCGGATGCCGCCACCCAGCTGCACCGGGATCTCGTCGCCGACCTCACGCAGGATGGCCTTGACGGCCGCCTCGTTGATCGGCCGGCCGGCGAAGGCGCCGTTGAGGTCGACCAGGTGCAGACGGCGTGCGCCGGCGTCGAGCCAGCGGCGCGCCATCGCGGCGGGGTCGTCGCCGAAGGTCGTGGAGGCATTCATATCGCCCTGCTGGAGGCGGACGCACTTGCCGTCCTTCAGGTCGATGGCGGGGATCAGCAGCATGGCTCGTCGGCGCCGTGGCGGGAGGGGGAAAGACGGATCAGGGCTTCCAGCCGAGGAAGTTGCGGTACAGCGCGAGGCCGTGGGCAGCGCTCTTCTCGGGGTGGAACTGGGTGGCAAAAATGTTATCCCGCGCGATAGCGCAGGTAAAGCGCGCGCCGTAGTCGGTTTCGCCCGCGGTGTGGGCGGCATCCGCGGGCTGCGCGAAATAGCTGTGGACGAAATAGAAGAAGGCGCCGTCGGGCACACCGTCCCACAGCGCGTGCGGGCGCTGCCAGACCTGGTTCCAGCCCATCTGCGGCACCTTGAAGCGGCTGCCGTCTTCCTGCAGCCGGCCTTCGAGACGGAAACGCTTCACCTCGCCGGGGATCAGGCCGAGACCGGGCGTGTCCTGCTCCTCGCTGTGCGTCAGCAGCATCTGCATGCCGACGCAGACGCCCATCAGCGGCTTGTTCGCGGCGGCGTCGAGCACCGCCTCCAGCAGCCCGGAGTCGTGCAGCTCGCGCATGCAGTCGCGGATCGCGCCCTGCCCCGGCAGCACGATGCGCTCGGCGGCGAACACGTCCTCGGGCCGCGAGGTGACGACGACCTCGTGCCCGGTACCGGCGGCGACGTGCATCACCGCCTGCGACACCGAGCGCAGGTTGCCCATCCCGTAATCGACGACGGCGACGACGCTCACAAGCAGCCTTTCGTCGACGGCACGATGCCGGCCGCACGTTCGTCGGCGGCGAGCGCCATGCGCAGCGCGCGGCCGAAGGCCTTGAACACCGTCTCGCACTGGTGGTGCGCGTTGACGCCCTTCAGGTTGTCGACGTGCAGCGTGACCAGCGCGTGGTTGACGAAGCCCTGGAAGAACTCGTAGACGAGCTGGGTGTCCAGCGCGCCGATCATGCCGGCGGTGAACTTGACGTCGAAGGCCAGCCCGGGGCGGCCGGAGAAGTCGACGACGACACGCGACAGCGCCTCGTCCAGCGGCACGTAGCTGTGGCCGTAGCGCGTGATGCCGCGCTTGTCGCCGACGGCCCGGGCGACCGCCTGGCCCAGCGTGATGCCGATGTCCTCGACGCTGTGGTGGCCGTCGATGTGCAGGTCGCCCTCGCACTCGACCTCCAGGTCGATCATGCCGTGGCGCGCCACCTGGTCGAGCATGTGGTCGAGGAAGCCGATGCCGGTGGCGAGCTTGGCGTCACCGCGGCCGTCGAGGTCGACGCGCACGCGGATGCGCGTTTCGCGGGTGTCGCGCCGGACTTCGGCGGTGCGGGCGTCGTTGCGGGTGTCCATGGCGTCCTTCTACAGGCTGGCGCGCAGCGCGTCGATCAATCGGGTCGTCTCGTCGGGGGTGCCGACGGTCAGGCGCAGGCAGTTGGCGAGCGAGGGGTGCAGCGCCGAGACGTTCTTCACCAGCACGCCGCGCGACTTGAGGCCGGCGAAGGCCGCTGCGGCGTCGGGCACACGCGCCAGGATCATGTTCGCCTCGCTGGGCCAGGCGTGAACGCCGGGCATCGTCTGCAGCTCCTCGTGCAGGCGCTGGCGCTGGGCGCGGATCTCGGCGGCCTGGCGCGCGTACTCGTCGGCGTGCTCCAGCGCGAACAGCGCGGCCTCGGCGTTGAGCACGCTGACGTTGAACGGCGGGCGCAGCTTGTCGATCTCGCCGATCAGCGCGCTGCGGCCCATCAGGTAGCCGATGCGCACGCCGGCCAGGCCGAACTTGCTCATCGTGCGCATCACCAGCACGTGCGGGTGGGCCGCCAGCCGCGCCATCGAGTCGCGTGCGGCGAAGGGCTGGTAAGCCTCGTCCATCACGACCAGGCCGCCGGCTTCGCCCATCGCCGCGATCAGGCGGTCGACGACGGCATCGTCCCAGAGGTTGCCGGTCGGGTTGTTCGGATAGGCGAGGTACAGCAGCGACGGACGGTGCTCGGCGATCGCCGCCAGCATCGCCGTTTCGTCGAGCTCGAAGTCGGCGGCCAGCGGCACGCCGACGAAACGCACGCCCTGCAGCGCCGCCGACAGCCCGTACATCACGAAGCTCGGCAGCGGCGACATGAAGACCGCGCCCGGCACCGCGCAGGCCAGGCTGAGCATCGTGATGAGCTCGTCGGAGCCGTTGCCCAGCGTCAGCGCGCAGCCTTCGGGCAGGCCGGCGAAGCTCGCCAGCGCCGCCTTCAGGTCCTCGGTGCGCTCGGCCGGGTAGCGGTTGATCGCCACACGGCCCAGACGCTCGCCCAGCGCCTGCTGCAGCTCAGGCGGCAGCGGGAACGGGTTCTCCATCGTGTCCAGCTTGACGAAGCCGGCCGAGGGCTGCACCGCATAGGCGTGCAGGCCCTGGATGTCCTGGCGCACGACGCGCGCCATCAGGGACGGGAGATCGGGAGTCATCGCGGGCTTTCGGGCCTGGGGTTCTGCGACACGGTCACCGGCTGAGCTCAGGCCGCGCTCAACGGGGCTTCAGACGGAACTCGGCGGCCTGGGCGTGGGCCTGCAGCCCTTCGCCGTAGGCCAGCTCGGCGGCGATCGGGCCCAGCACCTGGGCGCCGGCCTCGCTCACCTCGATCAGGCTGCTGCGCTTCTGGAAGTCGTAGACGCCCAGCGGCGACGAGAAGCGCGCGGTGCCCGAAGTCGGCAGCACGTGGTTCGGGCCGGCGCAGTAGTCGCCCAGGCTCTCGCTGGTGTAGGCGCCGAGGAAGATCGCGCCGGCGTGGCGCAGCAGCGGCTCCCAGCGGCCGGGTTCGGCCGAGCTGACTTCCAGGTGCTCGGGCGCGACGCGGTTGGAGATCTCGCAGGCCTCCTCCATCGAGCGCGTGTGGATGAGCGCGCCGCGGCCTTCGAGCGAGGCGCGGATCGTCGCCTGGCGCGGCATCGCCGGCAGCAGGCGCTCGATCTCGGCCTGCACCGCGGCGATGTAGCCGGCATCCGGGCACAGCAGGATGCTCTGCGCCAGCTCGTCGTGCTCGGCCTGGCTGAACAGGTCCATCGCCACCCACTCGGCCGGCGTCGTGCCGTCGGCCAGCACGAGGATCTCGCTCGGCCCGGCGATCATGTCGATGCCGACCTGGCCGAAGACGCGGCGCTTGGCGCTGGCGACGTAGGCGTTGCCCGGGCCGGTGATCTTGTCGACGCGGGGCACCGTCGCCGTGCCGTAGGCCAGCGCGGCCACCGCCTGGGCGCCGCCGATCGTGAAGACGCGGTGGGCACCGGCCACCGCCGCCGCGGCCAGCACCAGCGCGTTGCGCTCGCCGCCGGGCGTCGGCACGACCATCACGATCTCGCCGACACCGGCCACCTGGGCCGGGATGGCGTTCATCAGCACGCTCGACGGGTAGGCCGCCTTGCCGCCGGGCACGTAGATGCCGACGCGGTCCAGCGGCGTGACCTTCTGGCCCAGCAGCGTGCCGTCGGCGTCGCGGTAGCTCCAGCTGCGGCCGCAGGCGTCCAGCTGGCGCTGGTGGTAGTCACGAACGCGTTCGGCGGCAGCCTCGAGCGCCGAGCGCTGCGCCGGCGTGATCGAGGCCAGCGCGGCGCGCAGTTCGTCGGCGCCGATCTCCAGCGCCGCGACCGAGTCGGCCTGCAGGCGGTCGAAACGCGCCGTGTACTCCAGCACCGCGGCGTCGCCGCGCTGGCGCACGTCGTCGAGGATCGCGGCGACGCGGTTCTCGATCTCGGCGTCGGTCTCGGCCGACCAGTGCAGCACACGCTGGAAACCGGCCTCGAAGCCGGCGTCGGCGGTAGACAGACGGGTGATCGCAACGGGGTTCATGCGCGGGACTCCACGGCTTGCTCGAAGGCGTCGATCAGCGCGCGCAGCGGGGCGCGCTTCAACTTCAGCGCCGCCGGGTTGACGACCAGGCGCGACGAGATGTCCATGATCTTCTCGACCTCGACGAGCTGGTTGGCCTTCAGCGTGCTGCCGGTCGAGACCAGGTCGACGATGGCGTCGGCCAGGCCGGTCAGCGGCGCCAGCTCCATCGAGCCGTAGAGCTTGATCAGGTCGACGTGCACGCCCTTGGCGGCGAAGTGCTGGCGCGCGATCTGGGTGTACTTGGTGGCGACGCGGATGCGTGCGCCCTGGCGCACGGCGTGCGCGTAGTCGAAGTCGGCGCGCGTGGCCACGCTCATGCGGCAGCGTGCGATGCGCAGGTCCAGCGGGCGGTACAGGCCGTCGCCGTGCTCCAGCAGCACGTCCAGGCCGGCGACGCCCAGATCGGCGCCGCCGTGCTGCACGTAGGTCGGCACGTCGCTGGCGCGCACCAGCACGACGCGCACGTCGGGGCGCGTGGTGCCGATGATCAGCTTGCGGCTCTTCTCCGGGTCCTCCAGCACCTCGATGCCGGCGGCCGCCAGCAACGGCAGCGAGTCCTCGAAGATGCGGCCCTTGGACAGTGCGAGGGTGATCATCGGACTCTTTCGATGTCGGCGCCCAGCGCGCGCAGCTTGGCTTCCATGCGGTCGTAGCCGCGGTCCAGGTGGTAGATGCGCTCCACCGTCGTCTCGCCTTCGGCCACCAGGCCGGCGATGACCAGGCTGGCCGAGGCGCGCAGGTCGGTCGCCATCACGGTCGCACCCGAGAGCGTCGGCACGCCCTGGATCATCGCCGTGTGGCCGTCGACCTGGATGCTCGCGCCCAGGCGCACCAGCTCGTTGACGTGCATGAAGCGGTTCTCGAAGATCGTCTCCGAGACCTTGGCCGCGCCTTCGGCGACGCAGTCGACGGCCATGAACTGGGCCTGCATGTCCGTCGGGAAGGCCGGGTACTCGCTGGTGCGGAAGCTCACCGCCTTCGGGCGCGCGTCGGCACGCACGCGGATCCAGTCCTCGCCCGACTCGATGGCAACGCCGGCTTCGCGCAACTTGGTGATGACGGCGTCGAGGTGCTCGGCACGCGCGTCGCGCAGCACGGCCTCGCCGCCGGCGGCGGCCACCGCGCAGAGGAAGGTGCCGGCCTCGATGCGGTCGGGCACGATGCGGTGCGGCGCGGCCGGCGCGTGCAGGCGCTCGACACCCTGGATGCGGATGCGGCCGCTGCCGTGGCCTTCGATCTTCGCGCCCATCGAGATCAGCAGCTCGGCCAGGTCGGTGACCTCGGGCTCCTGAGCGGCGTTCTCCAGCACCGTCTCGCCCTCGGCCAGCGCCGCGGCCATCAGCAGGTTCTCGGTGCCGGTGACGGTGATCATGTCCGTCGTGATGCGCGCGCCGCGCAGCCGGCCGGCGCTGGCGACGATGTTGCCGTGTTCGACCTTGACCGTCGCGCCCATCGCCTGCAGGCCCTTGATGTGCTGGTCGACCGGGCGCGAGCCGATCGCGCAGCCGCCGGGCAGCGACACCGTCGCGCGGCCGAAACGCGCCAGCAGCGGGCCGAGCACGAGGATCGACGCGCGCATCGTCTTCACGAGCTCGTAGGGCGCGACCGGGTCGACGCTGTCGGGCGCGGCGAGCGTCACGCGCGCCGGCTGGTCCTCCGGGCGCTCGACGGCGACGCCCATGCGGCGCAGCAGCGACAGCATCGTCGCCACGTCCTGCAGGCGCGGCACGTTGTCCAGCGTCAGCGGCCCGGCGCACAGCAGCGCGGCGCAGAGCTCGGGCAGCGCGGCGTTCTTGGCGCCGGAGATCGACACCTCGCCTTGGAGGCGGCGTCCGCCGCGGATCAGGAGTTTGTCCATGCTGGTGCTCGGAAAAGCACGCGGCACGGGACGGGCGGCAGCGCAGCACGCGGCCACCCGCGGCGCGCCGCAGGTGCCGTGTCAGGGGTGGTGGGTGGCGCCTTGGGCCGAGTACTCGGCCGGCGTGAGCGTCTTCATCGACAGCGCGTGGATCTGCTCGCGCATTCTATCGCCCAGCGCGGCGTAGACCCGCTGGTGCCGGCGCACGCGGTTCAGGCCCTCGAAGGCCGACGAGACGATGGTGGCGAAGAAGTGGCGGCCGTCGCCTTCGACCTGCAGGTGCTCGCAGGGCAGCCCGGCCTCGATGTAGCCGCGGACTTCGGCGACGGTCGGCTCGGCCATCAGGCGAGTTCCGACTGGCGTTCGATGACGCGCGACACGATGCCGTAGGCGATCGCCTCGTCGGCGCTCATCCAGTAGTCGCGCTCCATGTCGGCCATGACCTTCTCGATCTTCTGGCCGGTCTGGGTGGCGACGACACGCGCGATGCGCTCGCGGGTCTTGATGATTTCCTTGGCCTGGATCGCGATGTCGGTGGCCCGGCCGCCGGCGCCGCCGGCGGGCTGGTGGATCATGAAACGCGTGTTCGGCAGACAGACCCGGCGCTCCTTGGGCGCGGCCAGGTAGATGTGCGTGCCGGCGCTGGCGACCCAGCCGCTGCCGATGGTCGTCACCGGCGCGTTGATGAAGCGGATCATGTCGTGGATCGCGTCGCCGCTTTCCACGTGGCCGCCCGGGCTGCTGATCAGCATGTGGATCGGCGCGTCGGAGTCCTGCGACAGCGCGATCAGGCGCTCGCAGGTGGCGCGCGCCAGCTTGTCGTCGATCTCGCCGAAGACAAGGACGAAACGCGACTTGAACGACAGCTGTTCCTGCAGGCCGCCGGCGGGCTTGGCGGCGTCCTTGTCGGCAGGCTTGGCGTCGCAGGCGGCGTGGATGTGCGTCATGCTCGGAGGCTCGTGCAGGAGGTTGGGGGTCGATTATCTCAGGCCGCCGCGGCGGGCGTCATGACCGCAGCTTGTAGCCCGACGCCAGCAGGCGCAAGGCGATCGCCGAGACGACGACGAAGCTGGTGCCGACGACCGCCAGGCTGAGCCAGGGCGAGACGTCGCTGGCGCCGAAGAAGCCGCGGCGGAAGCCGTCGATCATGTAGAAGAACGGGTTCAGGTGGCTCGCCGCCTGCCAGACGCCGGGCAGCGACTTCACCGAGTAGAAAACGCCCGACAGAAAGGTCATCGGCATGACGATGAAGTTCTGGAACGCGGCAAGCTGGTCGAACTTCTCCGCCCACAGCCCGGCGATCAGGCCCAGCGCGCCCAGCATTCCGGCACCGAGCGCGGCGAAGACCAGCACCCACCACGGTTCGGCCAGGTGCAGCGGCGCGAACCAGACGGTGACCAGCAGCACGCCCAGGCCGACGACCAGCCCGCGTACCGCCGACGCCCCGACATAGGCGACGAACCAGGCCCAGTGCGACAGCGGCGTCAGCAGCAGGAAGACGAGGTTGCCGGTGATCTTGCTCTGGATCAGCGAGGAGCTGGTGTTGGCGAAGGCGTTCTGCAGCACGCTCATCATCACCAGCCCGGGCACGAGGAAGCTCGTGTAGCGCACGCCGGGGAAGACCTCGACGTGGTCCTCCAGCACGTGGCCGAAGATCAGCAGGTACAGCACCGCGGTCAGCACCGGCGCGGCGACGGTCTGGAAGGCCACCTTCCAGAAGCGCAGCACCTCCTTGCGGAACAGCGTGCCGGCGCCGGCGAGGTCGATGCCGCTCATCGTGCGCCCTCCCCGCCCATGATCCCGAGGAAGACGTCCTCGAGGTCGGCACGACCGATCTCCAGGTCCTCGACAGAGACGCCGGCTTCGCGCAGCGTGGCCAGGTCGTGTTCGACCTCGGCGGCGTCGCGCGCCTGCAGCTGCACGATGCGGCCGGTGACGCGGGCGCGCGCCGCCAGCGCCGGCGGCAGCGCGGCGTCGGTCTTGAAGCGCAGCATCGTGCTCGCCATGCCCGACAGCAGCGCCGAGGTGCGGTCCAGCGCGACGACGCGGCCCTGCTTGAGCATCGCGATGCGGCCGCACAGCGCCTCGGCTTCTTCCAGGTAATGCGTGGTCAGCAGCACCGTGTGGCCTTCGCGGTTCAGGCGTGCGACGAAGTGCCACAGCGTCTGGCGCAGCTCGACGTCGACGCCGGCGGTCGGCTCGTCGAGCACGATGACCGGCGGCCGGTGCACCAGCGCCTGGGCGACGAGCACACGCCGCTTCATGCCGCCGGAGAGCTGGCGCATGTTGGCGCCGCCCTTGTCGGCCAGGCCGAGGTTGGCCAGCAGCTCGTCGATCCAGTCGTCGTTGTGCTTCAGGCCGAAGTAGCCGCTCTGGATGCGCAGCGTCTCGCGCACGCTGAAGAACGGGTCGAAGACCAGCTCCTGCGGCACGATGCCCAGCGCCCGGCGCGCGGCGGCGAAGTCGGTGACGACGTCGTGGCCCATGACCTCGACGCGGCCGCCGCTGGCTTGCGCCAGCCCGGCGAGGATGGAGATCAGCGTCGTCTTGCCGGCGCCGTTGGGGCCGAGCAGGCCGAAGAACTCGCCCGGCTCGATGTCGAAACTGACGCCGTCCAGGGCCTGGACGGTGCCGCGTGCGCCGCGGAAGGTCTTGGTGACGTGGTCGAAACGGACAGCGGGCATGGGGGGCGGATTGTAGGCAGCGCACCCCAGACCCCACGGTGCACAATGCGCCGCACCATGCCGACGCCCAAGAAGCCGCGGCGCACCGCGGAACGCATCCTCGAGGTGACGCTGGACCTCTTCAACCGGTTCGGCGAGCCGAACGTCAGCACGACGCTGATCTCGGCCGAGCTCGGCATCAGCCCCGGCAACCTGTACTACCACTACCCGGCCAAGGACGAGCTGATCAACGCGCTGTTCGACCGTTACGAACGTGCGCTGGACGAGCTGCTGCGTGCCGCCGACGGCGTGCGCAACGTCGAGGACGCGTGGCTGTTCCTGCACATGTTCTTCGAGCTGGTCTGGCAGTACCGCTTCCTGTACCGCGACCTGAACGACCTGCTCAGCAAGAACCGGCGCCTGGAGACGCACTTCCAGTTCGTGCTGCGCCACAAGGGCGAGGCGGTGCGCGAGCTGCTGGCCGGTCTGTCGGGTGCCGGCGCGGTGAAGCTGACGCCCGAGGAGGCCGAGCCGCTGGCCACCGCGATGGTCGTCGTGCTGACCTACTGGCTGAGCTACGAATACGTGCGCGACCCGCGCCGGGCGCTGGAGCCCGAAGGCGCCGGCGCGGCGCTGGCGCGTGGCGCCTGGCACACGATGAGCCTGCTGCTGCCCTATCTGGACGCCGAGTCGCGCGCGCACCTGAACGCGCTGGCCGCGCCCTACCGCGCCTGATGGCGCGCTGGGTGCGTTTCCCCTGGCCCGACGCGGGCTACGTGCACGAGCCGGCGGCGCTGCGCCGGCGCTGGAAGCGGCTGCATGTCGGCGACGCCGAGCCGCTGCCACGCGATGCGGCGCTGCTCGCGGCCTGGGCGAAGCTCCATGCCGGCGAGTTCCGCGCCGCCTACGACGCCGCGCTGGCGCTGGGGCCGGCCGGCGTCACGCTGGCCAACAAGGCCCAGGCGCTGCAGGCCACCTACCTCGAACGCACCGAACGCACGCGGCTGGCGATGGTCGACGAGGTCGCGCGCCGTGCCCTTGCCCAGCAGAAGGCCGAGCCCGCCAACCCGGCGGGCTGGTTCTGGCACGCCTACGCGCTGGGCCGGCGCGCCGAGTCGCTGGATCTGCTGAAGCTCGTCGCCGAACGCCTGGCGCCGCAGGTGCGGCAGTCGCTCGAACACACGCTGAAGCTGGCGCCGAAGCACCCCGAAGCGCACCTGGCGCTGGCCACTTTCCACGCCGAGGCCATCGCGCGCGTCGGCCGGCTGCTGGCGATGACCGAAGGCGCCGACGCCGTCAAGGGCCTGGCGCACTACCGCCAGGCGCTGGCGCTGAACCCGGCCAGCGCGATCGTGAAGGTCGAGGTCGCACGCGGGCTGCTGATCCTCGAAGGCGAGGCGGCGCGGCCCGAGGCCCGGCGGCTGCTGGCCGACGCGGCACGCCACGTGCCGGCCGACGCGATCGAACGGCTGGAAGTCGAGGCGGCGAAGCTGGCGCTGCAGGCGGCGGTTTAGGCGGCCGCGCCGTCCTCGCCCGGCCAGGGCAGCATCATCGTCAGCCAGAGCAGCTTCTCGAACTCGGGCTCGAAACGTTCGACGATGGCCTCGGGGTCGGGGCACAGCGCGGTGTCGGCGATCAGGCCGAACTGCACGCCACCGCCGTAGCTGAGCACGCTGACGCCCAGGCCGACGTCGCCCGAGGCCGGCACCCAGAACATGGTCTGGCGCAACGTCGAGCCGCAGAACCTCAGCGGCTCGCGCGGGCCGGGCACGTTGGTCATCACCGCGGTGGTCTTGCGTGCGAAGAGGCCCAGCACCGCGTCCTGCACCGGCTTGACGAGGAAACCCGCCATCGCCAGCACCGCGAAGGCCAGCAGCGGCTGGTAACTGCCCTTCAGCTCGGCCATGCGCTGGCGCACCGCGTAGACGCGTTCGATGGGGTTCTCGATGCCGATCGGCAGCACCAGCGGCGCCAGGCCGAAGCGGTTGCCCAGCTGCCAGGCCTTGTCCATCGGCCGCAGGTTCACCGGCACCATGGCCCGGATCTCCTTGCCCGCCGGGTCGTCGCCGCATTCGTGCAGGTAGCGGCCGATCGCGCCGGCCACGCAGGCCAGCAGCACGTCGTTGATCGAGCAGCCCAGCGCCTTGCCGACGGCCTTGACGGTGTCCAGCGGCAGCGGTTCGTTCCAGGCCACGGCCTTCAGGCCGCCGGGCTTGCCTTTCAGCGCGGTCGGCGAGTCGTCGGCCATCAGCGCCAGCGACGCGGCGTCGTGCACCACCTGCCAGCCGTGGCGCGCCACCGCGAGCGAGCCCCACAGCGGCGCCTGCGGGTGCGCCAGCATCTCCATCGAGCGGGCGACACCGTTGCCGTACATGCCGATCGCCTTGACCGTCAGGTCGGTGATCGGGCGCAGCACCGCGTCGGCCAGCCAGTCGTGTTCATGCGCGTGGTCGTGGCCATGCGCGTGCTGCGGGTGCTTCGGCGGCTCGGCGCCGCCGTCGGTGATGGACAGCATCACCGAGATCAGCGCGATGCCGTCGGCGATGCAGTGGTGCAGGCGCACGACGATGGCCGAGCCACCTTCGTAGCGCTCGATGAGGTGGAACTGCCACAGCGGGCGCTGGGGGTCGAGCGGCGTCGCGGCGAGTTCGGCGCACAAGGCCTTCAGCGCGGCGCGCTCGTCCTGGCCGCGGCGGCGCGGCAGCTTCGTCGTGACGACGTGGCGCGAGAGGTCGAAGTCATCGTCCTCGACCCAGGAGGCGCCGAGCAGGTCGGGCACGGCGCGCTGGCGGAAACGCGCGTAGCGCAGGAAACGCTCCTCGACACGCCGCCGCAGCGCCGCCAGCGTGATGCCGGGCTCCAGCAGCCAGACACCGACGATCATCATCAGGTTGACGTCGTTGTCCATGCGCAGCCACGCGGTGTCCACGCGTGACATGCGCTCGGCGTCAAGACTCATGCGCTCCTCCGCTTTTTCGCGGCACGATGGCCGCTAACATCGGGAGCGTCAAGCCCGGATCACGGGTCAGAGGAGACCTGCACCATGCCGCAACTCAAGGCTGCGTTCGAAAAGGCCGTCGCGGAGAGCAAGTCGCTGCCGGCCAAGCCCGACAACGCGACGCTGCTGAAGATCTATTCGCTCTACAAGCAGGCCACGGTCGGCGACGTCGAAGGCGACCGCCCGGGCTTCACCGACTTCGTCGGCCGGGCGAAGTACGACGCCTGGGCGGGCTTGAAGGGCAAGAGCGCGAACGAGGCGATGCAGGAATACATCGACCTCATCGAGGACTTGAAGTAAGGCTTCAGCCGCGCTTCTTCGCGTCGCCCGCGTGGCGGGCGAGCTGCTGGTCGAGGTTGCTGCGGATCTCGCGTTCGATCGTCTTGCTGAAGGCGCCGAGCAGGAAACCGAGCTTGGCGTCGAGGTCGAAGTGATCGGCAGCGACGACCAGGCGGCCGTTGACGCCGCTGCGGCGGAACTCGACCGTGTCGCTGCTCTCGCCGCGCACGATGCGGCACTGCATGTCGAACTGGGTGCGGCACTGCTCGGCCCAGTCGTCGGCCACCGCGCGGGCCACGTCCAGGCCCAGATCGTGTTCGCGTCGGATGCGGATATCGCTCACTCGTCAACTCCTGTCGCCGCGGCGGCGGCCAGTGCCGCACGCCGCTCCGCCTTGGGCAGCGCGGCCAGCCGCGCCACCTCGGCATAGAACCGTTTGAAATCGGCGCCTTCGGCCTCGAAGAGCCGCTCGAACGCCGGCACCCACTCGTCGTAGGCCGCCTGCACGCCCAGCGCCGCGTTGTTCGCATTGTCGAACCAGGCGTCGTAACCGGCATAACCCGCCCACTCTCCGGCTTTCAGCGCCGCGTGGCGCGCGCGCATCGCGGCCATCAGCTCGGCCTTGCGGGCGCGTTTGGTCGCGTCGTCGGCGTCGCTGGCGTACAGCGTGCGCAGCGCCTCGCGCGTCTCGCCGATCAGCGCACGGAAGGCACGCCGGCGGGCGTCGGAGCGTTCGTACTCGGCCCGTACCGCGGCATCGGCGCGCTGGTCCAGCCAGCGCCGCACGCCCAGGCGCTCGACCGCGGTGGCGAAGGACTCGTTGAACGGCGTGTCGTCCTGGGCGTAGGCGACCTGGTGCGCGAGTTCGTGGAACACCAGCCGCGCCAGCTCGCCTTCGGACCAGCCGATGAAGGTCGACAGCAGCGGGTCGCCGCCCAGCCATTCGCTCCAGCCCAGCGTCGAATAGGCCGGCACGCCGTAGACCCAGACCTCGCGGCCTTCGGCCTTCAACTCGGCGGCCAGCGCGTCGGCGCCGTCACGCTGGAAGTAGCCGCGGTAGCCGACGCAGCCCATCACCGGCCAGCACCAGGTCTGCAGCTTCAGCGACAGCTCGGGCGCGGCGACGACGTTCCAGACGACGGCCTTGCGGTCGAGCTCGGCATAACGTTTGTAGCTGCGGTTGTCGGGAAGCTTCAGCTCGGCGACGGCAAAGGCGCGCAAGCGCTGCGCCAGTTCCAGCCGGGCGTGCAGTGCCGGCGGCGTCGCCGGGTCGGCCAGCCAGTCCTCGACCGGACGCGAGCGCTGAAGCAGGTCCAGGTGGCCTTGCAGCGCCTGGGCGACGTAGGCGACGTTGCTGCAGCCGGCCAGGGCCGCCACTGCGGCCAGGACGATGGCCAGCCCGAAACGGCGCATCAGGCGACCGCCACCTCGACGAGGCAGTCGTAGAAGCTCGGCGCGCGGCCGATGTCGGTGAGCCGCTGGTGCGTCAGCTCGTTGACGTTGGTGCCGTCGCGGCCCAGCTTGCGCCACCAGACGCCCAGGCCGACGACGACGCCCGGCCGCGCGCGTGTGCTGACCGCCGCGGCGCAGCGGTACTCGCCGCGTTCGTTGAAGACCCGCACCTCGGCACCATCGGCGATGCCGCGTGCGGCGGCATCGTCGGGGTGGATCTCCAGCAGCGGCTCGCCTTCGACGGCACGCAGGCTCTTCACGTTGACGAAGGTCGAGTTCAGGAAGTGGCGCGCCGGCGGCGAGATCATCGCCAGCGGGAAACGCGCCGCCAGCTCGGGCGTCGTCTCCGCACACTCGTAGTTCGGCACGTGGTCGGGCACGCCCAGCCCCGGCACGTCGACGATGGCCTTGCCCGAAGGCGTCGGGAAGCCCTTGGCGAACGGCGCCTCGGCGACGTCCAGCCTGGCCCAGCCGCGCCGCTCCAGCGAATCGAGATCGACGCGGTCGGCGAGGAAGGCGCGCCGCGCCAGCGTCTCGTCGTCGTCGGCAAAACACGGGTCGTCGAAGCCCATGCGTTCGGCCAGCGCGCGGAAGATCGCGGCGTTGGAGCGCGCCTCGCCCAGCGGCTCGATCGCCGGCTTGTTCAGCAGCGCGTAGGTGTGGCCGTAGGCGGTGTGCGCGTCCCAGTGTTCGAGCTGGGTCGTCGCCGGCAGCACGAGGTCGGCGTGGTCGGCGGTGTCGGTCAGGAAGTGCTCCAGCACGACGGTGAACAGGTCCTCGCGCGCGAAGCCGGCGACGACCTTGCGGCTCTCGGGCGCCACCGCCACCGGGTTGCTGTTGTAGACGACGACGGCCTCGATGCGCGGGCCGAATGCGGGCGAGGCTTCGCGCAGCAGGTCGTCGCCGATCGTGCTCATGTTGATCGTGCGCGGCTGGCGGCCGGCCAGCAGGTCGGGGCGCTGCAGCCAGGCGTCGTCGCGCCGGCCGGCGAACCAGCCCGAGGCCGACAGCAGCAGGCCGCCGGCGCGGTGGCGCCAGGCGCCGGTCAGGCAGGGCAGCAAGGCGATCAGGCGCACCGCGCTGCCGCCGCCGTGCACACGCTGCATGCCGTAGTTCAGGCGGATCGCCGCCGGTTTCGTCGTGCCGTAGTCGCGCGCCAGGCCGCGGATCTGCTCGACCGTCAGGCCGCAGAGCGCGGCGGCCCGTTCGGCCGGCCACTGCAGCGCGCGTTCACGCAGCGCCGGCCAGCCGTCGACGTAACGTTCCAGGTAGTCGTGGTCCAGCCAGTCGTTCGTGATCAGTTCGTGCATCAGCGCCAGCGCCAGCGCGCCGTCGCTGCCGGGGCGCAGTGCCAGGTGCTCGTGGCACTTCTCGGCGGTCTCGGTTCGCCGCGGGTCGATGCAGACCAGCTTGGCGCCCTGGCGCTTGGCGGCCTGGGCGATGGTCCAGAAGTGCAGGTTCGAGGCGATCGAGTTGCTGCCCCAGATCAGGATCAGCCGGCTCTCGGCGAAGTGCTCGACGTGCATGCCGGCCTTGATGCCGTAGGTCGCCAGCAGCGCCTCGCTGCCGGCCGAGGCGCAGATCGTGCGGTCCAGCCGCGAGGCGCCGAGCTGGTGGAAGAAGCGCGCCGCCATGCTCTCGCCCTGCACCAGGCCCATCGTGCCGGCGTAGCTGTACGGCAGGATGGCCTCGGGGTCGCGTGCGGCGATCGCCTTCAGGCGTGCGGCGATCGCATCCAGCGCCTCGTCCCAGGACACCGGCACGAACTCGCCGCGGCCCTTGGGGCCGACACGCTTCAGCGGCGTCAGCACACGCTCGGGGTGGTAGGTGCGCTCCGGGTAGCGGCTGACCTTGGTGCACAGCGCGCCGTTCGTCGTCGGGTGCTCCGGGTCGCCCTGCACCCGCACCGCACGGCCGTTCTCGACGGTGACCCGCATCGCGCAGGTGTCGGGGCAGTCGTGCGGGCAGGCGGCGTGCACGACGCGGATGTCGGGAGCGGCGTTCATGGTCGGAGCGTGGCGGTAGGCGGCGCGAAGGCCGAGATGGTGCCATGCGACCGCCGGCCCGCCGCTCGACACGGTATCTCCCCGGCGACCGATGCGGCGCGGGATCGGGGCTAGGATCGCCGTTTGGCCGTCCCCTGCCCTGCCCGATGAAGCTGATCGATTCCATCGTCGCCGACGCCGCCGGCATCGCCACGCTGCGACGTGACCTGCACGCCCACCCCGAGCTGTGTTTCGAGGAACAGCGCACCAGCGACCTGATCGCCGCCGCGCTGGAAGGCTGGGGCATCCCGGTGCACCGCGGGCTGGGCAAGACCGGCGTCGTCGGCATCGTGAAAAACGGCAGCTCGGCGCGCGCCGTCGGCCTGCGTGCCGACATCGACGCGCTGCCGATCACCGAGAAGAACACGTTCGCGCACGCCAGCCGCCACGCCGGCCGCATGCACGCCTGCGGCCACGACGGCCACACGGCGATGCTGCTGGCGGCCGCCCAGCACCTGGCGACGAACCGGAACTTCGACGGCACCGTGTACCTGGTGTTCCAGCCGGCCGAAGAAGGCGGCGGCGGCGCGCGCGAGATGATCCAGGACGGCTTGTTCGAGCGTTTCCCGATGGAGGCGGTCTTCGGCGCCCACAACTGGCCGGGGCTGGAAGCCGGCCAGTTCGCGGTGAAGACCGGCCCGGTCTTCGCCAGCAGCAACGAGTTCAAGGTGACGATCCGCGGCAAGGGCGCGCACGCGGCGATGCCGCACAACGGCATCGACCCGGTGCTCGTCGCCTGCCAGCTGGTCAACGCCTGGCAAGGCATCGTCACGCGCAACAAGCGCCCGATCGACACCGCGGTGATCTCGACGACGATGATCCACGCCGGCGAGGCGACCAACGTCATCCCCGACAGCGTCGAGCTGCAGGGCACGGTGCGCACCTTCACGACCGAGGTGCTGGACCTGGTGGAGCGCCGCATGCAGCAGGTGGCCGAAGCGACCTGCGCGGCCTACGACGCACGCTGCGAGTTCGAGTTCCACCGCAACTACCCGCCGACGATCAACCACCCGGCCGAGACCGAGTTCGTGCGCCGCACGCTGGCCGAGGTGGTGGGCGCGGCCAACGTGCTCGAGTTCGAGCCGACGATGGGCGCCGAGGACTTCAGCTTCTACCTGCAGCAGCAGCCCGGCTGCTACTTCGTCATCGGCAACGGCGACGGCACGCACCGCGAGGCCGGCCACGGCCTGGGGCCGTGCATGCTGCACAACCCGAGCTACGACTTCAACGACGAGCTGATCCCGATCGGCGCCTCGGCCTGGGTGCGGCTGGCCGAAGCCTGGCTGGCGCAGCCGCGGCCCTGAGGCCAGGACAGCGGATGTCCTGAAACGTCCGCCTCGCGTCCGGTTCGGGCCCGGCGCGCGCACACTGCGAGAGGCACGATGCGGTCACCTTCCACCACCGCACGAGGCCTCCCGATGTCCACCGCCGTCCTGTTGATCGACGTCCAGCAGTCCTTCACCGCGCGTCCCTACTGGGACCCGGCGGCCGCGCCGGGCTTGCTGGAGCGTGTCAATGCGCTTGTGTCCGGCGCCGCCGAACGCGGCCTGCCGGTGGTGCGCATCCTGCACACCGACGGCCCGAAAACAGCCGACAACCCGTTCGCGCTCGAAAGCGGCCTCGTGCGCCCGCTGGACGGCCTGGCGCCTTACGACGCCGCGGCCAGCTTCCTGAAGCAGCGCCACAGCGCGCTGGTCGGCACCGGGCTCACGGTCTGGCTGCACCAGCAGGGCATCCGCCGGCTGATCGTCGCCGGCATCCGCACCGAGCAGTGCTGCGAGACGACGACGCGCCACGCCAGCGACGAAGGCTGGGAGGTCGACTACGTCACCGAGGCCACGCTGACCTTCGCGATGACGACACCCGCCGGCCGCACGCTGAGCCCGGCCGAGCTCTACGAACGTACCGAGACCGTGCTCGCCGGGCGTTTCGCGACGATCTGCAGCGTCGAGGAGGCCTTGCGCCGCGCCGCATGATCGACGTCGTCTTCGTCATCCTGCCCGACACGCTGCTGCTGGACCTGGCCGGTCCGGCCGAGGTCTTGCGCCTCGCCAACCAGCAGCTGGCGCGCCGCGGCCGGCCGCCGGCTTTCAGTCTGCGCCACGTCGGCCCCGAGCCGCAGGCGGCGAGTTCGGTCGGCGCGACGATCACGGCGCTGGAGCCGCTGCCGGCCAGCTTCGACCGCGAGACCTGGGTCGTGCTGCTGGGCCAGCCAAGCGGCAACGAGAGCGCGCTGCAACAGCCGCTGCCGGCGCACTGGGCCGCGACACGCCGCTGGCTGGCCGAGGCGGTGGCGCCGCGCCTGGGCGCCGGCGTCGAGCTGCTGACGGTCTGCGCCGGCGCGCTGCTGGCGGCCGACGCCGGCCTGCTGGCCGGGCGGCGCTGCACGACGCACCACGAGATGCTCGGCGAGCTGCAGCGCCTGGCGCCGAGCGCCCAGGTGCTGGCCAACCGCCTGTTCGTCACCGACGGTCCGGTGGCGACGAGCGCCGGCGTCACCGCCGGCATCGACCTTGCGCTGCACGCCGTCGGGCGCGTCTGCGGCGAGGCCGTGGCGGCGGCCGTGGCGCAGACGATGGTCGTCTTCCACCGCCGCGGCAGCGAGGACCCGCAGCACTCGGCGCTGCTCGCCGGCCGCGAGCACCTGCACCCGGCGCTGCACCGCGTGCAGGACGCGGTGCTCGACGACCCGGCCGCCCACTGGCCGCTGGAGAAACTCGCGGCGCTGGCCCATGTCTCGCCGCGCCACCTGGCGCGGCTGTTCGCCGAACACGTGGGCAGCAGCCCACGCGCCTGGATCGAGGACCTGCGCGTCGCGCTCGCCGAACGTGCGCTGCGCGAGGGCCGGGCGACCAAGCAGGCGGTCGCCGAAGCCGGCCTGGGCGGCACGCGCCAGTGGCGGCGCGTGCGCGCGCGGCGCAGCGCCTGAGGCCTCAGCCGCGCAGCTTGGCCAGCAACCCGGCGGTGCTGGCGTCCAGCCCGCGCGTGTCGCCCGAGGCCAGGCGCGGCAGCAGGTCGTTGGCCAGCGCCTTGCCGAGCTCGACGCCCCACTGGTCGAAGCTGTTGAGGCCCCACAGCGCGCCGCTGGTCCAGACGCGGTGCTCGTACATCGCCACCAGCGCGCCCAGCGCACGCGGCGTCAGCGCGTCCAGCACGAAGGTCGTGCTCGGCCGGTTGCCGGGGAAGGTGCGGTGGCGCGCGAGCACGTCGCGGTCCAGCGTCGCCGAGGCGGTGGGCACCGTTTCGCCGCGCGCCGCCTCGGCGGTCTTACCCAGCATCAGCGCCTGGCTCTGCGCCAGGCAGTTGGACAGCAGCTTGGCGTGCAGGTCGGCGTGCGCATGCGTCGGGTGGCGCACGGCGATGAACTCCACCGGGATCACGTCGGTGCCCTGGTGCAGCATCTGGAAGTAGGCGTGCTGGCCGTTGGTGCCGGGCTCGCCCCAGACGACCGGGCTGGTGGCGTAGGGCAGCGGCTCGCCGGCCAGGTCGACACGTTTGCCGTTGGACTCCATCTCCAGCTGCTGCAGATAGGCCGGCAGCCGGCGCAGGCCCTGGTGGTAGGGCGCGACGCTGCGGCTGGTGAAACCGTGGAAGTTGCGGTACCAGACGTCGAGCAGGCCCAGCAGCATCGGCAGGTTGCGCTCGACCGGCGCCTCGGCGAAGTGGCGGTCCATCGCGTGCGCGCCGTCGAGCAGCGCGCGGAAGTTGGCGGCACCGATGGCGATCGCGATCGGCAGGCCGATCGCGCTCCACAGCGAGTAGCGCCCGCCGACCCAGTCCCAGAAACCGAAGGTCGTCGTGATGCCGAAGGCCGCCGCCGCGGTGACGTTGGTCGTCGTCGCGGCGAAGTGGCGCGCGATCTGCTCGACCGTGCCGCCGTTGGCCAGGAACCAGGCGCGCGCGACCTGCGCGTTGGCCATCGTCTCCTGCGTCGTGAAGGTCTTGGAGGCGACGATGAACAGCGTGCGCTGCGGGTCCAGCCTGGCCAGCACCGGCGTGATGTCGTGGCCGTCGACGTTGCTGACGAAGTGCAGCCGCCGGCCCGGCTCGCCGTAGGACTCGAGCGCGGCGACGACCATCTGCGGCCCCAGGTCGCTGCCGCCGATGCCGATGTTGACGATGTCGGTGATCTGCGCGTCCAGCCGCACCTGCTCGGCGTAGGCCAGCATCGCCGCCAGCACCGCGTGCACCGGCTCGCCGTGCGGCGCGGCGCCCAGCGGCGCGCGCAGCGCGGTGTGCAGCACCTCGCGGCCTTCGGTGAGGTTGGCGACCGCACCGGCCAGCATCGCGTCGCGGCGCGCCGGCAGCTCGCATTCCTGCGCCAGGTCGGCGAGGAAGTGCAGCGTCGCCGTGTCGAGCAGGTTCTTCGACAGGTCGGCGAAGACCTCCGGCGCCTGCAGCGACAGCGCCTCGAAGCGCGAGGCGTCGCGCGCGAAGGCTTCGCGCAGGTCCAGCGTGCGGCCGTGGGCCTCGTAATGGCCGGCCAGCGCGCTCCAGGCTTCGGTGCGGTCGCAGCGTGTCATCGTCTTGCTTCCTCGATCAGCGCGTCCAGCGCGCGGGCGTCGGCGGCGAAGGCGCGGATGCCTTCGGCCAGCTTCTCGGTGGCCATCGCGTCCTCGTTGAGCGTCCAGCGGAACGCGGCTTCGTCCAGATGCACGGCGGGCAGGTCGGCGGCCTTCGCTTCGGCGAGGTCGAGCGCACGCACCACCGGCGCGTCGGCGGCCTGCAACTGGGCCAGCAGCTCGGGGCTGATCGTCAGCAGGTCGCAGCCGGCCAGCGCCAGGATCTGGCCGACGTTGCGGAAGCTCGCGCCCATCACCTCGGTGGCCAGGCCGTGGCGCTTGTAGTGGCGCCAGATCGTCGTCACCGACTGCACGCCGGGGTCGGCGGCGCCGCTGTGGGCCGCGGCGTCCCAGGCGGCGCCGGCACGCGCCTTGTGCCAGTCGAGGATGCGGCCGACGAAGGGCGAGATCAGCGTCACGCCGGCATCGCCGCAGGCCACGGCCTGGCCGAAGCCGAAGAGCAGCGTCAGGTTGCAGTGGATGCCTTCGCGCTCCAGCACCTCGGCGGCACGGATGCCTTCCCAGGTCGACGCGATCTTGACCAGCAGGCGCTCCGGGCCGACGCCGGCGGCGCGGTACAGCGCGGCGATGCGGCGGCCGCGTTCGATCGTCGCCGCGGTGTCGAACGACAGGCGGGCGTCGACCTCGGTGCTGACGCGGCCGGGCACGACCTTCAGGATCTCCAGGCCGAAACGCACCAGCACCTCGTCGACGATCTCGTCGAGCGGGCGGGCGGCATGCGCGGCCACCGTCTCGGCCAGCAGCGGCGCGTACTCGGGCTGGCGCACGGCCTTCAGGATCAGCGAGGGGTTGGTCGTCGCGTCACGCGGTGCGAACTGGGCGAGCTGGTGGAAGTTGCCGGTGTCGGCGACGACGGTCGTGTACTGGCGGAGCTGGTCGAGCTGGTTCATGGCGGGTCGGCGTGAAGTCTGGATTGCACCGGAGGCGGACACGCGGGCGTGTGACACGGGCGTGAAGCAAGCGCGATACCGGGCCTCGCTATGCTAGGCGTCTTCGCGCAACCCGTCGCGCCGCAACGCCCCACGACCGATCCGGACCCCGATGTACGCGAGCTTCTTCGGCCTGCAGCGCGAGCCCTTCTCGATCGCCCCCGACCCGCGGTTCCTCTACATGAGCGAAGCGCACCGCGAGGCGCTGGCGCACCTGCTCTACGGCCTGTCGGGCGGCGGCGGCTTCGTGCTGCTGACCGGCGAGATCGGCGCCGGCAAGACCACCGTCTGCCGCTGCTTCCTGGAGCAGGTGCCGGCGCACTGCGACGTGGCCTACGTCTTCAACCCCAAGCTCGACGCGCTGGAGCTGCTGCAGACCGTCTGCGACGAGTTCCGCCTCGAGGTGCCGGCCGGCGCGGCGACGGTGAAGGCCTACGTCGACGCGCTGAACCGCTTCCTGCTCGCCGCGCACGCCGCCGGCCGCCACGCGGTGCTGGTCATCGACGAGGCCCAGGCGCTGGCCCCCGAGGTGCTGGAACAGCTGCGCCTGCTGACCAACCTGGAGACCGACGAGCGCAAGCTGCTGCAGATCGTGCTGATCGGCCAGCCCGAGCTGCGCACGATGCTGGCGCGGCCCGACCTGGAACAGCTCGCCCAGCGCGTCATCGCGCGCTACCACCTGCCGGCGCTGGACGCTGCCGAGACCGCGGCCTACGTGCGCCACCGGCTGGCGGTCGCCGGGCTGGCCGGCGAACCGCCGTTCGACGACGAGGCGCTGGCGGCGCTGCACCGGCTGTGCGGCGGCGTGCCGCGGCGCATCAACCTGCTCGCCGACCGGGCGCTGCTCGGCGGTTACGCCCAGGGGCAGCGGCGCATCGGCCGCGCCATCGTCGAACGTGCGGCGCACGAGGTCTTCGACACGACACCGCCGGCGCCCACGCCGTCGCGTGCGCCGGTGGTGGCCGCGGTGCTGGGGGCCGCGGCGCTGGCGGTCGGCGCGCTGGTCTGGCAGGCCGGGCGCGGCGACGCGAGCGCGGCGCCGGCGGCCCCGGTGGCGCAGGCGGCCACGCCGACGACGCCGGCCGCGACAGGGGCCATGGCCGCGGCCTTCGCCGCTTCGGCTGCGGTGGCCGACGCACTCGACGCCGAGGCGCTGCTGGCACGCGCCGCCGCGCGCGAGGCCGACGGCTGGCGTTCGCTGGCCACCCGCTGGAACGCCGAACCCGGCGCCGGCGACCCCTGCACCGCGCTGGCCGCCGGCGGCCTCGCCTGCTGGCGCACGAAGACCGGCCTGGCCCAGGTGCGCGATCTCGGCCGCCCGGGCCTGCTGACGCTGCACGCCAGCGACGGCCGCCGCGGTGTCGTGCTGCTGACCGGTCTGTCGGGCGAGCACGCGACGCTGGCCTTCGCCGACGGCGGCCAGGCGACGGTCGATCTGGCGACGCTGGCGACGCTGTGGCGCGGCGAGTTCGCGACGCTGTGGCGCCCGCCGCCGGGCTGGGGCGTGCCGGGCGGGGCCGAGGCCCTGGCCGGCTGGCTGGACGAACGCCTGCCCGGCCGCGGCGTGCTGGCGCCGCGCATCGTCGCCTTCCAGGTCGCGCACGGGTTGCAGCCCGACGGCCGTGCCGGCCCGCTGACGCTGATGCAGATCCTGCGGACCGACGGCGACACCGTGCCGCGGCTCGCGCTGAACCGCTGAGACCATGTCCTACATCCTCGACGCCCTGCGCCGTGCCGACGCCGAACGCGAGCGCGGCGCCGTGCCCGGCTTGCACTCCCAGCCCGCCACGCCGCCCGCGGCGGCCGCACCGCCGGCGCCCCGGCGCGCATCGTGGGTCGCGGGCGCCGCGGCGCTGGCGGTCGTGGGGCTCGGCGTCGGCGTGTGGTGGAGCACGCAGCGCCCGTCGCCGGCTTCGGTCGCCGTGGCGCAGACGCCGCCCGCGCCCGCCGCGCCGCCGATGGCGCGTGTCGACACGCCACCCGCGCCCCCCGCGGGGGCGTCGGCCGAGGTGGCCCCCGTGCCGCGTGTCGGCCCGCCCCGCATCGTGACGCCGCCGGCCACGATGGCCGAGCCGGCGCGCCGGGCGGCCGCGACCGAGCCGGCGACGGCCGCCGCTGCGGCCGGCCCGCGCGCCCCCGCCGACGCCCGGCCGGGAACCCTGGCCGCCGAACGTGCGATCCCGATCGACCAGCTGTCAGCCGAGCAGCGCCGCGGGCTGCCGCAGCTGTCGATCGGCGGCGCGATCTACTCCGAACAGCCGGCGGCGCGCATGCTGCTCGTCGGCGGCCAGTTGCTGCACGAGGGCGACGTCGCCGCGCCCGGGGTGACGCTGGAGCGCATCGGCCCGCGTTCGGCCGTGCTGCGCTGGCGCGAGCTGCGCTACGAAGTGGCTTACTGAGCCGCCGCAGGTCGGCTCCGGATCGCCCCGCGGTTGACCGGCATGAAACCGCGGAGCATGATCCGGACGAAACAAAGTTACATGCACGCCCCGACATGTCCTTCGACCTCGTCTTCTTCGGTGGCACCGGCGACCTGACCTGGCGCAAGCTGCTGCCGGCGCTGTTCCAGGCCTGGCGCCACCACAAGCTGCCC
The DNA here is from genome assembly GCF_011065555.1 of Rubrivivax sp. JA1026. NCBI lineage: Bacteria > Pseudomonadati > Pseudomonadota > Betaproteobacteria > Burkholderiales > Sphaerotilaceae > Rubrivivax > Rubrivivax sp. JA1026. The sequence continues at coordinate 45,818 of NZ_JAALCQ010000004.1, forward strand.
GAGGGCGGCCGCATCCTCGCCGTCGCACGCGACGAACGCAGCGACGACGAGTACCGCGCCTTCGTGCGCGAACGTTTTGCCGCCGTCGACAGCAGCAAGCGCCCGAACGACGCCGAGTTCGACGCCTTCGCGCAGCTGCTGCACTACCGGCGCATGGACCTGTCCAAGCCGGAGGACTACGCCGGCCTGAAGGCCTGGCTGGCCGAACGCGGCGCCGACACGGCGCTGATGTACCTGGCGACCAGCCCCTACCTGTTCCCGGTGATCTGCGAACAGCTCGGCGCCGCCGGCATCGTCGGCCCGCACGTGCGCATCGTGCTCGAGAAGCCGCTGGGCCACGACCTCGCCAGCGCGCAGCAGATCAACCGCGTCGTGCGTTCGGTGTTCGACGAGCGCCAGGCGCTGCGCATCGACCACTACCTCGGCAAGCCCGCGGTGCAGAACCTGATGGCGCTGCGTTTCGGCAACGCCTTGTTCGAGCCGCTGTGGCGGCGCGAGTGGATCGCCAACATCCAGATCACGCTGGCCGAGTCGCTCGGCGTCGGCACGCGCGGCGACTACTACGACCGCACCGGCGCGCTGCGCGACATGATCCAGAACCATGCGCTGCAGCTGCTGACGATGATCGCGATGGAGCCGCCGTCGTCCAGCGCCGCCGACGCGATCCGCGACGAGAAGCTGAAGGTGCTGCGTTCGCTGCGCCCGTTCACGCCCGAGACGGTGGCGCGCGACGTCGTGCGCGGCCAGTACCGCGCCGGCAGCGTCGAGGGCCAGGCGGTGCCGGGCTACCTCGACGAGGTCAAGGTGCCGCCTGGCAGCCGCTGCGAGACCTTCGTCGCGCTGCGCACCGAGATCCAGAACTGGCGCTGGGCCGGCGTGCCTTTCTACCTGCGCACCGGCAAGCGCTTGGCCGGGCAGGACGCGCACATCGTCGTCAACTTCCGCGAGGTGCCGCACCCGATCTTCCCGGGCACGCGGCGCGCCAACCGTCTGGTCATCAAGCTGCAGCCCGAGGACGGTCTGGAGCTGCACCTGCTGGCGGCCACCGGCGGCAGCCGCGACGAGCTGCTGTCGCCGGTGTCGCTGGACCTGGACTTCGACCGGGCCTTCCCGAGCGAGCGTGTCGGCGCCTACGAGCGCCTGCTGCTCGACGCCATCGCCGGGCGGCTGAACCTGTTCGTGCGCAGCGACGAGCAGGAGCAGGCCTGGCGCTGGGTCGAGCCGGTGCTGGACGCCTGGAACAACGACCCGACCGGCCCGCGCCCCTACGCGGCCGGCAGCTGGGGCCCGGCGGCGGCCAGCGCGCTCGTCGCGCGCGACGGCTGTGCCTGGGCCGAGGAACAATGAACACCTTCCCGCCCCCGACCCCGCGGCCCGTCCGCGACCCCGCCGCCGAACTGAGCCCGATGCTCGAACGCATCCGGGCCTCGATCCCGGCGCTGCCGCCGGCCGAGCAGCGTGTCGCGCGCCTGCTGCTGGCCGACGCCCGCGGTTTCGCCAGCCTGCCGGTCGGCGAACTCGCCGAACGTGCGCGCGTCAGCAAGCCCACCGTCGTGCGCTTCTGCCGCAGCGTCGGTTACGACGGCCTGGCCGACTTCAAGATCAAGCTCGCCGGCAGCGTCAACGAAGGCGTGCCCTTCGTGCACCGCGCCGTCGAGGAGGACGACAAGCCCGGCGACCTGGTCATCAAGGTCGTCGACAACGCCGTCGCGGCGCTGCTGCGCTACCGCAACGCCGCGGCCAGCCAGGCGATCGAGGACGCGATCACGGCACTGACCGAAGCCGGCCGCCACAGCCGGCGCATCGAGTTCTACGGCGTCGGCAACTCCGGCATCGTGGCGCTGGACGCGCAGCACAAGTTCTTCCGCCTGGGCGTCAACTCGATGGCCATCAGCGACGGCCACGTGCAGGTGATGAGCGCGACGATGCTCGGCGAAGGCGACTGCGCCGTCGTCATCAGCAATTCGGGGCGCAGCCGCGACATCCTGGACGTCGCCGAGATCGCGCGCCGCAAAGGCGCGACGGTGATCGTCATCACCGCCAGCGGCTCGCCGCTGGCGACGCTGGCGCTGGGCTCGCCGGGCCACGTCCTGCTGGCCGCCGACCACCCCGAGGACGCCGACCGCTACAGCCCGATGGTCTCGCGGCTGCTGCACCTGACGATCGTCGACATCCTCGCCACCGGCGTGGCGCTGCGCCTGGGCTCGGCCGCGCTGCGGCCGACGCTCTCGGAGATCAAGAAGAACCTGCGCAACCGGCGTTATTCCGACGGCCAGCGGCTGGCCGAAGACGCCGGACGCTGAGCCGGTTCAGGCGGCGGCCGCAGCCGGCAGGCCCAGCAGTTCGTCGACACCGTACAGGCGCGCCAGCTCGACGAGCTGGGCCGGGGCGCCGTCGACACGCAGCGTGCGCCCGCGCGCCGCAGCCCGGCGCCGGGCCTCGAGCAGCAGCGCGACCGCCGAGCTGTCGAACTCGGCGAGCGCGCTGGCGTCGACGACTTCGGTGTCGTCACCGAGCTGGCGCAGCAGGTCCGGCGCCTGCGCCAGCATGGCGGTCGCGGGCAGCTTCATCTCAGCCCTTCTTGGCGGGCTGGACCGGCGCCTTGTTGCGTTCGACGAGCTTGGCGATCAGGCCGTCGATGCCGCCGGCGCCGAGCTCCTGCGCGAACTGCGAGCGGTAGCTCTGCACCAGCCAGATGCCGCCGACGTTGACGTCGATGATCTTCCAGGCGCCCTGCACCTGGTCGAGGCGGTAGTCGAGCTTGATCGGCTCGCCCTTGCCGCGCACCTCGGACTGCACGACGACCTGCGTGCCGCCGGGCACCGGCTGGGTCTTCGTGATCTCGACGGTCTGGTCCTTCAGCTGCGTCAGCGCGCCGGCGTAGACCCGCACCAGCAGCGTCTTGAACTCGGCCTGCAGCTTCTGGCGCTGCTCGGGCGTGGCGCTGCGCCACTGCGGGCCGACGGCCGAGCGCGTGACGGTCTCGAAGGCCACCGCCGGCATCACCTTCTGGTCGACGAGCGCGACGATGGCGTTGATGTCGCCGGACTGGATCGCCTTGTCGTTCTTGGCCGTCGTCAGCACGTCGTTGGAGATCGTGCGCACGAAGGCATCGGCCGCGCCGGGCTGGGCGTTGGCGCCGGCGACCAGGAGGCCCAGCATCGCCAGGCCGGTGAGGAGTTGCTTGAACATCGTTTGCCTTTCGGTTGCGTGCACGCCGCGAGGCGTTGCCGCTTCAACGCACGGGCCGCCAGGGCGGTTCACCGTGCCGGCTCGGCCTCGTCGTCGCCGTAGTTGTCGTAGTCCTCGAGCGGCGGAGCGCCGTCCCAGACCTGGTCCAGCCGCCGCGACAGGTAGGCGTCACGCACGAACGAATAACGGTCGAGCGCGACCTGGTCGAGCAACTGGGTCGTGGACAACAGATCGCTGCGGGCGTTCAACAGTTCCATCGCCAGCACGCCGTAACCGCCGGCATCGGTCTGCGGCAGCCGTGACGGGGCGAACATGCGGTCGACCGGCCAGGCCAGGCCGTCGCGCACCGACGAGGGGCCGAGCAGCGGCAGCACGACATACGGCCCGGGGCCCACGCCCCAGACGCCCAGCGTCTGGCCGAAGTCCTCGCTGCGGCGGTCCAGCCGCAGTTCGGTGCCCCAGTCGAGCAGGCCGAACAGGCCCATCGTCGTGTTGACGAGCACGCGCGCACTCATCTCCAGGCCGTCGGCCGGCTTGCCCTGCAGGAACTGGTTGGCCGCCGACCAGACGTCGCGGATGTTGCCCAGCACGTTGGCGACGCCGGTGCGCACGATCTGCGGCACGACGTCGCGGTAAGCCTCGGCGGCCGGGCGCAAGACCACCTCGTCGACCTTGTCGTTGAACGCGTAGACCTTGCGGTTCCAGTTCTCCCACGGGTCCGCCGGCGACGCGACACGCGCCGGCGCGTCGCCGGTGGCGGGTGCCGGAGCCGTCGCGCAGCCCGCGGCGAGCGCGGCGACGCCCAGCGCGGCGGCCAGGCGCTTCACGGCGCGGCTCCCGGTGCGGTGGCGCCGCTGCCGGCCTCGGCCGCCTTGCCGGTCATGAACTGGCCGATGAGGTTCTCCAGCACGACGGCCGACTGGGTCTGCGCGACGATGTCGCCGGACTTCAGGTTCTGGTCGTCACCGCCGGGTTCCAGCCCGATGTACTGGTCACCCAGCAGGCCGGAGGTGAGGATCTTGGCCGCCGAGTCCTTGGGAAACTGGAAGCGCTGGTCGATGTCCATCTCGACGACGCCCTGGAAGGTCTGCGGGTCCAGCGAGATCGACTTGACGCGGCCGACGACGACGCCGGCGCTGCGCACCGGCGCCCTCGCCTTCAGCCCGCCGATGTTGTCGAAGCGTGCCGTCAGCGCATAGGTGGCGCCGCTGCTGCTGAAACTGCCCAGGTTGGCCGCCTTCAGCGCCAGGAACGCGAACGCGCACAGGCCCAGCAGGACAAACAGCCCGACGAGCGTCTCGATACCCTTCTTACCCATTCTTTTCCTCGGCGACGCCGGATCACGGCGTCGAGAACATCAGTGCGGTCAACAGGAAGTCCATGGCCAGCACCGCCAGTGACGCGATGACCACCGTGCGTGTCGTCGCATGGGCCACGCCTTCGGGCGTGGCCTGCGTCTCGTAACCCTGGTACAGCGCCACCGCGGTGCAGATGACGCCGAAGACGAAGCTCTTGACGATGCCGTTGCCGACGTCGCGCCAGACGTCGACGCTGCTCTGCATGATCGACCAGAAGTTGCCGGCGTCGACACCGATCAGCAGCACCGCGACGACCCAGGCTCCCAGGATGCCGATGGCCGAAAACAGGGCGGCCAGCAGGGGCATCGAGATGATGCCGCCCAGGAAACGCGGCGCCAGCACGCGGCTGCGCGGGTCGATCGCCATCAGCTCCATCGCGGCGAGCTGCTCGCCGGCCTTCATCAGGCCGATCTCGGCGGTCAGCGAGGTGCCGGCGCGGCCGGCGAACAGCAGCGCCGCGACCACCGGGCCGAGCTCGCGCACCAGCGACAGGTTGACCACCAGCCCCAGGCTCTCGGCGGCGCCGTAGGTCACCAGCGCGTAGTACATCTGCAGCGCCAGCACGAAGCCCACCGCCATGCCCGAGGCCAGGATGATGACCAGCGAGCGGTTGCCGATGGCGTGGATCTGCGCGACGACCAGCGAGAAGCGGCGCAGCGCCGCCGGCGAGTGGCGCAGCAGATCGACGAAGAAATAGGCGGCGTGGCCCAGCGCCCGCAGCCATTCGAGCGTGAAGCGGCCGATGAACTGCAGCGCTGCCGTCATGCGCCGGCTCCCAGGTCCTGCGCCAGCGGCGGCGCCGGGTAGTGGAACTTGACCGGTCCGTCGGGCTCGCCGCGGATGAACTGGCGCACCTCCGGGTCGTCCGAGCGCGACAGCTCGGCCGGCGTGCCTTCGGCGACGATCGTGCCGCCGGCACGCATCAGGTAGGCGTAGTCGACGATCTGGAAACACTCCTGCACGTCGTGCGAGACGACGAGCGAGGTCGAGCCGGTGGCGTCGTTGAGCTTGCGGATCAGGTTGGCGGTGACGCCCATCGAGATCGGGTCCAGCCCGGCGAAGGGCTCGTCGTACATGATCAGCTCGGGGTCCAGCGAGATCGCCCGCGCCAGCGCGATGCGCCGCGCCATGCCGCCCGAGACCTGCGAGATGCGCAGCGCCGCGGCGCCGCGCAGGCCCACCGCGTTCAGCTTCATCAGCACGATGTCGCGCACGGCCGACTCGGGCAGATCCGGGAAATGCTCGCGCAGCGGGAAGGCGACGTTCTCGAACACCGTCAGGTCGGTGAACAGCGCGCCGAACTGGAACAGCATGCCCAGGCGGCGGCGCAGGCGGAACAGCTGGTCCTTGTCGCGCGTGTCGACCTGTTCGCCGTCGAAGACGATGCGCCCCTGGTTGGGCGGGTAGACGCCGCCGATCAGCCGCAGCAGCGTCGTCTTGCCGCAACCCGAGCCGCCGAGGATGGCCGTGACCTGGCCGCGGCGAAAGGTCATCGAGACGTCGCGGAGGATCGTCCGCTCGGCGTCGTAGCCGAACGTGACGTGGTCGATCTCGATGAGCGTGTCGGACTTCAAGCGCTGCGCGTCGCGGCCTGTCGGCCCCGACCTAAACGAATCGTGGGTCGGTAATTTTCGCACGAGGCCCCGGAGGCTGCGGGTCGACCCGCATTCACCCCCGGTAAAGCCTTGTGAACGGCGACGTGACGGAAACGAAACGGGGTCAGGTCTCGAAAGACCTGACCCCAGCCTTCTTTCGCCTTGTTTAGCGCGGCAGCAGCGACGAGCCGGTCAGGAACTCGTCGACGGCGCGCGCGCACTGGCGGCCTTCGCGGATCGCCCAGACGACGAGCGACTGGCCACGGCGCATGTCGCCGGCGGCGAAGACCTTGGCGACGCTGGTGCGGTAGCCGCCGGCGGCTTCGGTCGTGGCCGCGGCGTTGCCGCGCGCGTCCTTGGCGACGCCGAAGGCTTCGAGCACGCTGGCCACGGGGTTCGTGAAGCCCATCGCCAGCAGCACCAGGTCGGCCTTCCATTCCTTCTCGCTGCCCGGCACCTCGACCATCTTGCCGCCCTGCCACTGCACGTTCACCGTCTTCAGGCCGGTGAGCTTGCCCTTGGCGCCGACGAACTCCTTGGTCGCGATGGCGAACTCGCGCACGCAGCCTTCCTCGTGGCTGGAGCTGGTGCGCAGCTTGGTCGGCCAGTACGGCCAGGTCATCGGCCGGTCTTCCTGCTCGGGCGGCATCGGCATCAGCTCGAACTGCGTGACGCTGGCCGCGCCGTGACGGTTGCTGGTGCCGACGCAGTCGCTGCCGGTGTCGCCGCCGCCGATGACGATGACGTGCTTGCCGTCGGCCCGGATCTGACCCTTGACCTTGTCGCCGGCGACGACCTTGTTCTGCTGCGGCAGGAACTCCATCGCGAAGTGCACGCCGTCGAGGTCGCGCCCGGGCACCGGCAGATCACGCGACTGCTCGGCGCCGCCGGCCAGGATGACGGCGTCGAACTCGGCCTGCAGTTGCTCGGCCGAGACCGTCTCCTTGGCGTCGTTCGTGACCTTGCTGCCCTTGGGCAGCGCACCGACGAGCACGCCGGTGCGGAAGACCACGCCTTCGGCCTTCATCTGCTCGACGCGGCGGTCGATGTGCGACTTCTCGAACTTGAAGTCGGGGATGCCGTAGCGCAGCAGGCCGCCGACACGGTGGTTCTTCTCGAACACCGTCACCTCGTGGCCGGCACGCGCGAGCTGCTGCGCCGCCGCCAGGCCGGCCGGGCCGGAACCGACGACGGCCACCTTCTTGCCGGTCTTGGCCTTGGCCGGCTGCGGCTGGATCCAGCCTTCGGCCCAGGCGCGGTCGACGATCGCGTGCTCCAGGCTCTTGATGCCGACCGCGTCGCCGTTGACGTTCAGCGTGCACGCCGCCTCGCAGGGCGCGGGGCAGATGCGGCCGGTGAACTCGGGGAAGTTGTTCGTCGAGTGCAGCACCTCGATCGCGTTCTTCCAGTCGCCGCGGTAGACGAGGTCGTTCCAGTCCGGAATGACGTTGTTGACCGGGCAGCCGTTGTTGCAGAACGGCGTGCCGCAGTCCATGCAGCGTGCGCCCTGGATCTTCGCCTTCGGCTCGTCGAGGCCGATGACGAACTCCTTCCAGGTCTTCAGACGTTCGGCGACGGGCGCGTAGCCCTCCTCCTGGCGCTCGAACTCGAGGAAGCCGGTGACCTTGCCCATGATGGTTCTCGTCCTGTTCGGGTTACTTGGCGGCGACGGCGGCGGAGGCGCGGGCCTTGCCGGTGGCGGCTTCGGCCTGGGCCTTGGCGGCACGTTCGGCGAGCGCACGCTTGTATTCGTTCGGGAACACCTTGACGAACTTGGCGCGCGAGGCGGCCCAGGCGTCGAGCAGCTCGCGGGCGCGCAGCGAGCCGGTCCAGCGGTGGTGGTCCTCGATGAGCTTCTTCAGCAGCGCCTCGTCGGCCATGCCGCGGTGCCAGGCCGATGCGTCGCCGGCCTGCTCGTCGCGCGGCAGCACCTTCTCCAGCGTGACCATGCTGGTGTTGCAGCGGCGCGCGAACTCGCCGTCCTCGTCGAAGACGTAGGCCACGCCGCCGGACATGCCGGCGGCGAAGTTGCGGCCGGTCTTGCCGAGCACGACGACCGTGCCGCCGGTCATGTACTCGCAGCCGTGGTCGCCGGTGCCTTCGACGACGGTCGAGGCGCCCGACAGCCGCACCGCGAAACGCTCGCCGGCGACGCCGCGGAAGAAGGCCTCGCCGCTGGTCGCGCCGTACAGCGCGGTGTTGCCGATGATGATGTTCTTCGTCGCGTCGCCGCGGAACTCGATCGACGGGCGCACGACGACGCGGCCGCCCGACAGGCCCTTGCCGGTGTAGTCGTTGGCGTCGCCGATCAGGTACAGCGTGATGCCCGGCGCGAGGAAGGCGCCGAAGCTCTGGCCGCCGGTGCCTTCCATCTGCATGAAGATCGTGTGGTCGGGCAGGCCTTCGGGGCGGTGGCGCACCAGCTCGCCCGACAGCATCGCGCCGACGCTGCGGTTGCGGTTGCGCGCGTCCTCCATGAACTGCACCTTCTCGCCGCGCTCGATCGCCGGGCGGCAGCGCTCGATGAGCTTCAGGTCCAGCGCCTTCTCCAGGCCGTGGTCCTGCTCCTCGCAGTGCAGGCGCGGCACGTCGGCGGCGACGGCGGGCTGGTGCAGCACGCGGGCGAAGTCCAGGCCGCTGGCCTTCCAGTGCTCGATGCCCTTCTTCATGTCGAGCAGGTCGGCACGGCCGATCAGGTCGTCGAACTTGCGGATGCCCAGCTGCGCCATGATCTGGCGCGCTTCCTCGGCGACGAAGAAGAAGTAGTTGACGACGTGCTCGGGCTTGCCGGCGAACTTGCGGCGCAGCACCGGGTCCTGCGTGGCCACGCCCACCGGGCAGGTGTTGAGGTGGCACTTGCGCATCATGATGCAGCCCTCGACGACCAGCGGCGCGGTCGCGAAGCCGAACTCGTCGGCGCCCAGCAGCGCGGCGACGACGACGTCGCGGCCGGTCTTCATCTGGCCGTCGGCCTGCACGCGGATGCGGCCGCGCAGGCGGTTCAGCACCAGCGTCTGCTGCGTCTCGGCCAGGCCCAGCTCCCACGGCGTGCCGCAGTGCTTGATCGAGCTCCACGGCGACGCACCGGTGCCGCCGTCGTAGCCGCTGATGACCAGGTGGTCGGCCTTGCACTTGGTGACGCCGGCGGCGATGGTGCCGACACCGACCTCGGAGACGAGCTTGACGCTGATCGACGCACGCGGGTTGGCGTTCTTCAGGTCGTGGATCAGCTGCGCCAGGTCCTCGATCGAATAGATGTCGTGGTGCGGCGGCGGGCTGATCAGGCCGACACCCGGCACCGAGTAGCGCAGGAAGCCGATGTATTCGGACACCTTGCCGCCCGGCAGCTGGCCGCCTTCACCGGGCTTGGCGCCCTGGGCCATCTTGATCTGGATCTGATCGGCCGAGACCAGGTACTCGGTCGTGACGCCGAAGCGGCCCGAGGCCACCTGCTTGATCTTCGAGCGCAGGCTGTCGCCTTCCTGCATCACGTAGTCGGCTTCGATGACCTTGCTGCCGACGACGTCCGACACCTTGGTGCCGGCGGCGATCTTGATGCCCTTCAGCTCGTTGCGGTAGCGCGCCGGGTCTTCGCCGCCTTCGCCGGTGTTGCTCTTGGCGCCGATGCGGTTCATCGCCAGCGCCAGCGTCGAGTGCGCCTCGGTGCTGATCGAGCCCAGCGACATCGCGCCGGTGGCGAAACGCTTGACGATCTCGGACGCCGGCTCGACCTCGTCGAGGGAGATCGCCTTGCTCGGGTCGACCTTGAACTCGAACAGGCCGCGCAGCGTCATGTGGCGGCGGTTCTGGTCGTTGATGATCTGGGCGTACTCCTTGTACGTCTCCCAGCGGTTGCCGCGCGTCGCGTGCTGCAGCTTGGCGATCGCGTCGGGCGTCCACATGTGCTCTTCGCCGCGGGTGCGCCAGGCGTATTCGCCACCGGCGTCGAGCATGGTCGCGAGCACCGGGTCATCGCCGAAGGCCGCCAGGTGCATGCGCACCGCTTCCTCGGCGACCTCGAAGACGCCGATGCCGCCGACCTGGCTGGCGGTGCCGCGGAAGTACTTCTCGACGAAATCCTTCTTCAGGCCGATGGCCTCGAAGATCTGGGCACCGCAATACGACATGTAGGTGCTGATGCCCATCTTCGACATGATCTTCGAGAGACCCTTGCCGACGGCCTTGATGTAGTTGTAGATCGCCTTCTCGGCCGACAGCGCGCCGGGCAGCTCGGCGTGCATCGCCGCCAGCGTCTCCAGCGCCAGGTACGGGTGCACGGCCTCGGCGCCGTAGCCGGCGAGCACCGCGAAGTGGTGCACCTCGCGCGCCGAGCCGGTCTCGACGACCAGGCCGGCCGTCGTGCGCAGGCCTTCGCGCACCAGATGGTGGTGGATCGCCGACAGCGCCAGCAGCGCGGGGATCGCCACCTGGCCGCGCGCCATGCGGCGGTCGGTGATGATCAGGATGTTGTGGTCGCTCTTCAGCGCATCCACCGCTTCGGCGCACAGCGAGGCCAGCTTGGCCTCGACGCCTTCACGGCCCCAGGCCAGCGGGTAGGTGATGTCCAGCTCGTAGCAGCGGAACTTGCCGTGGGTGTGCTTCTCGATCGAGCGCAGGCGCGCCATGTCGTCGAAGTCCAGCACCGGCTGCGTCACCTCCAGACGCATCGGCGGGTTCACCGCGTTGATGTCCAGCAGGTTGGGCTTCGGGCCGATGAAGCTGTTCAGCGACATGACGATGGCCTCGCGGATCGGGTCGATCGGCGGGTTCGTCACCTGCGCGAACAGCTGCTTGAAGTAGCTGTACAGCGGCTTGTTCTTGTCCGACAGCACGGCCAGCGGGCTGTCGTTGCCCATCGAGCCGATCGCTTCCTCGCCGTTGGCGGCCATCGGCGCGAGCAGGAACTTGATGTCTTCCTGCGTGTAGCCGAAGGCCTGCTGGCGGTCGAGCAGCGTCTCGGCGAACGAGGCCGGCTCGGCGTTGACCTGCACGTCGTCCAGGCGCACACGCACGTTGTCGATCCACTGGCGGTACGGGCGCGCGTTGGCGAACTGGTTCTTCAGCTCCTCGTCGTCGACGATGCGGCCCTGCTCCAGGTCGATCAGGAACATCTTGCCCGGCTGCAGGCGCCACTTCTTGACGATGCGGTTCTCGGGGATCGGCAGCACGCCGGACTCCGAGGCCATCACGACGAGGTCGTCGTCGGTGACGATGTAGCGCGCCGGGCGCAGGCCGTTGCGGTCCAGCGTCGCGCCGATCTGGCGGCCGTCGGTGAAGACCATCGCCGCCGGGCCGTCCCAGGGCTCGAGCATCGCCGCGTGGTATTCGTAGAACGCGCGCCGGCGCGTGTCCATCAGCTCGTGGTTCTCCCAGGCTTCCGGGATCATCATCATCGCCGCGTGCGCGAGCGGGTAGCCCGACATCGTCAGCAGCTCGAGCGTGTTGTCGAAGGTGGCGGTGTCGCTCTGGTGCTCGAAGCTGATCGGGTAGAGCTTCTTCAGGTCGTCGCCGAGCACCGGCGACTTCATCACGCCCTCACGGGCGCGCATCCAGTTGAAGTTGCCCTTGACGGTGTTGATCTCGCCGTTGTGCGCGACCATGCGGTACGGGTGCGCCAGCGGCCATTCCGGGAAGGTGTTGGTCGAGAAACGCTGGTGCACCAGCGCCAGCGCCGAGGTCGCACGCGGGTCGGCGAGGTCGCGGTAGTACAGGCCGACCTGGTCGGCGAGCAGCAGGCCCTTGTAGATCACCGTGCGGCAGCTCATGCTGGGCACGTAGTACTCGCGGCTGTGCGTCAGCTTCAGGCGCTGGATGGCGGCCGAGGCGGTCTTGCGGATCACGTAGAGCTTGCGCTCCAGCGCGTCGGGCACGATGACGTCGTGGCCGCGGCCGATGAAGACCTGACGGATCACCGGCTCCTTCTGGCGCACCGTCGGCGACATCGGCATCTCGCGGTCGACCGGCACGTCGCGCCAGCCGAGCAGCACCTGGCCCTCGGCCTTGATCGCACGCTCCATCTCCTGCTCGCAGGCCAGGCGCGAAGCGTGTTCCTTCGGCAGGAAGATCATGCCGACGCCGTACTCGCCGGGCGGCGGCAGCTCGACGCCTTGCGCGGCCATCTCGGCGCGGTACAGGTCGTCGGGGATCTGGATCAGGATGCCCGCGCCGTCGCCCATCAGCGCGTCGGCGCCGACGGCACCGCGGTGGTCCAGGTTCTCGAGGATCTTCAGGCCCTGCTCGATGATCGAGTGCGCCTTCTGCCCCTTGATGTGGGCGACGAAGCCGACACCGCAGGCGTCGTGTTCGTTGCGCGGGTCGTACAGGCCGCCTTGGGCGAGCTGGACTTCGTCGACGGTCGCGGGCGTGGCGGGGGCTGCGTCGCGCATGGCGATCTCCGGGCAATCAGGGGGGGGAGCGCGAGCCTAACCCACGCCCTCTATAAGGGCAAGTACGAATAAATGGGGTCAGACACCAAAAGACAATACGATCGACAAGCATGCCGCGTTAAATGGGGACATAGTCATGTTCCGCGACAGTGCACCGGAGCGCGGGCCCGGTGCGTGCGAGGCGACGATCGCCCGAATGTCGGCCGCGCCCGGCGCGGGTCGCCGTGAGCTGGTGCGCGGCAGCGGGAGCCCGCACCACGAGCGACCGGCGACACGCACGAGCGCGCCGGGCGTGCATTCGGGAATGTCCGGAGGCCGCCGGGTGGGCGGGCACGCGCCGGCTCAGCCCTCCTGCGTGAAATCGCGCTCGGGCCTGAGCCTGGCGCGCAAGGCCTTCCGGCCTTGCACGTCCCGGCTCAGCCCGGCCGGCGGGCGGGGGCCGGCGCCGGGCGCGCCGGTCGTCCCCGCGGACGGGGCCGCAAGGGCCGGGCGGTCTGCTCGCCCAGCCGGGCCAGGAAGCTCGGCCCCCCGACGGCCCAGCCGCCCAGCGCGGCTTCGCGCAGTGCCGCCGCCTGGGCGGGCGGGACGCCGGTGTCGAGCAGACGGCGGTACGCGGCTTCGCGCTCGAACGGCGTGTTGCCCAGTTGCCAGACTTCGGGCGGGTCGCTGACCAGCGGGTCGCGACCGCCGGTGCGGTGCGCCGCGCTGGAACACGGCGCCGCCGCGTCGACCAGCCGCAGCGCCGCCAGCAGCCAGTCACCCGGCTCGACCGGCGCGCAGCGGTAGCGCCCGTCCCACAGCGTGCCGCGGCCGCCGTGGCGCTGGCGATAGGCCGCGACGTAGCGCCGGCCCAGCGACTGCATCATGCGCGAGAGCGCGTCCTCGGCCGGCGGTGTAGCCAGGATCTGGACCTCGGTGTCGGGCAGCGCGTAGGCGTGGATCGCGACCCGCTGGGCCACCGCGGCCTCGCGCAACGCGGCGACGAAGGCGCGCCGATCCTCGTCGTCGGCGAACACGCTGCGACCGTCGTGGCCGCGCTGGACCACGAGGTGGCCGCAGCCGGGCAGCACGAGCCGAGGCAGCCGCGCCATCGCGATCAGAGCGCGAACAGATCGCGGCCGGTCAGCCGCTGGTGCTCGCGCAGCGCGAAGCGGTCGGTCATGCCGGCGATGTAGTCGGCGACCGCACGGTGGAAGTCGCTGGCACCGGCGTAATCGGCCGGCATCTCCTGCGGCGCCGAGACATAGGCCGCGAAGAGTTCGGCGACGACAGTGCGCGCACGCACCGTCACGTCGACGACCTGCGGGTGGCGGTACAGCTCCTTGAACAGAAAGCGCTTCAGCTCCGAAAGCGGCTCGCGCACCTCGTCGCTGAAGGCGGCAATGCGCGGCAGCCGTCGCAGCGCGTCGGCATCCTCGGGCTGGTGCCTGGCAAGCTGGCGGTTCGTCTCGTCGATCAGGTCGTAGACCAGCGCCGACAGCAAACGCCGCAGCGTCTCGAACAGCAGGCGCCGCGGCGGCATCGCCAGCAGCTTCGGGTGCGCGGCGAGCGCCTCGTCGCGGAAGCGCGCATACAGCGCCAGCTCGTCGAGCTGCTCCATCGTGATCAGGCCGGAGCGCACGCCGTCGTCGACGTCGTGGGCGTTGTAGGCCACCTCGTCGGCGAGGTTGACGATCTGCGCCTCCAGCGAAGGCTGCGTGCCGTCGAGGAAACGCCGCGCCGGGCCGTCGGGCTCGGCGGCGCACATCAGCTCGGCGTGATGGCGCGAGCAGTGCTTCAGGATGCCTTCGCGCGTCTCGAAGCTGAGGTTCAGGCCGTCGAACTCCGGATAACGCTGCTCCAGCTTGTCAACGACACGCAGGCTCTGCAGGTTGTGCTCGAAGCCGCCGTGGCCGGCCATGCACTGGTTCAGCACGTCCTGGCCGGCGTGGCCGAAGGGTGTGTGGCCGAGGTCATGGGCCAGCGCCAGCGCCTCGATCAGCTCTTCGTTCAGGCGCAGCTGGCGCGCGATCGAACGCCCGAGCTGCGCGACCTCCAGCGAATGCGTCAGCCGGGTGCGGAACAGGTCGCCTTCATGGTTGACGAAGACCTGGGTCTTGTAGACCAGGCGCCGGAAGGCCGTGCTGTGCACGATGCGGTCGCGGTCGCGCTGGTGCTCGGTGCGCGGGGCCGCCGAGCCTTCGTCGATGCGCCGCCCGCGGCTGCGCCACGGGTCGACCGCCCACGGAGCCAGGCCGGTGCCGTTCACGCCACGAGATGGCGCTCGATCGCCTCGGCGACCAGCACGTCCGGCGCCGCGCACACGACGGCGCGGCCCGGGGCCTCGATCAGCACGAAGCGGATCTCGCCGCCTTCGGCCTTCTTGTCGACGCGCATCAGCTCGAGGTAGCGCTCGATGCCCAGCCGCGGGCCGCGCACCGGCAGGCCGGCACGTTCGCACAGGCGTTGCAGGCGCTCGACGAAGGCCGGCGGCACCAGGCCCAGCAGCGCCGACAGCTCGGCCGCCATCACCATGCCGCAGCCGACGGCTTCGCCGTGCAGCCACTCGCCATAACCCAGGCCGGCTTCGATCGCGTGGCCGAAGGTGTGGCCGAAGTTGAGGATCGCGCGCAGACCGGCTTCGCGCTCGTCCTGGCCGACGACCTCGGCCTTGATCTCGCAGGAGCGCCGCACCGCGTACGCCAGCGCGGCGCGGTCGCGCGCGCGCAGCGCGTCGATGTTGGCCTCGATCCAGTCGAGGAAGCCGGCATCGGCGATCGGCCCGTACTTGATGATCTCGGCCAGCCCGGCGCTGACTTCGCGCGCCGGCAAGGTGTCCAGCGTGTCGAGGTCGCAGATCACGCGGCGCGGCTGGTAGAACGCGCCGATCATGTTCTTGCCCAGCGGGTGGTTGATCGCGGTCTTGCCGCCGACCGAGGAGTCGACCTGCGCCAGCAGCGTCGTCGGCACCTGCACGAAGGGCACGCCGCGCATGTAGCTGGCGGCGGCGAAGCCGGTGATGTCGCCGACGACGCCGCCGCCGAGCGCGTAGAGCACCGTCTTGCGGTCGCAGCCACGCGCCAGCAGGTGGTCGAAGATCAGGTTCAGCGTCTGCCAGGTCTTGTGCGCCTCGCCGTCGGGCAGCACGACGGTGCTGACGTCGCGGTGCAGCGGCGCCAGTGCGCGGCGCAGCGCGTCGCCGTGCAGCGGGCCGACCGTGGTGTTGGTGACGATGACGGCATGGGCCGCACGCGGCAGGCCCTGCCAGCACGCGGGCGCGGCAAGCAGGCCGCCGCCGATCAGGATGTCATAGCGCGAATCGGGCGTCGCGACGGAAACGGAGACGGGTTCGCTCATGGCGGCGACAGTGTACGGCGCCGCCCGAGACGCCTCAGTGGCGGTCGGCGGCGCTCGACGCCTCGGCGGGCGAATGATCGATCGGCGACGGCACGCGGCCGGGATCGACGAGGCCGGCCAGCTCCAGCTGCATCAGCACCATGCCGATCAGCGAGGGCACCGACGGCCGCGTCGTCTCGACGACGAAGTGCGCGCAGCGGCGGTACAGCGGGTCGCGGTCGCGGAACAGCTCGCGCAGCCGGCGCTGCGGATCGCCCACCTGCAGCAGCGGCCGCGTCGTGTCGTGGCGCAGGCGGCGGAACAGCTCTTCCGGCGTCGAGCGCAGATAGAACACCTGCGTGCGCGAGTGCAGCGCCTCGCGGTTGGCCGGCCGCAGCACGGCACCGCCGCCGGTGGCGAGCACGCAGCCAGGCTGGCGCGTCAGCTCGTCGATCGTGCGCTGCTCGAGGTCGCGGAAGGCCTCCTCGCCGTGGGCGGCGAAGTAGTCGCGGATGCTGATGCCCAGCGAGCGCTCGATCTCGGCGTCGCTGTCGACGAAACGCAGCCCGAGCTGCCGCGCCAGATGGCGCCCGACGGTGGACTTGCCACTGCCGGGCATGCCGACGAGGGAGAGGATCACGCGACGAGGCTCCGGGAGCGAGCGCCGCACCGTCCGGCCTGCCGGCCCGCTGCGGCACGCGCGGGCACGGCAGGCGAGCGCCTCAGATCCGACACGTCAGGCGTCAACGCACCGCAGCCCGGTCGGTCACGATCTTGGGCGTCAGGAACACCAGCAGCTCGGTCTTGCTGGAGGTACGCGTGGTGCTGCGGAACAGGACGCCCAGCCCCGGGATGTCGCCCAGCAGCGGCACCTTGCTGACGTCGGTGCTCTCGCTTTGCGTGTAGATGCCGCCGATGACCACCGTGCCGCCGTTCTCGACCAGCACCTTGGTCTTGACGTGCTTGGTGTCGATCGCGAAGCCGGCGGCGGTCGAACGGCCGACGCTGTCCTTGTTGACGTCGACGTCGAGGATCACGTTGCCTTCGGGCGTGATCTGCGGCGTGACCTCGAGCTTGAGACTGGCCTTGCGGAAGCTGATCGAGGTGGCGCCGCTGGAGGTGCTCTCCTGGTATGGCAGCTCCTCGCCCTGCTCGATCAGCGCCTTCTCCTGGTCGGCGGTGATGACACGCGGGCTGGAGACGATCTTGCCCTTGCCGTCGGCTTCCAGCGCCGAGAGCTCCAGGTTCAGGAAACGCGTCAGGCTGGAGTTGAACAGCGACACCGCGAAGGTCGGTGCCGAAGTGACGCCGCTGAAGTTCGACGACGAGATGTTGGCCGGCAGGTTGACGAACTGGGTGCTGTTGAAGCCCGGGTCCTTCAACAGCTGGCCCGTCTGGTAGCCGACGTCGTCGTAGTTGCCGCCGACACCGACGCCCACACCGCCGTTGTTGTAGAACTTCGGCGCGGCATTGGCGCCCAGCTTGACCCCGAGCGCCCGCCCGAAGGTGTCGTCGGCCTCGACGATGCGCGCCTCGATCATCACCTGGCGCACCGGGATGTCGATCTTGGCGATCAGCTGGGTGATCTCCTCGAGCTTGCTCGGGATGTCGGAGACGAAGAGCTGGTTGGTGCGCGTCTCGAAGATCACGCTGCCACGCGGCGACAGGATGCGCGAGGCATGCGACGAGCCGCCGCTCTGGCCCTGGTTCTGGCCCAGCAGCCCCTTGGCCACGACCTCGGCCTTGGTGTAGTTGAGCTGGAAGGACTGGGTGCGCAGCGGCTCGAGCTCGGCGACCTTCTTCTTGGCCTCCAGGTCGACCTGCTCCTTGGCGGCCAGCTCCTCCTTCGGCGCGATCCAGAGCACGTTGCCGGACTTCTTCACGCCCAGGCCCTTGCTCTGCATGATGATGTCCAGCGCCTGGTCCCAGGGCACGTCCTTCAGCCGCAGCGTGACGGTGCCGGTGACGGTGTCGCTGGTCACGACGTTGAAGTTGGTGAAGTCGGCGATGACCTGCAGCAGCGCCCGGACCTCGATGTTCTGGAAGTTCAGCGACAGCTTCTCGCCCTGGTAGCCCGGGCCCTGCGTCAGCTTGTTCGGGTCCATCTTCAGCGGCCGGACCTCGAGCACGAACTGGTCGTCGGTCTGGTAGGCGCTGTGCTCCCAGGCACCGGTGGGCTCGACGACCATGCGCACGCGGTCGCCGGCCTGCACCGTCGACACCATGCGCACCGGGGTGCCGAAGTCGGTGACATCCAGCCGGCGGCGCAGCGCGTCGGGCAGCGTCGCGCGCGGGAACTCGACGACGAGGTTCTGGCCCTGCTGGCGCAGGTCGACGCCGAGCTGCGCGCTCGGCAGCGCGACGACGACGCGGCCGGCGCCGTCGGCACCGCGGCGGAAGTCGATGCCGCGAATGCTCTGCGTCTCGACGTTCTGCGACGGCGCGAAGTGAACCGGCTGTTCGGCCACGGCGATCTGCGGCGCCACGGTGTTCAGCACCAGCAGCAGCGCGTTGCCCTGGATCTGGGCCTGGTAGCTCGTCGGCTGCTTCAGGTTGAGCACCAGACGCGTGCGGTCGCCGGCCTGCGCGATGCTGACCGAGCGCAGGTTGCCCTGGTTGACCTCGACGCTGTTGCGGCCCATCGCGTTGCCGACGCCGGGCAGGTCCACCGCGATGCGCGGCGGGTTCTGCACCGAGAAGCCGTTGGGCACCGCCGCCAGCGGTTCGCTGAGCTCGATGCGCACGACCTCGCCGCCGGCCTGCTGGGTGCTGCTGACCGACTGGATCGCCGGATCGGCCCAGGCAGCCGGGGCGAGCAGCAGGCCGCTGGTCGCGATGGCCGCAAGAACGGCTCGCCAGTTGAACATCGTTCGAATCTCCTCGGTGTCCTTCATCGCCGTCATCGCGCCCTCTCCTGCAGTTGCAGCACGGCCGGGCGCTCGACCCACTCGCCGGCGGCGTCCTGCACGACCTCGCGCAGCGCGATCTCGCTTTCGGCGATGCGCATCACACGGCCATAGTTCTGGCCCAGGTAGTCACCCACCTTGACCTGGTACAGCAGGTTCTCCACCCGCAGCAGCGCGAACTGCTGGCCTCCCCGCACGACGCTGCCGACCATCGACATGCTGTCCAGCGGGTAGGCCTCGAGCGGCTCGCGGCGGCGGTTCATCTCCGACGCCAGCAGGGAGTTCGGCTGCCGCGCCTCCTGCTTGAGGGCGACCGACAGCTTCTGGTTGCTGAACGGCTCGACCCCCTGCGCCTGGGTGTAGGGCTCGGGGTCGAAGCGCTTGGGCGCCTGCAGCGGCTGCACGCTCGGCTTCACCTCGCGCCGCTGCTGGTCCATCCAGGCCTGGAGTTCCTCGTTCTGGTCGGCACAGCCGGCGACCAGCGCGGCGGCCAGCGCGAGCGCCAGGCCGGTTCGGGCGGGCATCACTTGCGGCCCCCCTTCTTCTTCTGCTGCGACGCGGCCGCCTTGCGCCGCTCTTCGACCTCGGACGGGTCGAGATAGCGGTAGGTGCGCGCGGTGGCCTCCATCGCCAGCATGCCGTTGGCTTCCTTGGGCATCTGCGTGATCGTGAGGTTCTGCAGCGTGACGATGCGCGATAGGTTGGCGACGTCGGCGGCGAACGCCCCGACGTCGTGGTAGCGCCCGGAGACCTTGATCGAGATCGGCAGCTCGGCGTAGTAGTCCTTGACCTCGACCTGGCCGGGACGGAACAGCTCGAACTGCAGGCCGCGGCCGAGGCCGGCCTGGTTGATGTCCGACAGCAGCGCGTCCATCTCGGCCTTGCCCGGCAGCTGGCGCTCGAGCTGGGTCACGTACTCCTGCACCTGCTCCTTCTGCTTGCGCAGCTCGCCGATGTTGACCGCCTGCGAGAGCTTGTTGCGGTATTCGGTCTTCAGCGCCGGCTCGCGGTCGCGCTCGGCCTGCAGTTCGTCGTTGGCCGCCGACAGCAGCAGGAACCAGCCGAGCACGACGGTCACCAGCGCGGCCGCGGTCCAGGCCGCGGCCTTGGGCAGCGGCGGCCACTGGCCGGGCTCGTTGACGTTGATCCCGCGGAACTGGGAGGCAGCCCGTTCGAACAGGCCGCCGAGGTCGATGTTGACGTTTCGGGCCATGCTCGCCTCAGGAAGACTTCGCGGCGACAGCCGAGGCACCCTTGGCGGGCGCCGAGGCGGCAGCGGCGGGGGACTGCGGGCGCTTGAGCGTCACGCGCATCGAGAAGTCGAACAGGCGCGAGGTGTCGCGGCTGTTCGCCTGGGCGCTGCGGGCCTTGATCTCGACGAGCTCGGGGCGCTCCAGCCAGGGCGAGTTGTACAGCGCGTTGCGCAGGAACTCCGAGACGCGCTCGTTGGTCTGCGCCACGCCGGCGATCGTCACGGTGCGCCCGCTCTGGCGGATGCTGGTCAGGTACACACCCTCGGGCGTCTGCTTGACGAGTTCGTTGAGCAGGTAGACCGGCGTGTTGCGGTCGGTCTGCAGGTCCTCGACCGCCTTCTGGCGGGACTTCAACGCCTCGATCTCGCTGCGCAGCGTCGCGATGTCCTTGATCTCCTTGTCGAGCACGGAGATCTTCGACTTGAGGAAGGCGTTGCGGTCGGCCTGCGTCGAGGTCATCTGCTGGAGCGCGGTGTACCAGACGCCGACGGCGGCCACGCCGCCGCAGGCAGCCAGCCCCAGGCCGACGAGGAAGGCCCGCTTGCGCTGGCGCCGCTTCTCCTCGCGATGCGGCAGCAGGTTGATGAGGATCACTGCATGAACCTCCGCATCGCGAGGCCGCAGGCCGTCAGGTACGACGGCGCTTCGCGGCGAACGCGGCTTTCACGCACGGCCGAGCCGAGCTGCATGTTGTCGAATGGATTCACGACCTGCGAGGCGAAGCCGGTGAGTTCGGTGACACGATCCTTCAGGCCGGGCAGCGTCGCGGTGCCGCCGGCAAGCATCACGTAGTGCACCTTGTGGTGCGGCGTGCTGGTGAAGAAGTACTGCAGCGCGCGGCCGATCTCCTGCGACAGGCTGTCGACGAAGGGAGCGAGGATCGCGCTCTCGTAGTCCTCGGGCAGGTCGCCGGAGAGCTTCTTGGCCTCGGCTTCCTCGAAGGACAGGCCGTACTGGCGGCTGATCAGCTGGGTGAGCTGCGAGCCGCCGAAGGCCTGGTCGCGGTCGTAGAGCATGTCGTCGTCGCGCAGCACCTTCAGGCTGGTGGTGTCGGCGCCGATCTCGAACAGCGCGACCAGCGCGTCGCGGCCCTCGTTGGGCAGCGCCGCGACGACCCGGCTCATCGCCAGGCGCGAGGCGTGCGACTCGATGTCCAGCACCACCGGCTTCAGCCCGGCGGCCTCGGCCAGGCCCTGGCGGTCCTGCACGCGGTCCTTGCGGCTGGCGGCGATCAGCACCTCGACGTCGCCGGCGGAGGTGGCACTCGGGCCGATGACGCAGAAGTCCAGGCTGACCTCGTCGAGCGAGAACGGGATGTACTGGTTGGCCTCGGACTCGACCTGCAGTTCCATCTCCTCGTCGCGCAGGCCGGCCGGCAGCATGATCTTCTTCGTGATGACGGCCGACTGCGGCATCGCCATGACGACGTTCTTGGAGCGCGTGCCGCTCTTGGCGACGACGCGGCGCACGGCTTCGGCGACCTCGTCGAACTTCTCGATCTGGCCGTCGGTGATCCAGCCCTTTTCGAACGGCTCGGTGGCGAAACGCTCCAGCACGAACTCACCGGAGGGCGCGCGCCCCAGCTCGACGAGCTTGACGCTGGACGAGCTGATGTCCAGCCCGATCATGGGTGGGTGCTTGCGGCCCAGAAGATTGTCGAGAAAGCTCAAAGCGCACGCTCCCCAGGCAGGCGGGATCCAACCCGAGCTTGTTAAAGAGTTACTTGAATGCTAGCAGTAAAGCCTTTGTAAACCGCAGAGAAACGGGCGCAACTACTGCACGGTCGGCAACGAATCCGCGCCCTTGCTGGCGGCATCGCAACACCCCGCGGCGGCCGGGCGGCAACACGACGTGAGGAATGTCACGGCGCCGGCCATGAAAACCCGCCGGCGGACGCCTTCCTATAATCCCGGCGACCTCTCCACGGGATCCCCATGTCCTCTACCGATCCCGCGCCCGAGCGCCCGCCGGCGCCTTCCGGTGGCGCACCCCGCTCCCGCCCGCGACGCACTGCCGGCAGCCTGCTGCTGCTGGCCCTGGCCTGGCTTGTCGGCCTGGCGCTCGCGGCTGTCGTGTCCGTCGTGATGGTGGTCGGCGTCGCGCTGGCCGTGGCCTACCCGCAGCTGCCGGAGATCGCCAGCCTCACCGACTACCGGCCCAAGCTGCCGCTGCGCGTGTTCTCCAGCGACGGCGTGCTGCTCGGCGAGTTCGGCGAGGAGCGGCGCAACTTCACGCCGATCGCGCAGATCCCGCAGGTGATGAAGAACGCGGTGCTCGCCGCCGAGGACGCACGCTTCTACGAACACGGCGGCGTCGACTACAAGGGCGTGGCCCGCGCGGCGATCGAGAACCTGCGCGACGCACGCAGCCAGGGCGCGTCGACGATCACGATGCAGGTGGCGCGCAACTTCTACCTGTCGACCGAGAAGACCTTCACGCGCAAGATCTACGAGATCCTGCTGGCGCTGAAGATCGAGCGCCAGCTCTCGAAGGACCAGATCCTCGAGGCCTACATGAACCAGATCTACCTCGGCCAGCGCGCCAACGGCTTCGCCGCGGCCGCG
Source organism: Rubrivivax sp. JA1026 (assembly GCF_011065555.1). NCBI lineage: Bacteria > Pseudomonadati > Pseudomonadota > Betaproteobacteria > Burkholderiales > Sphaerotilaceae > Rubrivivax > Rubrivivax sp. JA1026. Next base: position 68,387 of record NZ_JAALCQ010000004.1, read on the forward strand.
GAGATCTACTTCGGCAAGAAGCTCGCCGACGTGACGGTGGCCGAGGCGGCGATGCTCGCCGGCCTGCCCAAGGCGCCGTCGGCCTACAACCCGATCGCCAACCCCAAGCGCGCCGAGCTGCGCCAGCGCTACATCATCGAGCGCATGTTCGAGAACGGCTTCATCACCGAGGCCGAACACGACGCCGCGCTGGAGCAGAAGCTGCACTACCGCGTGCCCAGCGACATCGCGGTGCATGCCGAGTTCGTCGCCGAGCAGGTGCGCCAGCTGATCTTCGCCCAGTACGGCGAGGAGACCTACACCCGCGGCCTGAACGCCTGGGTGACGATCGACTCCCGTCAGCAGATGGCCGCCTACCGCGCGCTGCGCCGCGGCCTGATGGATTACGAGCTCAGGCGCGTCTACCGCGGCCCCGAGGCCTACATCGACCTGCCGGGCGATCCGGCGCAGGTCGACGCGCGCGTCGCCGAGGCGCTCGCCGACCACCCCGACAACGACGACCTGCGCAGTGCCGTGGTGCTCGAGGCCGCGCCGCGCAAGGTCGTCGCGATGCTGCAGTCCGGCGACACGATCACCGTCACCGGCGACGGCCTGAAGCCGGTCACCTCCGGACTGTCGGAGAAGGCCGGGCCCAAGACCCAGATCCGCCGCGGCGCCGTGGTGCGTGCGATGCAGGACGCCAAGGGCAACTGGACGCTGACCCAGCTGCCGGAGGTCGAGGGCGCCTTCGTCGCGCTGGACCCGCGCACCGGTGCGCTGCAGGCGATGGTCGGCGGCTTCGACTTCGGCAAGAACAAGTTCAACCACGTGACCCAGGCCTGGCGCCAGCCGGGCTCGTCGTTCAAGCCCTTCATCTACTCGGCGGCGCTGGAAAAGGGCTTCACGCCGGCGACCGTGGTCAACGACGCGCCGCTGTTCTTCGACGCCACCGTCACCGGCAGCCAGCCCTGGGAGCCGAAGAACTACGACGGCAAGTTCGAGGGCCCGATGACGCTGCAGGCGGCGCTGGCCAAGTCCAAGAACATGGTCTCGATCCGGGTGCTGCAGTCGGTGGGCGCGCCGTTCGCCCAGGAATGGATCACGCGTTTCGGTTTCGAGCCCGAGCGGCATCCGGCCTATCTGACGATGGCGCTGGGCGCCGGCTCGGTGACGCCGCTGCAGATGGCCACCGCCTACGGCGTCTTCGCCAACGGCGGCTACCGCGTCACGCCGGTGATGATCACCCGGATCACCGACGTCAAGGGCCGCGTGCTGCAGGAGACCCAGCTCAAGCCGCGCGACGAGAGCATGCGTGTGCTCGACGAGCGCAACGCCTTCGTGATGGGCTCGCTGCTGCAGAACGTCGCGCGCGCCGGCACCGCTGCACGCGCGCAGGCGACGCTGAAGCGGCCCGACCTGTACGGCAAGACCGGCACGACCAACGACTCGATGGACGCCTGGTTCGCCGGTTACCAGCCGACGCAGGTCGCGGTGGTCTGGATCGGCTACGACACGCCGAGGAAGCTCGGCGACCGCGAAACCGGCGGCGGCCGCGCGCTGCCGGTGTGGATCGAGTACATGCAGACCGCGCTGCGCGGCGTGCCCGTGTTCGAGCCGCTGCCGCCGGCGGGCGTCGTCCAGCACGAGGGCGTCTGGATGTACGAGGAGTACCGCGACGGCGCCGGCGTCTCCAGCGTCGGCCTGAGCGACGCCGTGCCGCAGGCGCCGACGAACGAGGAACGCAGCACGATCCTCGACCTGTTCAAGCGCTGAACGCCGGCGCGCGCCGGCGCGCGCTTCAGAACACGATCGGCTTGCCGGCCTGGGTGCTGGCGTGCCGGCTCAGCGCCTCGAAGAACTCGCTGCCGTCGCGCGTGTCGGCCCAGCGGCCGTCGGCCCAGCGGTAGTGGAAACCGCCGCCGCGCGCCGCCAGCCACAGCTCCTGCAGCGGCGGCTGGGTGTTGACGACGATCTTGCTGCCGTTCGGGAAGGACAGCTCCAGCAGGCCGCCGGTACGCGTGGTGTCGATGTCGACGACGTCCTGCTGCAGCAGCCGGTCGGCGGTGGCCTCGATGCGTGCCAGCGCCTCCTGCGCCAGGCGGTGGTACTCGGCGTCGGTCAGGACCGTGCTCATAGAATCTTCCTGAAATGCGTCAACTCTCCCGAAACAGTGTAGTGCGCGGCGCCGCGGCGCTCGTGGCGGCCCTCGCCCTGACCCTGACGGCCGGATGCGGCCAGAAGGGCCCGCTGAAGCTGCCGGCGCCCGCCGGCGCGGCGTCGGGAGCGGCGAAGTGACGCTGCCCGGCCACCCCCACCTGGTGCGCGACGCCGACGGCGAGCTGCGGCTGGAAGGCCATTCGCTGGCCGACCTGGCGCGCCGCCACGGCACGCCGCTGTACGTCTACTCGCGCACGGCGATGCTCGACGCGCTCGCCGGCTACCAGCGTGCGCTCGAGGGCCTGCCGCACCTGATCTGCTACGCGATCAAGGCCAACTCCAACCTCGCCGTGCTGCAGACCTTCGCGCGCGCCGGCTGCGGCTTCGACATCGTCTCCGGCGGCGAGCTGGAGCGGGTGCTGGCCGCCGGCGCCGAGCCGTCGAAGATCGTGTTCTCCGGCGTCGGCAAGACCGCCGCCGAGATGCGCCGCGCGCTCGAGGTCGGCGTGCACTGCTTCAACGTCGAGAGCCTGGGCGAGCTGGAGCGCCTGGCCGAGGTCGCCGCGGCGATGGGCCGGCGCGCGCCGGTCAGCCTGCGCGTCAACCCCGACGTCGACGCCGGCACCCACCCCTACATCTCGACCGGGCTGAAGGACAACAAGTTCGGCATCCCGCACGACGAGGCGCTGGCCGTCTACCGCCGCGCCGCCGCGCTGCCGTCGCTGCAGGTCGTCGGCATCGACTGCCACATCGGCTCGCAGATCACGCAGCTCGAACCCTATCTCGACGCGCTCGGCCGCGTGCTCGACCTCGTCGAAGCGGTCGAGGCCGAAGGCATCGCGCTGGCCCACGTCGACGTCGGCGGCGGCCTGGGCATCACCTACACCGACGAGGCGCCGCCCTCGCCCGAGACGCTGGTGCGCGGCCTCGCGGACCTGATGCGCGCACGCGGCCACGGCCACCGCCAGTTGCTCGTCGAGCCCGGGCGCTCGCTGGTCGGCAACGCCGGCGTGCTGCTGGCGGAGGTGCAGTACCTGAAGCCCGGCGAGACGAAGAACTTCTGCATCGTCGACGCGGCGATGAACGACCTCGTGCGCCCGGCGATGTACGAGGCCTGGATGGCGATCGAGCCCTGCCGTCCCGGCGCCGACACCGTGGCCGCCACCTGGGACGTCGTCGGCCCGGTCTGCGAGTCGGGCGACTGGCTGGGCCGCGACCGCAGGCTGGCCGTCGCGCCGGGCGACATCGTCGCCGTGCTGTCCGCCGGCGCCTACGGCATGGCGATGGCCGGCAACTACAACAGCCGCCCGCGCGCCGCCGAGATCCTGCTCGACGGCGACGCCGTGCACGTCGTGCGCGAACGCGAGGACACCCGGGCGCTGTTCGCGCTCGAACGCCTGCTCGCCTAGATCCGCCCCTCTTCCACCGCGTGGCAGGCCGTGCGGCCGCCGCGGCCGTCGTCGCGCAGCAGCGGCCGTTCGACGGCGCAGCGCGACGCGGCGTGCGGGCAGCGCGGGTGGAAGGCGCAGCCGGTCGGCGGCGCCAGCGGGTTGGGCACCTCGCCGCGCACCGGCGTGCGCGCACGGCCGCTCATCGCGACGTCGGGGATCGCGTCGAGCAGCAGCCGCGTGTACGGGTGGCGCGGCTCCGCGAACAGCGCCCGCTTGGGCGCCTGCTCGACCAGCCGCCCCAGGTACATCACGCCGACCGCGTCGGCGACGTGGCGCACGACGGCCAGGTTGTGCGAGATGAACAGATAGGTCAGCCCGCGCTCGCGCTGCAGGTCCTTCATCAGGTTCAGCACCTGGGCCTGCACGGAGACGTCGAGCGCCGAGGTCGGTTCGTCGCAGACCAGGAACTCGGGCTCGGTGGCCAGCGCACGCGCGATCGAGATGCGCTGGCGCTGGCCGCCGGAGAACTGGTGCGGGTACTTCACGCCGTCGGCCGCCGCCAGCCCGACCGACTGCAGCAGCGCCGCGACACGCGCCTGCAGCTCGGCGCCGCGTGCCAGCCGGCGCTCGACCAGCGGCTCGGCGACGATGTCCTGCACCGTCCAGCGCGGGTTGAGGCTGGCGTACGGGTCCTGGAAGATCATCTGCAGCCGCTGCCGCGCCGCGGCGTCCAGCGGCCGGCCGTCGAACTGCAGCGTGCCGGCGCTGGGCGCGTACAGCCCCACCAGCAGCCGCGCCACCGTGCTCTTGCCGCAGCCCGACTCGCCGACCAGCGCCAGCGTCGTGCCGCGTTCGATGTCGAAGGACACGCCGTCCACGGCATGCACCACCTGACGCGGCTTGCCGCCGACGACACGCTCCAGCCAGGGCGGCGAGACGTCGAAGCGTTTGGCCAGGTCGTGCACCTGCACCAGCGCCGTCATGCCGCCGCCTCCTGGTCGGCTGCGACCCGCCAGCAGGCGGCGCGGGTCGTGCCGGCCGCCATCAACTCGGGGCGTTCGCTGCGGCAGCGTGCAAACGTGTGTTCGCAGCGCGGGTGGAAGGCGCAGCCGGCCGGGATCGCGCCCAGCCGCGGCATCGCGCCGTCGATCTGCGCCAGGCGTTCGCGCTCGACGTCCATCGCCGGGATCGAGCCCATCAGCCCGGCCGTGTACGGATGGCGCGCGCGGTGGATGACCTCGGCCACCGGGCCGATCTCGGCGATGCGGCCGGCGTACATCACCGCGACGCGGTCGCAGGTCTCGGCGATGACGCCCATGTCGTGCGTGACCAGCATCACCGCCGCGCCGTGTTCGCGGCAGACGCGCTTGAGCAGGGTGATGATCTGGGCCTGGATCGACACGTCCAGCGCCGTCGTCGGCTCGTCGGCGACGATCAGCTTGGGCTCGGCGGCCAGCGCCAGCGCGATGACGACCCGCTGGCGCATGCCGCCGGAGAACTGGTGCGGGTAGTGGTCGAAACGTTCTCGTGCCGCCGGGATGCCGGTTTCCTCCAGCAGCCGGATCGCCCGCGCCCTCGCCTCCTCGGCCGACACCGGCAGATGGGTGCGGATCGTCTCGACGAGCTGGCGGCCCACCGTGTACAGCGGGTTCAGCGAGGTCAGCGGGTCCTGGAAGACGGCGCCGATCGAGCGCCCGCGCAGCCGGCGCATCGCCTCGGGCGGCAGGTCGTCGATGCGCCGTCCTTCGAGGCGGATCTCGCCGCCGGCGATGCGCCCCGGCGGCTCCAGCAGGCCGATGATGGCCGCGCCGGTCAGCGACTTGCCGGCGCCGGACTCGCCGACGACGCCGAGGATCTCGCCGGCGCGGATGTCGAAGGAGATGTCGTCCAGCGCGCGCAGCGTGCCGCGGCGCGTGGGGAACTCGACGGCGAGGTGCCGGACTTCGAGCAGCGGAGCGTCCATCAGCGCAGCCTCGGGTTCAGCGCGTCGCGCAGCCAGTCGCCGAGCAGGTTCACCGACAGCGCGATCAGCACCAGCATCACGCCCGGGAAGATCGTGATCCACCATTCGCCGGAGAACAGGAAGTCGTTGCCGACGCGGATCAGCGTGCCCAGCGACGGCGAGGTCGGCGGCACGCCGACGCCGAGGAAGGACAGCGTCGCCTCGGTGAGGATGGCGGTGGCGACCTGGATCGTCGCCAGCACCAGCACCGGCCCCATCACGTTGGGCAGCACGTGACGGCGCATGATGCGCAGCGACGGCACGCCGATGATGCGCGCCGCCTGCACGTACTCCTTCTGGCGTTCGACCATCGTCGAGCCGCGCACCGTGCGTGCGTACTGCACCCAGCCGGTCAGCGCGATCGCCAGGATCAGCACGCCGAAGGCCAGCGTCTCGTGGGCCTGCGGGAACAGCGCCCGGCCGACGCCGTCGATCAACAGCGCGACGAGGATCGCCGGGAAGGACAGCATGACGTCGCAGACGCGCATGATGAAGGCGTCGGTGCGGCCGCCGACGAAGCCGGCCAGCAGCCCGAGGCCGACGCCCAGCACCACCGACAGCGCCACCGAAGCCAGCCCGACGAGCAGCGAGATGCGCGCCCCGTACATCAGCGCCGACAGGATGTCGCGGCCCTGGTCGTCGGTGCCCAGCAGGTACTTCGTGCTGCCGCCGTCGATCCAGGCCGGCGGCAGGCGCGAGTCCATCAGGTCCAGCGTCGCCAGGTCGAAGGGGTCGTGCGGCGAGACCCAGCCGGCGAACAGCGCGCAGAACACGCAGACCGCGGCGATGACGGCCGCCAGGATCGCCGTCGGCGAGCGCTTGAAGCTGTGCCAGACGTCGCCGTCGAGAAAACGTGCCAGGCGGCCGGGCGGCCTGGGCAGGGAGGTGTCGGGAACGGGCGCCATCGCGGGGGCTCAGTGGGCGGCGGCGCTGCGCTCGATGCGCAGCCGCGGGTCGACGACGAAGTACAGCAGGTCGACGACGAGGTTGATCAGCACGAAGATCAGCGCGATCAGGCAGAGGTAGGCCGCCATCACCGGGATGTCGGCGAACTGCACCGCCTGGATGAACAGCAGCCCCATGCCGGGCCACTGGAAGACGGTCTCGGTGATGATCGCGAAGGCGATCAGCGAGCCCAGCTGCAGCCCGGTGATCGTGATCACCGGCACCAGCGTGTTCTTCAGCGCGTGGCCGAAGTGCACCGCGCGGTCGCTCAGGCCGCGGGCGCGCGCGAACTTGATGTAGTCGCTGCGCAGCACCTCCAGCATCTCGGCGCGCACCAGGCGCAGGATCAGCGCCAGCTGGAACACCGACAGCGTCACCGCCGGCAGCACCAGGTGCTTCAGGCCGTCGGCGGTCAGCAGCCCGGTCGTCCAGCCGCCCAGCGCGACGACCTCGCCGCGGCCGAAGCTCGGCAGCCAGTGCAGCTGCACCGCGAAGACCAGGATCAGCAGGATGCCGATCAGGAAGGTCGGCAGCGACACGCCCAGCAGCGACAGCGTCATCACCAGTTGCGCGCCGGCGCTGCCGCGGCGCAGCGCGGCGTAGACGCCCAGCGGGATGCCCAGCACCAGCGCCAGCAGCGCCGCCACCAGCGACAGCTCCAGCGTCGCCGGGAAACGTTCGGCGATCAGCGCCGAGACCTGGCGCCCCTGGCGCAGGCTGAGGCCGAACTCGCCCTGCACGGCATTGGCGACGAAGTGGCCGAACTGCACCAGGAAGCCCTGGTCCAGCCCGAGGTCACGGCGCAGCTGGGCACGCTGCTCCTGCGTCGCGTCCTGGCCCAGCAGGTTGAGCACCGGGTCGCCGACGTACTGGAACAGCATGAAGGCGATGAACGCCACCGCCAGCATCACGACGAGGGCCTGGGCGAGCCGGCGGAGGACGAAGACGAGCATCGAGGGCGGCGGGAGCACGCGGCAAAAGCTCGCGATGATGCGCAAAACCCGTGCCCGGGCAAAGCGCAAAGACCTCATCTGCAAGCGCCCGCCCCCCGGGGCCGGGTGGTCAGCAGCGCCCCGTGGCCGGCGCTATGCTGCACCGCATGAGCACCGTCGACCGCCTTCTCGTCAGCGCCGACAACGCGCTGCGCACCCTGTCCGGCGCCGTGCACGCCGGCCGTCCCAACCCCGCCGGCCCGGCGCGCGCCGACGCCGAACCGCCGGCCGAGGACGAACGCAGCCTGTCGGCGGCGCTGATGCGCGTGAACCACGTCGGCGAGGTCTGCGCCCAGGCGCTGTACCAGGCGCAGGCGCTGACCGCGCGCAGCCCCGAGCTGCGCGAGCAGATGGCGGCCGCGGCGCGCGAGGAGATCGACCACCTCGCCTGGACGCAGCAGCGGCTGGACGAGCTCGGCGACCGCCCCAGCCTGCTCAACCCGCTGTGGTACGCCGGCGCCTTCGCCATCGGCCTGGCCGCCGGGCGCCTGGGTGACCGCGTCAGCCTGGGCTTCGTCGTCGAGACCGAGCGTCAGGTCGAGCAGCACCTCGCCGGCCACCTCGACCGGCTGCCGGCGGGCGACGAACGTTCGCGCGCCATCGTCGAGCAGATGAAGGACGACGAACGCCGCCACGCCGACGGCGCCGAGGACGCCGGCGGCATCGCGCTGCCGATGCCGGTGCGGCTGGCGATGCGCGCGGCGGCCAAGGTGATGACCGTCACCGCGCACCGCATCTGATCAGCCCTCGACGATCTCGTAGCCGGTCGTGATCTCGGCCGTGCGCGCCAGCATGATCGTCGCCGAGCAGTACTTCTCGTGCGACAGCGCGATCGCGCGCTCCACCGCCTGCGCCGGCAGGCCGCGGCCGGTGACGACGAAGTGCAGGTGGATCTTCGTGAACACCTTCGGGTCGGTGGCGGCACGTTCGGCCTGCAGCTTGACCTGGCAGCCGCGCACGTCGTGGCGGCCGCGCTTGAGGATCAGCACGACGTCGTAGGCGGTGCAGCCGCCGGCACCGGCCAGCAGCGTCTCCATCGGCCGCGGGGCGAGGTTGCGGCCGCCGCCGTCGGGCGCGCCGTCCATGGTCAGCAGATGGCCGCTGCCGGTCTCGGCGACGAAGCCCATGCCCGAGGCCGGGATCCAGTTGATCGTGCATTCCATGGCGTGAAACTCCGTGAGCGGCGCGAAAAGGCGTGCATTGTGCGCAGGTCCGGCGCAGGCGTCGCCGAGGCTTGCGGCAGGTCGGCCAGCAGGCCAGTCAGGATATTGCACCGCAGCAAGGCGGTGGTAGACTGGCTTCCATCGGTCGTTGACGGCGTCTTGCCTCCGACCCACCGGTTGTCTCCTCCACCTCCTCCAATGGTGGATTCAGGCCCGGGGCCGCAAGGTCCCGGGCTTCTTTTCTTCCGGCAAGCGCCGCCGGCCCGCGTCGTATGATGCGGCCCCTCCCCCGGTTATGCGCGCACCCCGTCTGCCCGCCGTCCCGATGTCCGCTGCCGAAACCGACGTCGCGAGCATCGCGGCCGGCTACCTGAAGAAGATCCTCACCGCCCGCGTCTACGACGTCGCCGTCGAGTCGCCGCTGACGCCGGCCAAGAGCCTGTCGCGCCGCCTCGCCAACACGGTGCTGCTCAAGCGCGAGGACCGCCAGCCGGTGTTCAGCTTCAAGCTGCGCGGCGCCTACAACAAGATGGCCCACCTGGCGCCCGAGGCGCTGGCGCGCGGCGTCATCTGCGCCTCGGCCGGCAACCACGCCCAGGGCGTCGCGCTGTCGGCACGCAAGCTCGGCTGCCGCGCCGTCGTCGTGATGCCGGTGACGACGCCGCGGCTGAAGGTCGACGCGGTGGCCGCACTCGGCGGCGAGGTCGTGCTGCACGGCGACAGCTACTCCGACGCCTACGCCCACGCCGTCGGGCTGCAGGCCGAGCAGGGCCTGACCTTCGTGCACCCGTTCGACGACCCCGACGTCATCGCCGGCCAGGGCACGATCGCGATGGAGATCCTGCGCCAGCACCAGGGCCCGATCGACGCGGTCTTCGTCGCCATCGGCGGCGGCGGCCTGATCTCGGGTGTCGCGGCCTACCTGAAGGCGGTGCGCCCGGAGATCAAGGTCATCGGCGTGCAGACCGCCGACAGCGACGCGATGCTGCGTTCGGTGCGCGCCGGCCACCGCGTCACGCTGGACGACGTCGGCCTGTTCTCCGACGGCACCGCGGTCAAGCTCGTCGGCGAGGAGACCTTCCGCGTCGCCAGCGCGCTGGTCGACGACTTCGTCGTCGTCGACACCGACGCCGTCTGCGCCGCGATCAAGGACGTCTTCCAGGACACGCGCAGCATCGTCGAGCCCGCCGGCGCGCTGGGCGTCGCGGCGATCAAGCAGTACGTGCACGAGCACAGGCTGAAGGGCAAGACCTTCGTCTCGATCACCTGCGGCGCGAACATGAACTTCGACCGCCTGCGCTTCGTCGCCGAGCGGGCAGAACTCGGCGAGCAGCGCGAGGCGCTGTTCGCGGTCACGATCCCCGAGGAGCGCGGCTCGTTCCGCCGCTTCTGCAGCCTGATCGGCCCGCGCGCGGTGACCGAGTTCAACTACCGCATCAGCGACGCGCGCCAGGCCCACGTCTTCGTCGGCGTGGCGATCGCGCGCCACGACGAGGCGGCACGCATCGCCGCCAACTTCGAGCGCCACGGCTTCCCGACCGTCGACCTCACCGACGACGAGCTCGCCAAGGAGCACGTGCGCCACATGGTCGGCGGGCGCAGCGAACTCGCGCACGACGAACGCCTGTTCCGCTTCGTCTTCCCCGAGCGCCCGGGCGCGCTGATGCGGTTCCTCGACGGCCTGCACCCGGACTGGAACATCAGCCTGTTCCACTACCGCAACCAGGGCGCCGACTACGGCCGCATCCTCGTCGGCATGCAGGTGCCGGCCGGCGAGGACGAGGAGTTCGGCCGCTTCCTGCAGACGCTGGCCTACCCCTGCGTCGAAGAGACCGACAACCCGGTCTACCGCCTGTTCCTGCGCTGACGACCCCGGCGCGACGCCCATGGACCACAGCCGATCCCTCGTCGCGCCGACCGCCGACCCGCCGCTCGAACGCGCGCTGCGCGACAAGCTCGCGCGCCGCAACGACGACAGTGGCAGCCTCGGCGAACTCGAACCGCTGGCGCTGCGCATCGGCCTGATGCAGGGCTCGCTGAAGCCGCGTTTCCACGAGCCGCAGCTGCTGGTCTTCGCCGCCGACCACGGCCTGGCGGTCGACGGCCTGCACGGCGCGCTGCGCTACACCACCGACGAGCTCGTGCGCCGCCTGCTCGCCGGGCGGCTGCCGCTGGCGGTCTTCGCACGCGCCGGCGGGCTGGCGCTGACGGTCGTCGACTGCGGCGTCGCCGAGACGCTACCGGCGCACGAACGCCTGCTGGCGCGCAAGATCGCGCACGGCACGCGCAACCCGCGCGTCGCCGCGGCAATGTCGGTCGCCCAGGCCCACGCCGCGATGCGCGCCGGCATGGAGATCGGCGACCAGCTGCGCGGCAACCTGGCGATCTGCGCCGGCCTGGGCGTCGGCTCGCAGGAGAGCGCGGCACTGCTGCTGTCGCGCATCACCGAGCTGCCGCTGCGCGCGCTGCTGGAAACCGGGCCGGGCATGGCGCCCGAGGAGCTCGCCCACCAGCTCGCCGTCGCCCAGGCGGCGCTGGCCCGCCACCGCGACGTCGCCGAGCCGGTGGAGCTGCTGGCCGCGCTCGGCGGCTTCGAGGTCGCGGTGATGGTCGGCGTGATGCTGATGGCGGCCAGCAAGCGCCAGCTGCTGATGATCGACGGCCTGGCCGCCTGCGCCGCGCTGGCGATGGCCGCGCGCATCGCGCCGCCGGTCACCGACTACTGCGTCTTCAGCCGCAGCCGCGAGCACCGCGGCCTGGACCTGGTGCACAAGCACCTGCGCGCCGCGCCGCTGCCCGACCTGGGCCTCGACGGCCTGGACGGCACCGGCGCCGTGCTCGGCTGGCCGCTGGTGCGCAGCGCCGCGGCGCTGCTGACCGAGGTCGCCGAAGGCGAGGACGCCGGGCCGACGCGCCCGGGCTCGTTCGACGACGACGACGACGGCTTCCCCTCGACCCTGGGGTTCTGAACCCCGCGAACCGGGGCCCCGCGGCCGGCCGCCGCGGCGTTCACTCGGCCTGGATCTCGGCCTCGACCGACTCGTCGAGGTTCTGATCGGGCTGCGGCCGGGTGCCGGGCGGCGGCCGCACGGGCCGGGCGGCCGAACCCAGCGACGGCACGCCGCCGGGCACTGCCCGCGCCGCCGGCACGGCCGCGCCGGGCGCGGGCAGGCGCCCGGTGCTCGCCGGCGGCGGTGCCGACAGATCCAGCGCGACGGTGGTGCTGCCGCCGCGCGGGCCGAGCAGCACCTCGCGCTGGCGCACCGACTGCACGACGGTGTCGCCGTCGACGGCCGCCCCGACGCGGAAGGCCTTGGGCGCCTTGCCGTCGACGGCGATCAGGGCGACGCCGTCGAGCTCGGCACTGCGCGAGGCGACGACACCGAGCAGCTCGAAACGCGAACTCTCGGGTGACTCGGCGGGCACGCCGGCATCGCTGCCGAGCACGCGCGACGGGTCGCCGCGCATCGCGCCGGCGGCGGCCACGACGCTCGCCTGCGGCGGCGTCGCCGGCGCCGGCTTCACGAGCTGCAAGGCCCAGTAGACGGCGCTCGCGGCCGCCACGGCCCAGACACCGAACGCCCACCAACGTGTCGTCATGCGCCGATTATGATTGACCGCACCCTCTGCCAGGCTTCGCCTTCCGCCCCTCATGATGCCCCTCTCCCGCTCGCGCCGCCGAGGCTTCACGCTGATCGAGCTGATGGTCGTGCTGGTGATCCTCGGCGTGCTGGCGGCGCTCATCGTGCCCAACGTTCTCAACCGTGCCGATGACGCCCGCGTGACCGCCGCCCGCACCGACATCCACAACCTGATGCAGTCGCTCAAGCTCTACAAGCTCGACAACCTGCGTTACCCGAGCACCGAGCAGGGCCTGGACGCGCTGGTGCGCAAGCCGGCCACGAACCCGGTGCCGCCGAACTGGAAGCCCTACCTCGACAAGCTGCCCAACGACCCCTGGGGCCACCCGTACCAGTACCTGAACCCGGGCGTGAAGGGCGAGATCGACGTCTTCAGCTACGGCGCCGACGGGCAGGCCGGCGGCGAAGGCAACGATGCCGACGTCGGCTCCTGGCAGTAGCAGGCGCCTGCACCGTCGCCGGCGCGGCTTCACGCTGATCGAGGTGATGGTCGTGATGGCCATCGTCGCCATCGGCGTCGGCCTGGCGACCCTGGCGATGCGCGACCCGGCCGGCACCCGGCTCGAGGTCGACGCCGCGCGCCTGGCCACGCTGCTGGAGACGGCGCGCACCGAGGCGCGCACCGGCCGCCTGGCGGTGGCCTGGATCCCGACGAACGACCCGCAGCGCGATCCCTTCGTCTTCGCCGGGCTGCCGCCGGGCCAGGCGCTGCCGACACGCTGGCTCGACGCCGAGGTCAGCGCCCAGGTCGTCGGCGGCAACCAGGTGGTGCTCGGGCCCGAGGCCATCCTGCCGCCGCAGCGCATCGTGCTGCGGCTGGACGACCGCCGGCTGGAGGTCGCCAGCGACGGCCTGTCGGCCTTCGCCGTCGTGCCGCCGGCCGAGGCGCCATGAGACGCTCGCGCGGCTTCACGCTGATCGAGGTGCTGGTCGCGGTGGCCATCGTCGCCGTCGCGCTGGCCGCGGGGCTGCGTGCCGGCGGCGCGCTGACCGACAACGCGCAGCGCCTGGCCGACGTCAGCGCCGCGCAGTGGTGCGCCGAGAACCGCCTCGCCGCGCTGCGCCTGGCGCGTCAGCTGCCCGGCGTCGGCGACGCCGACTTCGAGTGCGAGCAGCTCGGCCGCCGCTACCGCGGCGTGGTGCAGACGCGGCCGACGCCGAACCCGAACTTCCGCCGCGTCGATGCCCGCGTCAGCGACGACGAGGGCCGCCCGCTGCTGACGCTGTCGACCGTCGTCTCGCGCTACTGACGTGAGCTCCCCCGCCCGCCGCACGCGCGGCTTCACGCTCGTCGAGGTGCTGGTCGCGCTGGCGATCATGGCCGTGCTCGCCGGCCTGGCCTGGCGCGGCATCGACGGCATGGTGCGCACGCGCGACGCCACCACCCAGGCGGTGGACCGCACGGCGCGGCTGAACACCATCCTGTCGCAGTGGCAGCAGGACCTGCAGTCGCTGCAGGACACCGGCGCCGCGCCGGTGCTGCAGTTCGACGGCCGCCACCTGCGCCTGACGCGGCGCGTCGACGGCGGCGTGGCGGTCGTCGTCTGGACGCTGGCCGACGGCGTCTGGCAGCGCTGGGCGAGCCCGGCGACGACACGGCTGCAGCCGCTGCAGCAAGCCTGGCTGCGCAGCCAGCAGCTGCTGGGCACCGAGCCGCAGCAGGTGCGGCTGCTCGACGGCGTCGCCGACTGGCAGCTCTACTACTACCGCGGCAACGCCTGGTCCAACGCCCAGTCCAGCGCCGGCACCGGCGACGGCAACGGCGGCGAGGACCTGCCCGACGCCGTGCGCCTGGTGCTCGACACCGCCGCCGGCCGCCTCACGCGCGACCTGGTGCTGCTGCCCGGAGGCGGCTCGTGAGGCGCGCGCCCCGGCGCCAGCGTGGCGCGGCGCTGCTGCTGGCGATGCTGATCCTGACGCTGGTGGCGACGCTGGCCGCCGGCATGGCCTGGCAGCAGACGCGCGCGGTGCAGATCGAGGCCGCCGAACGCGGCGCGGTGCAGGCCGGCTGGATCCTCGACGCCTCGCTCGACTGGGCGCGCCTGATCCTGCGCGAGGACGCCCGCACCGGCAGCATCGACCACCTCGGCGAGCCCTGGGCGACACCGCTGGCCGAGGCCCGGCTGTCGAGCTTCCTCGCCGCCGACCGCGACAACACCGACGCCGCCGCCCCGGAGGCCTTCATCTCGGGGGCGATCTCGGACGCCCAGGCGAAGTACAACCTGCGCAACGTCGTCGACTCGGAGGGCAAGATTTCGCCGCAGGAGCTGAAGGCGCTGCAGCGCCTGTGCGAGGCCGCCGGCACGCCCACCGACACCGCGTCGCGGCTGGCGCAGGGGCTGGCCGCGGCCTGGGCGGCGCGCAGCGGCACCGAGGCCGCCGACGCGCCGCTGGCGCCGTCGCGCCCGGCCGACCTCGCCTGGCTGGGCCTGGACGCGGCCACCGTCGCCCGGCTGCAGCCGTACGTGACGCTGCTGCCGACGCCGACGCCGGTCAACGCCAACACCGCGCCGCGCGAGGTGCTGGTGGCGGCCATCGACGGCCTGGACCTGGGCAGCGCCGAGCGCCTGGTGCAGACGCGCCAGCGCAGCCCCTTCGACTCGCTGGCCGCGGTGCAGGCGCTGCTGCCGCAGGGCGCACGCGCCGACGACGAGAGCCGGATCTCGGTGCGCAGCTCGTTCTTCGAGGTGCGCGGCCGGCTGCGCCTGGACGAGCGCATCGTCGAGGAGGAGTCGCTGGTCGAGCGCCGCGGCGCCGACCGCGGCCGCGACGTCGTGACGCTGCGCCGCGAGCGCCGTCCGCTTCACATCGGGACACAGTGAGCCCGCCACAATAGACCCTCATGGCCGTCCTCGTGCTCCAGATCCCCGCCCGGCAGCGCCTGGCATCGCGCTCGGCGGACGAGCCGGCGCCCGCACGCGCGCCCGCCGAGATCGACTACGTCTTCAGCCCCGACGGCCTGGCCGTCGGCTCCTCGGGCCGCGCCGCCCCGGCGCTGCTGCCGCGCGCGGACAGCGTCGTCGTGCTGCTCGCCGACGGCGACGTCGCCTGGCAGCGCATCACGCTGCCCAAGGCGCCGCCGGCACGGCTGCGCGCCGCGCTCGCCGGCCTGCTCGAGGAAGCGCTGCTCGACGACGAGGACGCGCTGCACTTCGCGCTGCCGCCGCAGGCCACCGCCGGCGCCGAGGCCTGGGTCGCCGTCGTGCACCGCGGCTGGCTGGCCGGCGTCGTGGCCGATCTCGAGGCCGCCGGCGTCGCTGTCGACCGCGTCGTGCCGGCCGTCGTGCCCGGCACGACGGGCGGCCACTTCGCGCTGCCCGAGGGCGCCGCCGACGACGCCGCCCCCTGGCTGACGCTGGTGCGCGAGGACGGCATCACCCGGCTGCGCACCGACGGCACGCTGGCGCGCGCGCTGCTGCCGGCCGACGTGCAGGGCCAACGCTGGACCGCGACCCCGGCGGCGGCCGCCGCCGCCGAACGTTTTCTCGGCCAGCCGGTGGCCGTGCTCGCCGAGGCCGCGCGTGCGCTGGACGCGGCGCGCTCGGCGTGGAACCTGCGCCAGTTCGAGCTGGCGCCGCGGCGCCGCGGCCTGCGCGTGCTGCGCGACACCGTCCAGCGCCTGCTGGCGCCCGAGTGGCGCCCGGTGCGCTGGGGCCTGGGCACGCTGATCGCGGTGCAGCTCGTCGGCCTGAACGCGATGGCCTGGCAGCAGCGCCGCGCCATCGACGAGCGGCAGGCCGCGATGACCGCGCTGCTGCAGCAGAGCTTCCCCGGCGTGCGCGCCGTGATCGACGCGCCGCTGCAGATGCGCCGCGAGACCGAGCGCCTGCGCGCGGCCGCCGGCCGGGCCGGCGACGGCGACCTCGAGGCCCTGATCGGCGCCGCCGCCGCCGCCTGGCCCGAAGGCCAGGGCCCGGCGCAGACGCTGCGCTACGAACCCGGCCGGCTGACGCTGGGCGCCACCGGCTGGAGCCCGCCGGAGATCGCCGCCTTCCGCGACCGGCTGCGCCCCGCGGGTTATGCCGCCGAACTCGCCGACGGCCGCATCACCGTCAGCCGCGGCAACGGAGCGGCCGCATGAAACACCCTCAGGACGTGGCCCGCCGGGCCCCGCTGAACGCCTGGTGGACGCGGCTGGCGCCGCGCGAACGCCTGCTCGTCGCCACGGCCGCCGCCGTCGTCGTGCTCTACCTCGTCTTCGCCGTCGCGGTGCAGCCGGCCTGGCGCACGCTGTCGGCGGCACCGGCCAAGCTGGAGGCGCTGGACGTCGAGCTGCAGGCCATGGGCCGGCTGGCCGCCGAGGCCCGCGAGCTGCGCAACGCGCCGCCGGTCAACGCCGAGCAGGCCGCCGCCGCGCTGCGCGCCGCCAGCCAGCGCCTGGGGCCGCGCGGCCGCCTGGCGCTGCAGGGCGAGCGTGCGGTGCTGACGCTGGACAACGCCGACGCCGCCGAGCTGCAGGCCTGGCTGGCCGAGGTGCGCTCCGGCGCCCGCGCCCGCCCGGTCGAGGCGACGCTGACACGCGGCGCGGGCGGCTACAGCGGCAGCATCGTCGTCGCGCTCGGGGACGCCGGATGAGCCCGCCGGCCCCTGCCTCGCGGCCGCGGGCCGGCGCGCGGCGCTGGGCCGCGGCCGGCGCGCTGCTCGGCGGCGCGGCGGCGCTGGTCGCGTTCGCGCCGGCGAGCTGGCTGGCCGGCGCGCTGGCCACGGCCAGCGGCCAGCGCCTGCTGCTCGCCGACGCCCGCGGCAGCATCTGGAACGGCAGCGCCGTGGCGGTGCTGAGCGGCGGCCCCGGCAGCCGCGACGCTGCCGCCCTGCCCGGCCGGCTGCACTGGACGCTGCGCCCGGCCGGCGCCGGCATCGCGCTGCGCGCGCGCCAGGCCTGCTGCATCGACGGCGAGCTCGCGCTGCTCGTCGAGCCGGGGCTGGGCCGCCTGAAGATCAGCCTGCCCGCGGGCCCGGTGGGCCGCTGGCCGGCGGCCTGGCTGGCCGGCCTGGGCACGCCGTTCAACACGCTGGGGCTGGGCGGCACGGTCGCGCTGGCCAGCCAGGGCCTGGTGGCCGAGTCGGCCGCCGGCCGCTGGCGCCTGGCCGGCGGCGCGACGCTGGTGCTGGAGGACATGTCCTCGCGCGTGTCGACGCTGGAGCGGCTGGGCAGCTACCGGCTGGCGCTGGCCGGCGGCGACGTGCCGCAGCTGACGCTGGCGACGCAGCAGGGCCCGCTGCTGCTGTCCGGCGACGGCCAGTGGTCCGGCCGCGGGCTGCGCTTTCGCGGCGAGGCCGCCGCGGCGCCCGGGGCCGAACCGGTGCTGAACAATCTGCTGAACATCATCGGCCGCCGCCAAGGCACGAAGGCCGTCATTTCGATCGGATGAGCATGAAATCCTCGCGCTTCCTCGCCGTCGCGCTGTGCCTGGCCGCCACCGCCCAGATGACGGCGCTGCCCGCCGCGGCGCAGCGCCCGCGTGCGCCGGTCACGGTGAACTTCGTCAACGCCGACATCGACGCCGTGGCACGCGCCTTCGCCGCGATGATCGACCGGCAGATCGCCGTCGACCCGCGCGTCAAGGGCCAGATCACCGTCTACAGCGAGCAGCCGCAGAGCGTGCAGGAGGCCTACCAGAGCTTCCAGTCGGCGCTGCGCGGGCTGGGTTTCGCCGTCGTCGAGAGCGGCGGGCTGCTGAAGGTGGTGCCCGAGGCCGACGCCAAGCTGCAGACCGGCACCGTCTCGGTGGGCTCGGTCGGCGTGCGCGGCGACCAGGTCATCACGCAGATCTTCCAGCTGCGCTACGAGAACCCGAACAACCTCGTCGCGGTGCTGCGGCCGCTGATCAGCGCCAACAACACGATCAACTCCAACCCCGGCTCGAGCTCGCTGGTCATCACCGACTACGCCGACAACCTGCAGCGCATCGGCCGCATCATCGCCGCGCTCGACCAGCCCACCGCCACCGACCTGGAGGTCGTGCCGCTGGAGCACGCGGTGGCCAGCGACCTGGCGCCGCTGGTGCAGCGCCTGGCCGAGACCGGCAGCACCGTCACCGCGCCCGGCGCGGCCGCCGGCGCCGGCGGCACGACGGTCGTCGCCGACGCTCGCAGCAACTCGCTGATCATCCGCGCGCCCAATGCCGCGCGGCTGGCCGCGGTGCGCGCCGCGATCGCCAAGCTCGACCGCCCGGCCAGCGGCCTGGGCCCGGGCGGCGGGCTGTGGGTCGTGCACCTGAAGAACGCCGACGCGGTGAAGCTGGCGACCGTGCTGCGTGCGGCCTTCGGCACCGCCAGCGGCAGCTCGGGCAGCGGCACGGGCACGCCCACCGGCCTGGGCACGGCGGCCACGCCGACGACGCCGGCCGCGCCGGCCGCAACCGCCGGCGGCAGCAGCGCCGGCGGCGCGTCGGCGCAGGCCACCGCGCCGGTGACGCCGTCGGGCCAGCCGACGACCGGCGGCTTCATCCAGGCCGACCCGGCGACCAACTCGCTGATCATCACCGCGCCCGAGCCGCTGTACCGCCAGGTGCGCACGATGATCGAGCAGCTCGACTCGCGCCGCGCCCAGGTCTACATCGAGAGCCTGATCGTCGAGGTGGCGGGCGACAACGCCGCCGAGTTCGGTTTCCAGTGGCAGGGCCTGATCGGCAAGGACGGCGACAAGACCGGCCTGTTCGGCGGCACCAACTTCAGCAACAACAACGGCAGCGGCAACATCCTCAACATCACGACCGCGGCGGCCAGCGGCAGCGCCAGCGGCGTGTCGCTCGGCGAGGGGCTGAACGTCGGCATCCTGCGCCGCTACGGCGGCACCTACGCGCTGGGCGCGCTGGCCAACCTGCTGCAGAGCCAGACCAAGACGAACATCGTCTCGACGCCGAACCTGATCACGCTGGACAACGAGGAAGCGAAGATCGTCGTCGGCGAGAACGTGCCGTTCATCACCGGCCAGTACACCAACACCGGCACCGCGACGACGAGCCCGTTCCAGACCATCGAGCGCAAGGACGTCGGCATCACGCTGCGCATCCGGCCGCAGATCGGCGAGAGCGGCACGGTGCGCATGACGATCTACCAGGAGCAGTCCAGCGTGCTGTCGACGGCCACCGTCGGCACGACCAACGCCGGGCCGTCGACGACCAAGCGCTCGATCGAGTCGCAGGTCGTCGTCGAGGACGGCCAGATCATCGTGCTCGGCGGCCTGGTGCAGGACAGCTACGTCGAGGAGAAGTCCAAGGTGCCGCTGCTGGGCGACATCCCCGGCCTGGGCGCGCTGTTCCGCAGCGAGAGCCGCACCAAGAAGCGCACCAACCTGATGGTCTTCCTGCGCCCGGTGGTGATGCGCGACGCCGACAGCACCGTCCGGCTGTCGCTGGACCGCTACGACCAGATCCGCGCCCGCCAGGAAGGCGCGCAGCCGACGCCCAGCGCCATCCTGCGCATCGACGAGGCGCCGGTGCTGCCGCCGCTGCCCAACGCCGCGCCGCCAGCCGCCCAGCCGGCGAAGGCGCCGACGGCCGAGCCGGTGACGCCGGCGCCGAACGACGCCAGCCCGGCCGCCAGGCCGCAGTAAGACGATGGCCACCCGACACCCGCTGCCCTACGCGTTCGCCAAGGCGAACACGCTGCTGCTGGAGGACGACGGCCAGCTCGTGCTGTGGGCCGGCGAGACCACGCCGCCGGCGGCGCTGGCCGAGGTGACGCGGCTGTTCGACGTCGCCGCCTTCGAGCACGAGCCGAGCGCGACGCTCGGGCAGCGCATCGCCGCGGCCTACGCCGGCGGCGAGAGCAGCGCCGCGGCCGTCATCGGCGAGGTCGAGAGCGGCGTGGATCTCTCGCGCATGATGCAGGAGCTGCCGGCGGTCGAGGACCTGCTCGAGGCCGCCGACGACGCGCCGATCATCCGCATGCTCAACGCGCTGCTGACGCAGGCCGCCAAGGACGGCGCCAGCGACATCCACATCGAGCCCTACGAGCGCAGCTCCAGCGTGCGTTTCCGCGTCGACGGCACGCTGCGTGAAGTCGTGCAGCCGAACAAGGCGCTGCACGCGGCGCTGATCAGCCGGCTGAAGATCATGGCCGAGCTCGACATCGCCGAGAAACGCCTGCCGCAGGACGGCCGCATCAGCTTGCGCATCGGCGGCCGGGCGATCGACGTGCGCGTGTCGACGCTGCCGTCGGCGCACGGCGAGCGCGCGGTGCTGCGCCTGCTGGACAAGGCCGAATCGAAGTTCACGCTCGAAGGCCTGGGCATGGACGGCGAGCTGCTGCGGCGCTTCGAGCGCCTGATCCAGCAGCCGCACGGCATCGTGCTCGTCACCGGCCCCACCGGCAGCGGCAAGACGACGACGCTGTACGCCTCGCTGGGGCGCGTGGACACCGCGACGACCAACGTGCTGACCGTGGAAGACCCGGTCGAGTACGAGCTGCCCGGCATCGGCCAGACGCAGGTCAATCCGAAGATCGACCTGACCTTCGCGAAGGCGCTGCGCGCCATCCTGCGCCAGGACCCGGACGTCATCATGATCGGCGAGATCCGCGACTACGAGACCGCGCAGATCGCGATCCAGGCCTCGCTGACCGGCCACCTGGTGCTGGCGACGATCCACACCAACGACGCGCCGTCGTCGGTCACGCGGCTGATCGACATGGGCGTCGAGCCCTATCTGCTGTCGTCCAGCCTGCTCGGCGCGCTGGCCCAGCGCCTGGTGCGCAAGCTCTGCCCGGCCTGCAAGCGCCAGGACGGCGAGGGCCGCTGGCACCCGGTCGGCTGCCCGGCCTGCAGCCACACCGGCTACAAGGGCCGCACCGGCGTCTACGAGCTGATGGTCGTCGACGAGAAGGTGCAGACGCTAATCCACGAACGCGGCTCGGAGCAGGACCTGGCCGCCGCCGCGCGCGCCAACGGCCTCAGCTCGATGCGCGAGGACGGCGAGCGCCTGATCGCCGCCGGCCTGACCTCGGCCGAGGAAGTCATCCGCGTCACGAGGGACTGATGCCGGCCTACCGCTTCGAGGCGCTGGACGCCGCCGGCAAGGCCCAGAGCGGCCTGCTCGACGCCGACAACGCCCGCGCCGCCCGCGCCCAGATCCGCGCGCGCAACCTGGTGCCGCTGTCGGTGGCGCCGGTCGGCGCGCCGGCGGCCGAGGGCACGACCGCGGCGCGGTTCTCGCGTCGCGTGTTCAACGCCACCGGGCTGGCCGTGTGGACGCGACAGCTGGCCGGGCTGGTCGGCTCGGGGCTGCCGCTGGAGCGGGCGCTGACCGCGCTGGCCGACGAAGCCGAGGACCAGCGCCAGCGTGAACTGCTGGTGCACCTGAGGAGCGAGGTCAACGCCGGCAGCCCGTTCGCACGCGCGCTGGCCACGGCGCCGCGCGAGTTCGACGAGGTCTACCGCGCGGTCGTCGCCGCCGGCGAGCAGAGCGGCGCGCTCGGCGCGGTGCTCGAACGCCTGGCGCAGGACCTGGAGGACCGCCAGGCGCTGCGCGCCAAGCTGCTCGGCGCGATGCTCTACCCGGCCATCGTCTCGCTGATCGCGCTGGTCATCGTGACCTTCCTCGTCACCTACGTCGTGCCGCAGGTGGCCACCGTCTTCAGCAACACCAAGCAGTCGCTGCCGCTGCTGACGGTGGCGATGATGGCCATCAGCGACTTCGTCCGCCATTGGGGCTGGGCGGTGGCGCTGGGCGCCGTCGCGGCCGTCTCGGCCTTCGTCTTCGCGCGCCGCAACGACGGTTTCCGCGAACGCAGCGACGCCGCCTTCCTGCGCCTGCCGCTGGTCGGCCGGCTGGCGCGCGGCTACAACGCGGCGCGTTTCGCCGGCACGCTGGCGATGCTGGCCGGCGCCGGCGTGCCGATCCTGAAGGCGCTGCAGGCGGCGGCCGAGACGCTGGGCAACCGCGCGATGCGCGCCGACGCGCTCGACGCGCTGGTGCAGGTGCGCGAAGGTGCGCCGCTGGCCTCGGCGCTGGCGGCGAAGAAACGTTTCCCGGGGCTTCTGGCGATGTTCGCCCGCCTCGGCGAGCAGACCGGCCAGCTGCCGGTGATGCTGCAGCGCGCCGCGACCCAGCTCGGCGCCGAGGTCCAGCGCCGCGCGATGGCCGTGGCCACCGTGCTCGAGCCACTGCTGATCGTCGCGATGGGCGGCGTCGTGATGATGATCGTGCTGGCGGTGATGCTGCCGATCATCCAGCTCAACAGCTGGGTGCGATAGCGAAAAGCCTGGGGTCAGGTCTCGAGACCTGACCCCATTCGCGCTGACCCCACTCGCGGAGGTCCTCGGCGAAGGCCTCGCTGCGGTAGCAGGCCTCCAGCGCCGGCGTGTCGGGGCGGGCGCGGTCTTCGGTCGGCATCCAGCCTTGGGCGGCGGCGGTGGCAGCGTGCATCGTCGTCTCCGCGGCCCGGGGCAGGCCGCGAGAGCATCCTGGCCGGCACCGGTTTCAGCATCTTGACCGGACGATGTCGGTGCGGTGACGACGGCAACAGGCGCGGGTCTTGCTTCAGCGCGCACAACAAGCGGGGTTTTGCCGCACGGTTCCGGGCTTGCCGGGCGGCCGCCGATGCTTGAATGATGTGACGCCTGTTCTCCCGCTCCAGGAGGTGTGCATGTCGGAATCGCACGATCTCGTCCCGGTCGCCGCCGGCCACGGCCGGATCCCGATCGCGCAGCTGCGCAGCGTCTACCGGCCCGACGAGGTCGAGAAGCGCCTGACCCAGCTGCCCCCGCGGGAGCACGAGACGCTGCGCAGCACCTACGAACGCATGATCGAGAAAGGCGGCGAGCGCTTCCAGGTCAGGCCCTCGGGCGTGCCGGCGATGGAGCATCTGTACGAGGAGCTGCCCAACTTCGGCGAGGTGCTCGACGACGTGCGCCGCCAGCTCGCGCTGTGCCAGGACAGCCGCGACGCGCTGGAGATCACGCCGATGCTGCTGCTCGGCCCGCCCGGGATCGGCAAGACGCACTTCGCGCGCGAGGTCGCGCAGCTGCTGGGCACCGGGCTGGGTTTCGTGTCGATGAGCTCGCTGACCGCCGGCTGGGTGCTGTCGGGCGCGTCCAGCCAGTGGAAGGGCGCGCGGCCGGGCAAGGTCTTCGAGACCCTGGTCGAGGGCCAGTACGCCAACCCGGTGATGGTCGTCGACGAGATCGACAAGGCGCGCGGCGAACACGCCTACGACCCGCTGGGTGCGCTGTACAGCCTGCTGGAACACGACACGGCCTGCCATTTCACCGACGAGTTCGCCGAGGTCGCGATCGACGCCAGCCAGGTCATCTGGGTGGCCACCGCCAACGACGAGCGCGCCATCCCCGACCCGATCCTCAACCGGATGAACGTCTTCGAGGTCCAGCCGCCCGACCTCGACGCCGCGCGCTCGATCGCGCTGCGCCTGTACCGCAGCCTGCGCGAACGCCACGACTGGGGCCGGCGCTTCGACGAGCAGCCCGGCGAGGCGGTGCTCGAACGCATGGCGCAGATGGCGCCGCGCGAGATGCGGCGCGCCTGGATGACCGGCTTCGGCAACGCCCGGCTGGCCGGGCGCGACACGATCGAGCTCGCCGACCTGCCCGGCGCGGCGGCGCGCCGCGGGGCCATCGGCTTCCTGCAGTGAACGCCCGGCCGGCGCCGCCGCTTCAGGCGTAGGCGCCCGGCGGCACGGCGCGGCGCACCGTGCCCTTGCCGGCCTGCTTGCCGGCGTACATCGCCGCGTCGGCGCGGCGCAGCAGCAGCACCGGGTCGCGCCCGTCCTGCGGCGCGAGTGCGAAGCCGACGGTCAGGCCGACGACGCAGCGCCGGCCGTCGCCCTCGAAGGGCGCGGCGAAGGCCTGCACCAGCCGCTCGCCGAACGCCCAGGCCGCATCGGCGTCACCCAGGCCGGCGGCCAGCACGACGAACTCGTCGCCGCCGAAGCGCGCGACGACGTCGCCCTGGCGCAGCACGCCGCGCAGCCGCTGCGCGGCCTGCGCCAGCAGCAGGTCGCCGACCTCGTGGCCGTGTTCGTCGTTGACGGCCTTGAAGCCGTCGAGGTCGACGAGGAACAGCGCCAGCGGCCGCTGCTCGTCGACACGCGCCAGCGCCGTGTCCAGCGCCTGCTCCAGGCCGCGCCGGTTGGGCAGGCCGGTGAGCGCGTCGCTGTGCGCCAGGGCCTGCAGGCGCTGGCGCTCGCGGTCGGCGAGCTCGGCGCGTTCGCGCTGCTCGACGTCGCGCAGGTCGAGCACACGCAGCCAGGCCAACGCCTGCAGCAGCGCGCCGACCTGGTAGGCGTGCCGGGTCCAGCCGTCCAGGTCCAGCCAGCCGTGCAGCAGCAGCGCCAGCACCGTGGCACCGACGGCGCTGGCCCCCCAGCCGAGGATCACGTACGGCGCCGCGTGGTCGCCGGCATGCCAGCGCCGCCAGGCCATCGGCAGCGCGATCAGCATCGGCAGCGGGCCCACCAGGCTGGCGACGAACTGCGCCTGGCGATAGTCCAGCGCGCCGGCCAGCAGCAGCAGCGCGGCCAGCGCCGCCACCACGCCGGCCAGGCGCGTGGTGCGCGCCAGCGGCGGCGACAGCACGCGGGCCTCGAACAGCCCGTCGACCAGCCACAGCGCGCCGGCCAGGCCGACCAGCGCCGACAGCAGCGGCGCCAGGTCGGCGAACCGCGCGCTGGCCGACCACAGGTGCTGCGCGCCCAGCCCGGCAAACGAGAACAGGAACAGCCCCGAACCGACGGTCGACAGCGCGTAGTGCACGTAGACCGGCTCGCGCCGCCCCACCGCGCGCACCAGCGCGAAGGCCACCAGGCAGACGCTGATGCCGGCGGCCAGCCCCTGCAGCATCTGCAGCCGCGCCTCCTCGGCGTAGAAGACGCCGGGCTTGAGCAGGCGCACCGGCAGCAGCATCGTGCTGGTGGTGCGCACGCGCAGCAGCAGCTCGTGCTCGAGCCCGCGTTCGAGCATCAGCAGCATCGCGTGCGGGCGCGTCGGCAGCGGCCGCTGCACGAACGGCAGCGAGTCGCCCAGCGTGACCTGGCGCACCACCAGGCCGTCGGAGACGACGTAGACGTCGACGCGGTCCAGCGGCGGGTAGTCCAGGTCCAGCAGCCAGCGGCCGTCGTCGGTCTCGGGCACCGCCAGCTTCAGCCGCAGCCAGACGGCGCCGTCGCGCAGGCCGAGGTTGGCGCTCCGCCCCTGCATCGGCACGAACTCGCCGCGCCGGCGCAGCGCGTCCTCGACGCCGAGCTGCGCCGACGGGTCCGCCAGCATCGTCATGCTCGACCAGGCGTCGATGGCGCCGCGTTCGGGCCCGAGCACGATCCAGCGGCCGTCGGCGGCCACCGCCACGCCGCCGCCCAGGCCCACGAGCAGCAGCAGCGCCGCGACCATCGTGCGCCACCACGCCGCGACCGGCGGCACACGCCGCGCGGGCGGGGTCATGGCGGCAGGCGGGGTGGGTCGGGCCGGCATCTCCGCAGGGCTATCGGGCGTCCGGGCGACGGTTTGAGACCCGTGGCGTGCAGGACCCCACGCGCCGCCGGGACAATGTCGCGCATGACACCCTCTTGCCGCCGCTCGACCGTGCTCGCCAGCCTGCTGCTCGCGCTGCTGCCGCCGCTGCACGCCGCCGACGGTGGCGAACGCCCGCGTGTCGGCCTGGTGCTCAGCGGCGGCGGCGCGCGCGGCGCGGCGCACGTCGGCGTGCTCGAGGTGCTGGACCGGCTGCACGTGCCGGTGGACTGCGTCGCCGGCACCAGCATGGGTGCGCTGGTGGCCGGCGCCTGGGTGGCCGGCGTGCCGCCGCAGACCATGCGCGAGGAGCTCGGCCGCGCCGACTGGAACGACATGTTCCAGGACAACCCCGAGTACGCCGAGCTGAACTTCCGCAACAAGCAGATCGAGCGCCGCTTCCTGTCGGGCACCGAGAGCGGCGTCGGCGCGGCCGGGCTGATCGGCGCCCAGGGCGTGGTCACCGGCCAGAAGATCAAGCTGTTCTTCAACCGCCTGGTGCGCGCCGAGGCCGGCGAGCGCGACCTGGGCCGCCTGCCGCTGCCGCTGTCGATGATCGCCACCGACATCGGCACGGGCGAACGTGTCGTGCTGCGCTCGGGCAGCCTGACGCAGGCGATGCGCGCGTCGATGGCGGTGCCCGGGCTGCTGCTGCCGCTGGAACTGGACGGCCGCCGCCTCGTCGACGGCGGCATCGTCGACAACCTGCCGGTCGGCGAGGTGCGCGAGCGCTGCGGCGCCGAGGTCGTCATCGCCGTCAACGTCGGCTCGCCGCTGCTCAAGGCCGAGGAGGTGACCGGCATGCTGTCGCTGACGGCGCAGATGGTCGCCATCCTGACCGAGCAGAACGTCGCCCAGTCGCTGGCGACGCTGAAGGACGGCGACGTCTACATCAAGCCCGACCTCTCCGGCCTGAGCGCGGCCGACTTCGAGCGCAGCGCCGAGGCCGCCGACCGCGGCCGCGCCGCCGCCGAGGCGCTGGCGCCGGCGCTGCAGCGCCTGGCGGTGCCGGCCGAGCAGTACGCCGCCTGGCGCCGCCGGCTGGAGGACCACCGCCCCGACGTCGACCGCGTCGACGCCATCGAGATCGCCGGGCTGCAGCGGGTGGATGCGGAGGTGCTGCGCCGCCACCTGTCGCAGCGCGAAGGCCAGCCGCTGGACGCCGAGGCGCTGAACCGCGACCTGGTGCGCGCCTACGGCGACGGCTACTACCAGGGTGTCGACTACACGCTGCTGACGCAGCGCGGCCGCCGCGTGCTGCGCATCACGCCGATCGAGAAGCCCTGGGGGCCGGACTACCTGCGCCTGGGCCTGAACTTCGACTCCAACGTCAGCCAGGGCTCGACCTACTCGCTGCGCGCCGGCTACCAGAAGACCTGGCTGAACACGCTCGGCGCCGAGGCGCTGCTCGAGGCGGAGATCGGCAACGTCAGCGCCGCCGCGCTGACGCTGTACCAGCCGCTGGAGCCGACGCAGTTCTGGTTCGCCCAGCTCGACGCCGGCTACCGCCGCGAACGCGCCGACATCTTCGAGGACGACCGCCGCATCGCCGAATACCAGGTCTCGCGCGACATCGTCGAACTCCAGCTCGGCGCCAATCTCGGCCTCTTCGGCCAGGCCCGCCTCGGCTGGCGCGACGGCGAGCTGCGCCCGCGCGTGGACACCGGCGACGCCTCGCTGCCCAGCTTCAGCCAGCCGCTGGACGGCTGGACCGCGGCACTGGACCTGGACCAGCTCGACCGGCTGCACTTCCCGAGCGCCGGCTGGGCGGCACGCGTGGCCTGGTTCTCGTCGCGCCAGCGCCATTACCGGCGCCTGGACGCCGAGGCCCGCGCCGCCTGGGGTTACGGCGACTGGGTGCTGGGCTCGCGCATCGCCTGGACCGGCTCGACCGGTGGCGAGCTGCCGGTCTGGGACGCGGCCACGCTGGGCGGCTTCCTGAACCTGTCGGCCTACGCCTCGGGCCAGCTGCGCGGCGACGACATGCGCTACGGCCAGCTGCGCGCCGAACGCATCGTCGGCCGGCTGCCGCTGGGGCTGCGTGGCGACATGCGCTTCGGCCTCGCCTGGGAGCGTGCTCGTTTCGGCCGGCTCTACACCGAGACCGGGCGCCGCGGCTGGCTGGACTCGGCCAGCGCCTACCTCGGCGGCGAGACGCCGATCGGCGCGGTCTACGTCGGCATCGGCCGCGGCCGCGACGGCGCGTCCAACGCCTACCTGTTCATCGGCACGCCCTAAGGCGCGGCCGGCGGCGCACCGTCGGCCGGCGCGCCGCCCTCGCCGATCCAGCTCTCCAGCAGCGTGAAGCCGACGGCCAGCACGACCGGGCCGACGAAGATGCCGACCAGCCCGAAGGCCAGCAGCCCGCCGATGACGCCGGCGAAGATCAGCAGCAGCGGCAGGTCGGCGCCCAGGCGGATCAGCACCGGGCGCAGGAAGTTGTCCAGCGTGCCGACGATCGCCGACCAGACGAGCAGGAACACGCCCCAGCCGACGTCGCCGCCGTAGAGCACCCAGCCGGCGGCCGGCAGCAGCACCGGCAAGGCGCCGATCTGGGCGATGCAGAGCATGAACATCAGCGCCGTCAGCAGCCCGGCCAGCGGCACGCCGGCCAGCGCCAGGCCGACACCGCCGAGCACCGCCTGCACCACCGCCGTGACGCCGACACCGAGCGCGACGCCGCGGATCGCGTCGGCGGCCAGCGTCACCGCGCCGACGCCGCGCTCGCCGGCCAGCCGGCCGGCGAAGGCCCGCACCTGGGCGCCGAAGACCTCGCCTTGCGCGTACATCACCGCGGCGATGACGACCGTCAGCACGAACTGCAGCGCGACGCTGCCGAAGTCGCCGATCTCGCCGACGAACCAGCGCGTGAAGCCGCCGGCGTAGGGCTGGATGCGCACGACCAGGCCTTCGAGCCCGGCGGCCACCGCCTGCTCCCAGGCAACGGCAAGCTTGGGGCCGACCATCGGCAGCGCCAGCAGCCAGGCCGGCGCCTCGCGCGACGGCCGCCAGGTGGCGAGGTCGCGTGCGGTCTGGGCGATGCGGTCGGCGTTCTCGACCAGCGTCGCGATCGACAGCGCCAGCGGCACCGCGAACAGCAGCACCAGCAGCAGCGTCATCACCGTCACCGCCGCGGCGCGGCTGCCGCCGAGCGCGGCCTGCACCCGCAGCATCAGCGGCCAGGTGGCGACGACGACCATCGTCGCCCAGATCGTCGGCCCGACGAAGGGCTTGAGGATCCACAGCGAGCAGCCGACCAGCGCGGCCAGGAACAGCACCGCGAAGCTGGTGCGGGTGACGTCGGCAGTCTTCAACGTGCCTTCTCCGTGTAGCGCTCGACGGCGGCGCCGTCGATGCGGTAGCTGCTGGCGCCCATGTAGGTGTCGCCGCGCACGGTGGCCAGCGTGCCGCTGACCCAGACCGTGTCCATCGACTTGAAGGCCACCGGGCGCGCCGCGAACACGTGCACGATCTGGTTGGCCGGCGGCGGCGGGCTGTGGATGCAGGCGCCGAAGTACGGCACCAGCAGGAACTCCTTCAGGCCCTGCTTCGACTCCTCCAGCGGCACGACGAAGCCCGGCAGGCGCACCACCTGGCCGACGATCGCCGGGTTGGCCGGCGCCGCGTCCCAGATCTCGCGCATGCGCTGCAGCAGCTTGTTGGCGCGCGGGTCGCCATCGGCGAGACCGGCGAGGTCCAGGTCCTTGAACTCCTTCATCGGGTCCCAGTCCCTGGGCACCAGCTGGTCCCAGCCGATCGTGCGCGGCGCACCGGGCGCGGCCTTGGCCGGCGCGGGGGCAGCCAAGGCCGGCTGCGGCGGCGCCACGCCGGCCGCCGGCTGGGCAACGGCCGGGCCGATCAGGGCCGCAACCGCCGCGGCGGCGAGGAGTCTGTGCATATCGTGTCCTTCGACATCAGCGCGGGCTCAGCCCGTCGGCCAGCGACAGCCGGTAGGCGCGCCAGCCCGGCACCAGCCCGGCGAGCATACCGGCGGCGAGCACCGCGCCCAGCCAGGCCCATTGCGTCGGCGTCGGCGCGCCGTGCGACAGCGCCACGCCCAGGTGCTGCTGCACCCAGGGCCCGGCCAGCACGACGGCGGCCACGGCCAGCAGCACACCGAGCGCGGCGCCGGCCAGCGTCACCAGCGCGGCTTCGGCGGCCAGCAGCGCCAGCACGTGGCGCGGCCCGGCGCCGACGGCGCGCAGCACCGCCAGCTCGCGCCGGCGCTCGGCCAGCCCGGCCAGCACCACCGCCACCAGCCCGGCCAGGCTGACGACGGCGACCAGCGCCGACACCGCGAGCAGCGAGCGTTCGCCGACGCCGACGACCTCCCAGAGCTCGTCGAGCGCGACCCCGGGCAGCACCGCCAGCAGCGGTTCGGCCTCGTAGTCGGCCACCCAGCGCTGCACGCGGAACACCGCGACACGGCTCTTCAGCCCGACGAAGGCCGCGGTCGCGCGCTTGGACGCGAGGTCGAACTTGCGCGCCTGGTCGGCGGCGATGTGCACACCCGGCATCGGCGCACCGCCGGCCCAGTCGAGGTGGATGGCTTCGATGGCGGGCAGGCCGACATGCACGCTGCGGTCCACCGGGGTGCCGGTCGGCGCCAGGATGCCGACGACGGTGAAGGGTTTGTCGGCGTGTTCGGCGCCGAGTTCGCCGCCAGCGCCATGCGCCAGCACGATGCGCTGGCCGACGCGGTAGCCCAGGCGGGCGGCAACCTCGGCGCCGAGCACCGCCTCGTACAGCCCGTCCAGCGTGCCGCTGAAGGCGCGGCCCTGGTCCAGCGCCAGCGCCTGGCCCTCGCCGTAGCGGAAGTGCTCGAAGTAGCCGGTGCCGGTGCCGACGACCGGGAAACCGCGGTGCGAGTCGCCGAGCGCGATCGGCACGACCCAGGCCACTGCCGGATGGCGCGCGATCGCGTCGACGCTGGCCATCGAGATGTCGTTGGTCGCGCCGCCGAGGCGGAACACGGCGTACAGCATCAGCTGCACCGGCCCGGTACGCGCGCCGACGACGAGGTCGGTGCCGCTGACGGCCTGCGAGAAGCTGGCGCGCACGTCCTCGCGCAGCCGCTCCAGCGTCAGCAGCAGCGCCGTCGACAGCGCGATCGACAGCGCCACGAGCAGCAGCGTGCCGCGCCGCGCCCAGGCGCTGCGTGCGGCCAGGCCGACGAGCGGCGTCATCGTGCGGCCCCGTTCAGTTCGGCCAGCGCGACGCGGCGGTCGAAGCGCCCGGCAAGGCGTTCGTCGTGGCTGACGAAGACCAGCGTCGCGCCGGCCTCGTGCACCGCGGCCAGCAGCAGGTCGAGGAAAGCGTCGCGCAGCGGCGTGTCCAGCGCCGAGGTCGGCTCGTCGCAGATGACGAGCTCGGGCCGGCCGATCAGCGCACGCGCCGCGGCCACACGCTGCTGCTGGCCGACCGAGAGCTCGGCCGCCGGCCGCGCCCAGGCCTCGTGCGGCAGGCCGACCCGTTCGAGCAGCGCCTCGGCGTCGCCGGCAGCGGTGCGCGCGCGGCGCCGCACCGAGAAGCGGCACGGCAGGCGCACGTTGTCCAGCACGCTGAGATACGGCAGCAGGTTGAACTGCTGGAAGACGTAGCCGACGTGGTCGGCGCGGAAGGCGTCGCGGCGGCCGGCGGCCAGCGCCGCCCAGTCCTGGCCCAGCACCTCGACACGGCCGTCGCCGGGCAGCAGCACGCCGGCCAGCAGGCCGAGCAAGGTGCTCTTGCCGCCGCCGCTGGGGCCGTGCAGGAAGACCGCCTCGCCGGCTTCGACGTCCCAGGCCTCGATGGCCAGCGTCGGCGCGGCGGCCCGCGGCCAGCGGTAGCGCAGGCCGCGGATCGAGATCGCCGGGTTCACCGCACCAGCGGCAGGCGCGTCATCGGCCGGCTCAGCATCGCCTTCCACTGGCCCTTGGGCGTGGCGACCTGCACGTGCACGATGCGCAGCCGCGGGAAGCTCTCCAGCAGCCCGGTGTCGACGAAGGCCACCCGTTCGGCAGCCGCGCACTCCAGCGTGTAGCTGGCGTCGGCGTCGGCGTGGCCGTCGTCGCCGTGCGCGTGGTCGTGGTCGGCGCCGTGGGCGTGACCGGGCGCCAGCGGGCCGCCGTCGATCTCGGCCTGGGCCGGGCCGCAGCCGGCGGCCGGGTCGGGGCGCCACAGCTTCGCGGCGTCGGCGAGCCTGGCCAGCGCGGTGCGCGCGGCGGCGCGTTCGGCGTCGTTGCGCGGCGCACGCTCGAAACCGACCAGCGTGTCCAGCGGCATCTCCAGCATCAGCGTGATGCGGCCGGGCTCGACGGCGACGTCGAGCCGGGCGACGCCGTGTTCGTGCGGCGGCGCCGCCATCGCGGCCGAGGCGGCCAGGGTCGACACGAGGATCGCGCCACGTCGCAGCAGGTGCTTCATCTCGGGAACGGCAGGCGCCGAAGTCAGGCAGACGCTGCCGATTGTGCCGGCGCGGCGTGACGGCCTGCCCATATCATCACCCGCGATGGACGAAACCGCCGCCCTCGCGCCGGCCGCAGCCGACGCCCGCCTCGTCGTCGCGATCTCCTCGCGCGCGCTGTTCGACTTCGAGGAGGAGAACCGCGTCTTCGAGGCCGGCGGCGACGACCGCGACTACATGCGGCTGCAGCTGGAACGCCTGGACGTGCCGGCGCGCCCCGGCGTCGCGTTCTCGCTGGTGCACAAGCTGCTCGCCTTCAACGCCGGCGCGCCGCGCGTCGACGTCGTCGTGCTGTCGCGCAACGACCCGGTGTCGGGGATGCGCGTCTTCCGCTCGGCGCAGCACTACGGCCTGCCGATCGAACGCGGCATGTTCTCGCGCGGGCGCCCGCCGTGGCGCTACCTCGGGCCGCTGAAGGCCAACCTGTTCCTGTCGACCAACGAGGACGACGTGCGCGCGGCGCTGGACGCCGGCGTCGCCGCGGCGCGTGTGGCCACGCACAGCCGCCACGCCGCCGAGACCCACCCCGACGAGCTGCGCATCGCCTTCGACGGCGACGCCGTGCTGTTCTCCGACGAGGCCGAACGTGTCTACCAGCAGGAAGGCGGCCTGGCCGCGTTCCATGCCCACGAGGTGGCGCGCAGCACGACGCCGCTGCCGCCGGGGCCGTTCAAGCCGCTGCTCGAGGCGCTGCACCGGCTGCAGCGCGCCGCGGCCAGCGGCATGCGCGTGCGCACCGCGCTCGTCACCGCACGCAGCGCACCGGCGCACGAGCGTGCGATCCGCACGCTGATGGCCTGGCAGCTGGAGGTCGACGAGGCGATGTTCCTCGGCGGCCTGCCCAAGGGCGAGTTCCTGCGCCAGTTCGAACCCGACTTCTTCTTCGACGATCAGACCCGGCACGTCGAACACGCGGCCGGCCACGTGCCCGCGGGCCACGTCGCCGCCGGCATCACGAACGCGGCGCGCTGACGCCGCCCTGCCCCTTCTTCCCCACCGAGATGCGAATCGAGATCCAGCCCGGCGTGCGCCTGTTCGTCGACGTCGAAGGCCCGGGCTTCGTGCCCGACGGCCCCACGCTGCGCGAGAAGCCGACGCTGCTGCTGCTGCACGGCGGCCCCGGCTTCGACCATGCGAGCTTCAAGCCGCTGTTCTCGCGCCTGGCGGACCTGGTGCAGATCGTCTACGTCGACCACCGCGGCCACGGCCGCAGCGACCCGCGCCCGGCCGAGGAATGGACGCTGGACACCTTCGCCGACGACGTCGTGCGGCTGTGCGACGCGCTCGGCGTCGAACGCCCGATCGTGCTCGGCCAGTCCTTCGGCGGCTTCGTCGCCCAGCGCTACATCGCGCGCCACCCGGGCCATGCGGCCAAGGTCATCCTGTCGAGCACCGCGCCGCGGTTCGAGCTGGCGCGCAAGCTGGCGATGTTCGAGCGCCTGGGCGGCGCCGCGGCGCGCGACGCCGCCGAAGCCTTCTGGACGCGGCCCGACGCCGCCACCTGGGCGGCCTACGAACAGCACTGCCGCCACCTCTACAACACCACGAGCCCGGCCGACCCGGACGCCGGCCAACGCGGCCTTTTCCGGCCCGAGATCCTGTTCGGCTGGAACGAGGCCGAACACGCGGCGATGGACCTGCGCGCCGGCCTCGCCGCCGCGCGCTGCCCGGTGCTGGTGCTGGCCGGCGCTGAAGACCCGGTGTGCCCGGTCGCCGACGCCGAGGACATCGCCTCCGCGCTGCCGCCGGCGCTGGTCGAGTACACGGTCATCGAAGGCGCCGGCCACGGCACCTGGCGCGACCGGCCCGACGAGGCGCTGGCGCGGCTGCGCGCGTTCATCGCGGGCTGAAACGAAAACGGCCCGTCGTCGACGGGCCGTTCGCAAGACAAGCCGGGCACGCGGCCCGGCGGTTCTCAGTTGCCTTCCTTGAAGTCACCGCCCCAGGCGATGCTCCAGCGCGAGGGGTCCAGGTACTTGCGCAGCGCGGCGTTCACCTGCTCCAGCGTCAGCGCCGAGATCCTGTCGTCGACCTGCTGCGAGAACGCAAACGTGCGGCCCAGGTAGAGGTTGGACGCCAGCTGGCCGGCGACCACCGGGTCCTGCGCACGCTGCAGGCGCAGCGTGTTCAGCAGGCCCTTGCGGCCGGCCTCGAACTCGGCCTGGTTGAAGCCTTCGCGGCGCGCCTTGTCGAGCTCGGCCATCACCGCGGCCTCGACCTTGGCGCGGTTCTGCGGCGCGAAGATCGCGCTCACCGACCAGGTCGAGTTCTGCTCGATGCGGCTCCAGTCGATCGTGGAACGCACGTCGTAGCTCAGGCCCTCGGTCTCGCGCACACGTGTCCACAGCCGCGACGAGGTGCTGCCGCCGAACAGGTAGTTGGCCATCAGCAGCGCCGGGTAGTCGGCGTCGCGGTCGGACACCGGCAGCGCCAGCGCGGTGCGCAGGTTGGCGTTCTGCTTGTCCGGCGTCTGCAGCTTGAAGGCCGCCGGCGCGACCTCGACCCGCGGCTGCGGCAGGCGCTCGTAGGCCTGCGCGCCGTCGGCCGGTGCCCGCCAGTCGGCGAAGGCGACGACCAGCGCACGCTGCACGGCCTCGGCGTCGAAGTCGCCGACGGCGCTGAACTCGCCCGCCGCCGCGCTGTAGAAGCGGCGGTGGAAAGCCGCCAGCTGCGCGGCATCGACCTTG
Source organism: Rubrivivax sp. JA1026 (assembly GCF_011065555.1). Taxonomy (NCBI): domain Bacteria; kingdom Pseudomonadati; phylum Pseudomonadota; class Betaproteobacteria; order Burkholderiales; family Sphaerotilaceae; genus Rubrivivax; species Rubrivivax sp. JA1026. The sequence goes on from NZ_JAALCQ010000004.1 coordinate 103,254, forward strand.
GCGACGTCGTCGGCCATCTCCTCGAAGCTCGGTGCGTAGCGCAGGTCACCGCGCGGGTACGGGTTGCCGTGGCGCGCCAGCGCGTTGGCGATCAGCGCCGCGGGCTCCTGCTTCTGGTTCTCGATCGCCGTCGCCCACTGGCGCTTGACCTCGTCGAGCGCGTCGGCCGGGAAGGCCGGCTCGCGCAGCAGCCGGCCGACCAGCGCGACGGCCGCCGGCAGGTGCTCGCGCACGGTGACGATCGCGACGTCCAGGTCCTGGCCGTTGGCGTTGAAGCCGACCTGGGCGCGCAGCGCGTCGAAGCGGTCGGCGATCTGCTGGCGCGTCATCCCGGCGCCGCCCTTGTCGAGCATCTCGGCGACGACGCTGGCGACGGTCTCCTGGCCTTCGAGCGCCTTGCCGGTGCCGAAGTGCAGCCGCAGCCGCGCCTGCACCGCGCCGCCGCGCGTGCTCTTGGGCAGCAGCGCGACCTTCAGCCCGCTCTGCAGCGCCGAGACCTGGGTGCGCCGGTCGAGGTTGGCCGGCGTGGCCTCGAAGCTCTCGGCCTGCGCGAGCTGGGCGCGGCCGCGGTAGTCCTTGACCAGCGCCGCGACGTCGACCCGCGCCGGCGTCGGCGCGCGCTGCGGGTTCTCGGTCGGCAGATAGGTGCCGACGGTGCGGTTGTCGCGCAGCAGCACCTGGCGCGCGACGCGATTCAGGTCCTCGACCGTCAGCTTCTCGACCTGGTCGCGCTCGACGAAGAACAGCCGCCAGTCGCCGCGCGAGATCGCCTCGGACAGCTCGATGCCGACGGCCTGCGGATCGCTGAAGCCCTTCTCCCAGCCGTTGAGCCACTTCACGCGGGCGCGCTCGAGCTCCTCGGCCGTGATCGGCTCGGCGGCCACGCCGTCCAGCGTCGCCAGCATCGCCGCCCGCGCGGCCTCGACGTCCTGGCCCGGGGCCAGCTCGATGCCGGTGAACAGCACGCCGGGTTCGGCCAGACCGAAGGCGACGCCGAAGCTCGACGCCGCCAGCTTGCCCTCGACGAGGCGCTTGTGCAGCCGGCCGGCCGGCGCGTCGCCGAGGATGCCGGCCAGCAGCGACGCGGCGGCGAAGTCGGCGCTGGCGCCCGGGGCGACGTGAAAGCCGGTGAAGACCATCGGCGCGCCGCCGGTGCGGCGCAGCGTCACGGTGCGTTCGCCGTCCTGCGCCGGGTCCAGCGTGTAGGTCGGCTCGAGCACACGCTTGGGCCGCGGGATCTTGCCGAAGCTCTGCGTGATCCAGCCCAGCGTCTTCGCGACGTCGAAGCGGCCGGTGACGATCAGCGTCGCGTTGTCGGGCTGGTAGTAGCGGCGGTAGAAGGCCTGCAGGCGCGGGATGTCGACGTTCTCGACGTCGGCGCGGGCGCCGATCGTGTCCTTGCCGTAGGCGTGCCAGTCGTACATGACGGCCATCGTCTTCTGGAAGAGCGCGCCGCTGGGGCTGTTCTCGCCCATCTCCATCTCGTTGCGCACGACGGTCATCTCGCTGTCCAGGTCGCGGCGCGCGATCAGGCTGTTGACCATCGCGTCGGCCTGCCAGGACAGGTACCAGCGCAGGTTGTCGTCGCTGGCGGCGAAGCTGGCGAAGTAGTTGGTGCGGTCGAACCAGGTCGTGCCGTTGGCGCGCAGGCCGCGGCGGCTGAACTCGGCCATCACGTTGCGCGTCGTCGGCGTGCCCTTGAACAGCAGGTGTTCCAGCAGGTGCGCCATGCCGGTCTCGCCGTAGCTCTCGTGGCGCGAGCCGACGCGGTAGGTGACGTTGACCGTCGTCGTCGGCTTGGACTCGTCGGGCACCAGCAGGATCTGCAGGCCGTTGGGCAGCCGGTACTCGGCGATGCCCTCGACGGTGGTGACGGCGACGACGCCGGCGGGAAGCGCGGCCTTGGGCGGCGGCGCGGCGTGCACGAAGGATGCCGACAGCACGAGGGCTGCGGCGCTCAACCAGGCTCTGATCATCTTCTGCAGGGACAGGCTAGGACGAAGCCGGCGAGTGTAGGCCCGCGGCGCGACGCCACCACGGCCAGCGGGGGTTGGCGCTCAGCCGCCGGCGCGAAAGCCGCGCAGCCCGTCGAGCGCCAGCACGCGCACGCCGCCGTACTCGACGCGGATCAGCCCGCGCGACTGCAGCGCGTGCAGCGCCTCGTTCACCCGCTGGCGCGACAGGCCGACGAGATAGCCCAGCTCCTGCTGCGTGATGTGCAGCACCTCGCCGACGCCGGGGTACAGCGTCGGGTGGAACAGCGAGGCCAGGCTGCGTGCGACCCGTTCGTCGGGGTCGGTCAGGCGGTCGATCTCGCGTGCGCCGATGAACTGTCCCAGGCGTTCGTTCAACTGCAGCATCACGAAACGGTTGAAGCCGATGCTGCGGTCCAGCAGCCAGTGGAAGGTGTCGGCGCCGATGCCGGCGACGTGGCTGCGCCGCAGCGCCTCGATGTTGTAGCGGTAGGGCTCGCGCTTGAGCACCGTGCCTTCGCCGAACCAGCCGCCGGGCGGCACGCCGGTGAAGGTGATCGGCATGCCCAGCGCCGAGTCGTTGCTCATCTTCAGCAGCCCGTCGATGAGCCCGAACCAGTAGCTCACCGGCCGGCCGATGCGGCAGACGTGCTCGCCGGCCTCGACCTGCACGACACGCAGGTCGGCGAGCACACGCTCGCGCTCGACGGCGTCGAGACGGCCCAGCCAGGGGATGCCGGCGAGTTCTTCGGCGGTGGCGGCACGCGAGCGTGACGCGAGCGCGGCGGAACCCGGCGAGGGCGTGGTCGACGTCATGGCGCGGCTGCGGGAAAGACCCGGTGGGACGTTCCCGAAGATTGTCGTCAGAACGACAACTCGACGTCAAAGCCGTTCGTACGATCGTCTCGAACGGAGCCGGCCACCCTCGGCCCCGGCCCGCCGCCCTCTGGAGCCGCCATGCCGACGACTTTCCCGCGTCTGTTGCAGGAGCATGCGAAGCGCCGCCCGCAGGCCCCTGCGCTGCGCGAGAAGGTCTACGGCATCTGGCAGACGCTGTCGTGGAGCGAGCTGCTGACGCTGGTGCGTGCGCTGGCCGGCGGCTTCGCGGCGGCCGGCATCGCGCGCGACGAGCACGTCGTCGTCGTCGGCGAGAACCGGCCCCGGCTGTATGCGTCGATGCTGGCGCTGCAGTCCATCGGCGCGGTGCCGGTGCCGCTGTACCAGGACGCGGCCTCGCCGGAGTACGCCTTTCCGATCACCAACGCCGACGTGCGCTGCGCCGTCGTCGAGGACCAGGAGCAGGTCGACAAGCTGCTCGAGCTGCGCGAGACCTGCCCGCGGCTGGAGCGCCTCTGGTACGACGACCCGCGCGGCCTGCGCAAGTACGCCGAGCCGGGCCTGGAGTCGCTGGATGCGCTGATCGAGGCCGGCCGCGCGCACGACGCCGCGCACCCCGGCGCCTTCGACGCCGCGGTCGAGGCCGGCACGCCGGAAGACGTCGCGGCGATGTTCTTCACCTCGGGCACGACCGGCAACCCGAAGGGCGTGGTGCACACCCACCGCTCGCTGCTCGACCGCGCCTCGGCCGGCCGCGACTTCGACCGCCTGACCGAACACGAGGAAGTGCTGGCCTACCTGCCGCCGGCCTGGATCGGCCAGAACATCTTCAGCTACGCCCAGTGGCTGGCCTGCGGCTACGTCGTCAACTGCCCGGAGTCGCAGGCCACGGTGACGATCGACCTGAAGGAGATCGGCCCGACCTACTACTTCGCGCCGCCGCGTGTCTTCGAGGCTTTGCTGACCAGCGTCACGATCCGCATGGAGGACGCCTCGGCACTCAAGCGCTGGATGTACCGGCGCGCGATGGCGGTGGCGCGGCGTGTCGGCCCGCAACTGATGGACGGCAAGGCGATCGGCCTGGGCGACCGCATCGCCTACGCACTGGGCCAGCTCTTCGTCTACGGCCCGCTGCGCAACACGCTGGGCTTGTCGCGCGTGCGCGTGGCCTACACCGCCGGCGAGGCGATCGGGCCGGACCTCTTCACCTTCTACCGCTCGATCGGCATCAACCTGAAGCAGCTCTACGGCTCGACCGAGACCGCGGTCTTCGTCTGCCTGCAGCCCGACCACGAGGTGCGTGCCGACACGGTGGGCGTGCCGATCGCCGGCGTCGAGATCCGTGTCGCCGACAACGGCGAGATCCTCGTGAAGAGCCCGGGGCTGCTGAAGGAGTACTACAAGAACCCGGCGGCCACCGCCGAGGTGCTGACCGCCGACGGCTGGTACCACACCGGCGACGCCGGCTTCCTCGACGCCCACGGGCACCTGAAGATCATCGACCGCGCCAAGGACGTCGGCCGGCTGGCTGGCGGCGCCAACGACGGCGCGATGTTCGCGCCCAAGTACGTCGAGAACAAGCTGAAGTTCTTCCCCTTCATCAAGGAGGCGGTGGCCTTCGGCGACGGCCGCGAGAAGGTCTGCGCCTTCGTCAACATCGACTTCGAGGCGGTGGGCAACTGGGCCGAGCGGCGCAACCTGCCCTATGCCGGCTACACCGACCTGGCGGCCAAGCCGCCGGTGCTGGAGCTGGTGCGCGAATGCGTCGAGCAGGTCAACGCCGACCTGGCGGGCGACGAGCGGCTGGCCGGCAGCCAGATCCACCGTTTCCTCGTGCTGCACAAGGAGCTCGACGCCGACGACGGCGAGCTGACGCGCACGCGCAAGGTGAGGCGCGGCTTCATCGCCGAGAAGTACGCGGTGCTGGTCGACGCGCTCTACGAGGGCCGCAGCGAGCAGTTCATCGAGACCGCGGTGAAGTTCGAGGACGGCCGCAGCGGCAGCGTCTCGGCGACGCTGGCGATCCTCGACAGCAAGGTCTTCCCCGCGCAGCGAAAGGCGGCGTGATGACCCACCCCCGTAGCGCCTTCGGCGCTCCCCCTCAAGGGGGCGACGCCAGCGGCCGGGCAAAGCCCGTTCCGCGGCGTCAGCTTGATCGACGGGCTGCCATCGAAAGGTGTTTCGCATGATTGCCACAGACGAATCCGCCGTGCTCGAACAACCCGCGAACAAGACGTCGTCAGAACCGGCAACTGCCACCGGCCGCCGCAGCGGCGAGGTGATCCTCGACGTGCGCAACATCTCGCTGCGTTTCGGCGGCGTCAAGGCGCTGACCGACATCAGCTTCGACGTGCGCGAGCACGAGGTGCGCTCGATCATCGGTCCCAACGGCGCCGGCAAGAGTTCGATGCTGAACTGCATCAACGGCGTCTACTCGCCGCAGGAGGGCTCGATCAGCTTTCGCGGCAAGACCTTCGCGCACATGAACAGCCGCCAGGTCGCCGAGATGGGCATCGCGCGCACCTTCCAGAACCTGGCGCTGTTCAAGGGCATGAGCGTGCTCGACAACATCATGTCGGGCCGCAACCTGAAGATGAAGACCAACCTCTTCCAGCAGGCCCTCCGCTGGGGCGCGGCCGAGCGCGAGGAGTGCGAGCACCGCGAGTTCGTCGAGAAGATCATCGACTTCCTCGAGATCCAGGCCTGGCGCAAGACGCCGGTCGGGCGCCTGCCCTACGGCCTGCAGAAGCGCGTCGACCTCGGCCGCGCGCTGGCGATGGAGCCGCAGGTGCTGCTGCTGGACGAGCCGATGGCCGGCATGAACGTCGAGGAGAAGCAGGACATGAGCCGCTTCATCCTCGACGTCAACGACGAGTACGGCACGACCATCGTGCTGATCGAGCACGACATGGGCGTCGTGATGGACATCAGCGACCGCGTCGTCGTGCTCGACTACGGCAAGAAGATCGGCGACGGCACGCCCGACGAGGTGCGCAGCAATCCCGACGTCATCGCGGCGTATCTGGGCACGTCTCACTGAGCTTCTTCCGAGTGATGACCCGCGACGCGCACCGCCGGCCTGCCCCCCTCTCCCGCCCGCGGGAGAGGGCTGGGGTGAGGGCTCGTGGCACGCGTCTCCCCTCACCCCCCGCCCTCTCCCGCTTCGCGGGAGAGGGAGCCTACGGCGGCGCACCCTGACATGGCCTTCTTCCTCGAAACCCTGATCGGCGGCCTGATGACCGGCATGCTGTACGCGCTGGTCGCGCTCGGCTTCGTGCTGATCTTCAAGGCCAGCGGCGTCTTCAACTTCGCCCAGGGCGCGATGGTGCTGTTCGCGGCGCTGGCGATGGCGCGCTTCTCGGCCTGGTTCCCGGCCTGGTTCGGCTTCGAGAGCCAGCTGCTGGCCAACCTGCTGGCCATCGTCGCGGCGATGGCGGTGATGATCGTCGTCGCCTGGGCCATCGAGCGCCTGGTGCTGGGCAAGCTGGTCAACCAGGAAGGCGTGACGCTGCTGATGGCCACGCTGGGCATCGCCTACTTCCTCGAAGGACTGGGCCAGACGATCTTCGGCAACGACATCTATCCGATCGACGTCGGCCTGCCCAAGGACCCGGTGTTCCTGCTGGAGAGCACCTTCGAGGGCGGCATCCTCGTCAACAAGGAAGACCTGTACGCGGCGCTGATCGCCGCCGCGCTGGTGGCCGCGCTGAGCCTGTTCTTCCAGAAGACGGCCACCGGGCGTGCGCTGCGCGCCGTGGCCGACGACCACCAGGCGGCGCAGTCGATCGGCATCCCGCTGAACCGCATCTGGGTCATCGTCTGGAGCGTCGCCGGCTTCGTCGCGCTGGTCGCCGGGATCATCTGGGGCAGCAAGCTGGGCGTGCAGTTCTCGCTGTCGCTGGTGGCGCTGAAGGCGCTGCCGGTGGTCATCCTCGGCGGCCTGACCTCGGTGCCGGGCGCCATCGTCGGCGGCCTCTTGATCGGTGTCGGCGAGAAGCTGTCCGAGGTCTACGTCGGGCCGATGCTCGGCGGCGGCATCGAGATCTGGTTCGCCTACGTGCTGGCGCTGGTCTTCCTCTTCGTGCGGCCGCAGGGGCTGTTCGGGGAAAAGATCATCGACCGCGTCTGAACGGAGCCGAACGATGCTCTACCGCGAAAACGGCCAGTTCAAGACTTCGTACCGCGCCGACCTGCAGGTCTTCCCGATCCGCCAGGACCGCGTCGCGATCGCGCTGCTGCTGGCGCTGGCGATCGTCGTCGTGCCGCTGGTGGCGCCGGAGTACCTGTTCCGCGCGATCCTGATCCCGTTCCTGATCCTGTCGCTGGCCGCGCTGGGCCTGAACATCCTCGTCGGCTACTGCGGCCAGATCTCGCTGGGCACAGGCGCCTTCATGGCGGTGGGCGCCTACGCGGCCTACAACTTCCAGGTGCGTATCGACGGCATGCCGGTCGTCGCCTCGATCCTGCTCGGCGGCCTGTGCTCGACCGCCGTCGGCGTGCTCTTCGGCCTGCCCTCGCTGCGCATCAAGGGGCTGTACCTGGCGGTGGCGACGCTGGCGGCGCAGTTCTTCGTCGACTGGGCGGCGCTGCGGCTGAAGTTCGTGACCAACGGCTCGACCTCGGGCTCGGTCAGCGTCGCCGAGCTGCAGTTCCTGGGCATCCCGATCGAGTCGCCGGTGCAGAAGTACATGTTCTGCCTGGCCTTCGTGCTCGTCTTCGCGACGCTGGCCAAGAACCTGGTGCGCGGCCACATCGGCCGCGAGTGGATGGCGATCCGCGACATGGACGTCGCCGCGGCGGTGATCGGCATCCGCCCGGTCTACGCCAAGCTGAGCGCCTTCGCGGTCAGCTCGTTCATCGTCGGCGTCGCCGGCGCGCTGTGGGGCTTCGTGCACCTGGGCTCCTGGGAGCCGGCGGCCTTCGGCGTCAACCGCTCGTTCGACCTGCTGTTCATGATCATCATCGGCGGCCTCGGTTCGATCATGGGCAGCTTCTTCGGCGCCGCGTTCATCGTCGTGCTGCCGATCGTGCTCGACAGCCTGCCGTACTGGTTCGGCATCCCCATCGACACGGCGCTCGCCGCGCACCTGACCTTCATGATCTTCGGCGCGCTGATCGTCTTCTTCCTGATCGTCGAGCCGCACGGGATCGCGCGGCTTTGGTCCACGGCCAAGGAAAAGCTGCGCCTCTGGCCATTCCCCCACTGAAGTCCCGCTTCCCGTTCCCCCGCACCAGAACACCACGGAGACAACGACCGATGAAGCTGAAGCTCGCCACTTACGCGCTGGCCGCGACCGCCCTGCTGTCCGCCACCGGAGCCTCGTTCGCCCAGGCCAAGGAGCAGTTCTTCCCGCTGCTGGTCTACCGCACCGGCCCGTACGCGCCGAACGGCACGCCGTGGGCCAACGGCAAGCAGGACTACCTGAAGATGATCAACGCACGCGACGGCGGCGTGAACGGCGTCAAGCTGAGCTTCGAGGAGTGCGAGACCGGCTACGCCACCGACAAGGGCGTCGAGTGCTACGAACGCCTGAAGGGCAAGGGCGCGACGCTGTTCGACCCGCAGGCCACCGGCATCACCTTCGCGCTGACCGACAAGGCGCCGGCCGACAAGGTGCCGCTGCTGACGCTGGGCTACGGCCTGTCGGCCTCGGCCGACGGCGGTGTCTTCAAGTGGAACTTCCCGCTGATGGGCAGCTACTGGACGGCCGCCGACATCCTGATCCAGCACCTGGCGAAGAAGGAAGGCGGGTTCGACAAGCTCAAGGGCAAGAAGATCGCGCTCGTCTACCACGACAGCCCCTTCGGCAAGGAGCCGATCCCGCTGCTCGACGAGCGCCAGCAGATGCACGGCTTCGATCTGGTGAAGATCCCGGTCACGGCACCGGGTGTCGAGCAGAAGTCGGCCTGGCTGCAGGTGCGCCAGCAGCGCCCCGACTACGTGCTGCTGTGGGGCTGGGGCGTGATGAACTCCACCGCGCTGAAGGAGGCCCAGGCCACCGGCTACCCGCGCGAGAAGATGTACGGCGTCTGGTGGGCCGGCGCCGAACCCGACGTCAAGGACGTCGGCATGGGCGCCAAGGGCTACAACGCGCTGGCGCTGAACACCTCGGGCACGACGCCGCAGGTCATCCAGGACATCCTCAAGCACGTGCATGCCAAGGGCCAGGGCACGGGGCCGAAGGACGAGGTCGGCTCGGTGCTGTACACGCGCGGCGTGATCATCCAGGCGCTGGGCGTCGAGGCCGTGCGCCGCGCGCAGGAGCGTTTCGGCAAGGGCAAGGTGATGACCGGCGAGCAGGTGCGCTGGGGCCTGGAGAACCTGGCGCTGGACGACAAGAAGCTCGCCCAGCTCGGCCTGACCGGCGTGATCCGCCCGATCAGCACCTCGTGCATGGACCACCAGGGCTCGACCTGGGCGCGTGTGCAGACCTGGGACGGCGCCAAGTGGGGCTTCAGCTCCGACTGGTACCAGGCCGACGAGCAGATCCTGAAGCCGATGATCAAGAGCGCGGCGGACCGGTATGCGGGCGAGAAGAAGCTGACGCGGCGCTCGCCTGCCGATTGTCAGAGTTGACCCCCCCGTAGCGGCTTCGCCGCTCCCCCCCAGGGGGGCCACGCCAGTGGACCGGCGGAGCCGGTCCACGGCGTGTGCTTGAAGGGCGGGGCGCGCTTCGCGCGGCCCCTGTAGCGCGCGGCAACAACTGTTGAAGGACGGCGATGAGCAATGTGCTGCTGAACGTCAACGGCATCGAGGTCATCTACAACCACGTGATCCTGGTGCTGAAGGGGGTGTCGCTGCGCGTGCCGGAAGGTGGCGTGGTGGCGCTGCTGGGGGGCAACGGGGCGGGCAAGACGACCACGCTGCGTGCGGTGAGCAACCTGCTGGCCGGGGAACGTGGCGAGGTGACCAAGGGGGCGATCGAGCTGCGTGGCGAGCGCATCGAGAAGCTGTCGACGGCGCAGATGGTCGAGCGTGGGGTCGTGCAGGTGATGGAAGGCCGGCACTGCTTCGCCCACCTGACGATCGAGGAGAACCTGATGACCGGCGCCTACACGCGCCGCGACGGGCGCGCCGCGGTCGCCGAGACGCTGGACAAGGTCTACACCTACTTTCCCCGCCTGAAGACGCGCCGCACCAGCCAGGCGGCCTACACCTCGGGCGGCGAGCAGCAGATGTGCGCCATCGGCCGCGCGCTGATGGCCAACCCGAAGATGGTGCTGCTCGACGAACCGTCGATGGGCCTGGCGCCGCAGATCGTCGAGGAGGTGTTCGAGATCGTGAAGGACCTGAACACGCGCGAAGGCGTGACCTTCCTGCTCGCCGAACAGAACACCAGCATCGCGCTGAAGTACGCCGACTACGGCTACATCCTCGAGAACGGCCGCGTCGTGATGGACGGCAGCGCCGAGGCGCTGCGCGAGAACGAGGACGTCAAGGAGTTCTACCTCGGCATGGGCGGCGGCGATCGCAAGAGCTTCCGCGATGCGAAGAGCTACAAGCGGCGCAAGCGGTGGTTGAGTTGAGCCCCCAAGCTCGCTATCGCTCGCTACCCCCCGAGGGGGCCGCTCGCCGGCGGACCGGCGGAGCCGGATCCGCGGCGAGGGCTTGATGGCGAGTGCCGTGCTGGCCTCGCAGGCCCGCTGACCGCGAGGATGAAGAATGGCGGTTCTTCGACCGCATCGAGATCCGCCATGAACGACGACGATTTCCTGGGGTTCGCCCCGCCGGCTTTCAACCCGGCCGAGGCGCTGCAGCGGCTGCGGCGCGACCTGCGCGAGCTGGGGCTGGCGGAGCGGGCCGGGGTGTTCGAGCGCCGCGGCTGCGCGATCGCGCGGGTGGATCTGGACGACACGGCGCTGAAGGCGCAGACGGTGAAGCGGCCGTCGCGCAGCAGCCCGGAATGGCAGTCGAAGACGCTGCGCTCGGGGGCCGACGTGCGCGACTTCGTTGCCGACCTGAAGAAGCGGCTCGCCGCCTGGAGCGACCGCGATGACTAGGAGCCCTCGACGATGAGCGACACCGCCCTGGACCCGCTGGAGACCCGCGACCCCGCCGAACGCGAGGCGGCGCTGATGGCGGCACTGCCGGCCCAGGTGGCCGCGGCGCTGTGCACGCCGGCCTTCGCGGCGCGGCTGCAGGGCGTCGAGCCGGCCGCGGTGACCAGCCGTGCCGCGCTGGCCGCGCTGCCGGTGACGCGCAAGCACGAGCTGCTCGAACGCCAGGCTGCCGAACGTGCCGCCGGCGGCGACCCCTTCGGTGGCTTCGCGGCGATCGGCTGGCGCGGCATCGGCGCGGTGCGTGTCGCCCGCCGTGTCTTCCAGTCGCCGGGGCCGATCTACGAGCCCGAGGGTGCGGCCGCCGACTACTGGCGCTTCGGGCGTGCGCTGCGCGCCGCCGGCTTCACGGCCGGCGACCTGGTGCACAACAGCTTCAGCTACCACCTGACGCCGGCCGGCTCGATGATGGAAGGCGGCGCGCTGGCGCTGGGCTGCGCGGTCTTCCCCGGTGGCGTCGGCAACACCGAGCTGCAGCTGCAGGCGCTGGCCGAGCTGCGCGCCGACGCCTACGCCGGCACGCCCAGCTTTCTGCGCATCCTGCTGGAGAAGGCCGACATCGCCGGCCTGCGCCTGCCGGCGCTGCGCAAGGCCGCAGTCAGCGGCGAGGCCTTCCCGCCGGCGCTGCGCGACGCCTTCCGCGCCCGCGGCATCGAGGCCTACCAGAGTTACGCGACGGCCGACCTGGGCCTCGTCGCCTACGAGACCGAAGCGCGCGAAGGCCTGGTGCTCGACGAGTCGGTGATCGTCGAGATCGTGCGCCCCGGCACCGGCGAGCCGCTGCCCGACGGCGAGGTCGGCGAGGTCGTCGTCACGGTGCTGAACCCGGACTACCCGCTGATCCGTTTCGGCACCGGCGACCTGTCGGCGATCCTGCCGGGCGCCTGCCCGACCGGCCGCAGCAACGCACGCATGCGCGGCTGGCTCGGCCGCGCCGACCAGACGGCCAAGGTGCGCGGCATGTTCGTGCACCCGGCGCAGGTCGCCGAGGTGCTGCGCCGGCATCCGGAGCTGGGCCGCGCGCGCCTGGTCGTCGAAGGCGAGATGGCCGACGACCGCATGACGCTGATGGTCGAGTGCACGCGCCGGCCCGAGGGCCTGGCGGCGTCGATCGCGCAGACGGTGCGCGACGTGACCAAGCTGCGCGCCGAGGTCGAGCTCTGCGACCCGGGCCAGCTGCCCAACGACGGCAAGGTCATCGACGACCTGCGCCGCGTCGGCTGAGGCCGGGCCTCAGGCCACCAGCTTGGCCTGGCGCGCCAGGCGCTCCCAGCGCTTGAGGTCCAGGCGGATCGCGCCGGCCCACTCGATCGGCGTCATCGTCACCGGCGTGGCGCCCATCTGCAGCAGCTGGGCCTTGAACTCGCCGCTGTCGAGCAGGCGGTTGACGGTAGCGTTCAGGCGCTCGACGGTCGCGCGCGGCGTGCCGGCGGGGGCAACCGCGCCGTACCAGACCGGGGCGTCGAAGTTCGACAGCCCGGCCTCGGCCAGCGTCGGCACGTCGGGCAGCGCGAAAGAGCGTTTGGCCGTCGACACCGCCAGCGCCCTCACCTTGCCGGCGCGGATCTGGGCCAGCGCCGACGGGATGGTCTCGAACGCGAGCTCGATGTCGCCGTTGGCCAGCCCGGCCATCATCGCGTTGCCGCCGGGGAACGCGACGCCATCGAGCTTGATGCCGGCGCGGATGCGGAACAGCTCGGCCGTGGCCTGCTGGGTCGAGCCGGCGCCGACCGAACCGTAGCGCAGCCGGTCCGGCCCCGCGGCGGCGGCCGAAATCAGCTCGCGCACCGAGCCGACGCGCGAGCGCGCCGCGACCACCAGCACCGAGGGCACCGCGGCCATCGCGGCGACGGGCTCGAAAGCGGTGGCGAAGTCGTAGCCCAGCCCGGTCTGCACGTACTGCGCGACGAGGTGGTGCGAGGAGGCCAGCATCAGCGTCGAGCCGTCGGGCTCGGCCTTGGCGACCGCGGCTGCGGCGGTGGTTCCCCCGGCCCCCGGGCGGTTCTCGACGACCAGCGGCAGGCCCAGCGCCGGGGCCAGGCGCTCGGCCAGCGCACGGCCCATCGCGTCGCTGGAGCCGCCGGACGGGAAGCCGATGACGAAACGCAGCGGCCGCGCCGGCTGCGCGAAGGCCGGAGGCAGGGCCAGCGAGGCGGCGGCAGCGAGCAGGGAACGACGCGTGAGCGGGAGGTTCATCGGCGGCAAGGTGTCGTCATGGGTGAAAACCCGCAGGATTCTGCGGTGCCCGCCCGGTCCGCGCCGCGACGAACGGCGGCAGAGCGGCCATCCGTCACGCTCTCGGCCGGCGCGGCGGCCCGATGCTGCTGACAGGCGTCAAGTGCAGCGCGGGCGCGGGTTTGCCGCTACGTATTTCCCGACGTGGCGGGCCGTTTGCGCGCCCTAGGATTCGCGCATCCCGGACCTTGACCACCACTGAAGGAGACAGACATCTTGAAGAAGACGCTGCTGGCCCTGGCCGCCACCCTGGTTGCCGCCACCGCATCGGCCGCCTATCCCGAGAAGCCGATCACCGTCGTCGTGCCGTTCGCAGCCGGCGGCCCCACCGACAAGGTCGCGCGCGACCTGGCCGAAGCGCTGCGCAAGCAGCTGAACAACACGACCATCGTCATCGAGAACGTCGGGGGTGCCGGCGGCACGCTGGGCGCGGCCAAGGTCGCCAAGGCGACGCCGGACGGCTACACGCTGCTGGTGCACCACATCGGCATGGCGACCTCGCCGGCGCTGTACCGCAACCTGCCGTACAAGACGCTGGACGACTTCGAGTACGTCGGCCTCATCAACGAGGTGCCGATGACGGTGATCGGCCGCCCGGACCTGCCGGCCAACAACTTCGCCGAGCTGCGCAAGTGGCTCGAGGCGAACAAGGGCCGCATCAACCTCGCCAACGCCGGCCTCGGCGCCGCCTCGCACCTGTGCGGCGTGCTGTTCCAGCAGAGCCTGGCCATCGACATGACGACCGTGCCGTACAAGGGCACCGCACCGGCGATGACCGACCTGCTCGGCGGCCAAGTCGACATCATGTGCGACCAGACGACGAACACCACCGGCCAGATCGAGAGCGGCAAGGTCAAGGCCTACGCCGTGACGACGACCAAGCGCCTGACGGCGCCGGCGCTGGCCAAGCTGCCGACGCTGGACGAGTCGGGCGTCAAGGGCTTCAACGTGACGATCTGGCACGGTGTCTACGCGCCGCGCGGCACGCCCAAGCCGGTGCTCGACACGCTGAACGCCGCGCTGCGCAAGGCGCTGAAGGACGCCGACTTCATCAAGCGCGAGGAAGCGCTGGGTGCGGTCGTCGTCACCGACAGCCGCGTCGGCCCGGCCGAACACAAGAAGTTCGTCGAGGCCGAGATCAACAAGTGGGGCCCGATCATCAAGGCCGCCGGACAGTACGCTGACTGAGGACGTGTGACCGTGCCTGCTCACGGTCACACGCTGCAGTCAGGGTCCGAGCTCTGCGAGGACGCGGCCTGCAAGGCTGACTGAGCCCGGACGTGCGACGCCGGAAGGCGTTGCACGCCAGGCGAAGGCCCGAGCGCGATTTCACGCGCGAGGGCTGAGGACGTGTGAACGTGCCCGCGCACGGTCACACGCTGCAGTCAGGAGCAGCCCGGAGGCAGCCCGGGGTCAGGTCTCGCAAGACCTGACCCCGTCTTTCCCTCGCGCGACGTTCTGGCAGCCCGGGGTCAGGTCTCACGAGACCTGACCCCGTCTTTCCATCGTCCTCAGCCGGACGCCAACGAGGTCAGGCGATCCGCATCGGGATCGTCACCGGCCCGTCGTTGACGAGATGCACCTGCATGTCGGCGCCGAAGACCCCGGCAGCCACCGTCGGATGGCGCTCGCGCGCCAGGCGCAGCACATCCTCGTAGAGCGCACGGCCGAGTTCGGCCGGCGCGGCGCCGGTGAAGCTCGGGCGGTTGCCGCCCGAGGTGTCGGCCGCCAGCGTGAACTGCGAGACGATCAGCAGCCCGCCGCCGACGTCCTGCACGCTGCGGTTCATGCGTCCGGCCTCGTCGCTGAAGATGCGCAGCTTCAACAGCTTGTCGACCAGCCTGGCGGCCTGCGCCGGCGTGTCCGACGGCTCGGCGCAGACCAGCACCAGCAGGCCCTGCGCGATCTGGCCGACGACACGGCCTTCGACCTCGACACGCGCGCCAGCGGCGCGCTGGATCAGCGCCATCATGGGTTCGGGTCCTCCTCGCCCGGCAGCGCGATCGCCTCGGCGTCGACGGGCAGCAACTGAATGCTCGCGCGCAGCCCGGGCACCGCGGCCATCAGCGCCGCCTCGACCTCGGTGCGCACCTGGGCGGCATGGGACAGCGTCCAGCCGCCGGGCACGTGCAGGTGCAGGTCGACGAAACGCCGCTGCCCGGCACGGCGCGTGACCACGTGATCGAAGCGGATCGGCTGCCCGGCGAACGCCGCCAGCGCGGCGTCGACCTTGGCGATGACCTCGGGCTCCAGCGCCTGGTCCATCAGGCCGCTGGCCGAGCGCCAGATCAGCGAGGCGCCCTCGCGCAGGATGTTCAGCGCCACCAGGATCGCGAGCACCGGGTCCAGCCACAGCCAGCCGCTGAAGTGCACCAGCACCAGCCCGCCGACGACGCCGGCCGAGGTCCAGACGTCGGTGAACAGGTGGCGGGCATCGCCTTCGAGCGCCATCGAGCCGACGGCGCGCGCCTTGCGCAGCATCGACCAGGCGAGCGCGCCGTTGAGCACCGAGCTGATCACCGACAGCGCCAGGCCGAAGCCCAGCTGCTCCAGCGGCTGCGGGTTCAGCAGGCGCTCGACCGCGGCCCAGACGATGGCCAGCGCGGCGACGAAGATCAGCACGCCCTCGAAGCCGCTGGAGAAGTACTCGGCCTTGTGGTGGCCGTAGGGATGCTCCTCGTCGGCCGGGCGCGCGGCGATCGTCACCATCGCCAGCGCGAAGGTGGCGCCGGCCAGGTTGACCAGCGACTCCATCGCGTCGGACAGCAGGCTGACGCTGCCGCTGACCCACCAGGCGCCGGTCTTCAGCGCGATCGTCGCGATGGCGACCGCGACCGAGATCTTCAGGTAGCTGCTGACCTGCATCGCGGGGCGGACGCAGCGGACGCGGCGGGCGGGGCGCTCAGGCGCCCAGCGTCACGCGCGCGAACTTGCGCTTGCCGACCTGCACGACGTAGGTGCCGGCCGCCAGCTTCAGCGCCTTGTCGGAGACGACACCGCCGTCGACACGCACGCCGCCCTGTTCGACCATGCGCATCGCCTCGCTGGTCGACGGCACCAGGCCGGCCTGCTTCAGCAGCGCGGCGATGCCCAGCGGCGCGCCGGACAGCGAGCACTCGGGGATCTCGTCGGGCACGCCGCCGGCGGCGCGGCGCTGGAAGTCCTCGTGCGCGGCCTCGGCCGCGGCGGCGCTGTGGAAGCGCGTCGTGATCTCCTTGGCGAGCATTACCTTCGCGTCCTTCGGGTTGCGCCCGCCCTCGACCTCGCGCTTGAGCGCCGCGATCTCGTCCTCGCTGCGGAAGGACAGCAGCGTGTACCAGCGCCACATCAGCTCGTCGCTGATCGACAGGATCTTGGCGAACATGGCGTTCGCCGGCTCGGTGATGCCGACGTAGTTGCCCTTGCTCTTGGACATCTTCTCGACGCCGTCCAGGCCTTCGAGCAGCGGCATCGTCAGGATGCACTGCGGCTCCTGGCCGTACTCGGCCTGCAGCGCGCGGCCGACGAGCAGGTTGAACTTCTGGTCAGTGCCGCCGAGTTCGAGGTCGCTCTTCAGCGCCACCGAGTCGTAGCCCTGCATCAGCGGGTAGAGGAACTCGTGCACGCTGATCGGCGTGTTCGACTCGAAGCGCTTCTTGAAGTCGTCGCGCTCCATCATGCGTGCCACCGTGTAGCGCGCCGCCAGCTGGATCATGCCGCGAGCGCCGAGCGCGTCACTCCACTCGCTGTTGTAGCGGATCTCGGTGCGCGCCGGGTCCAGCACCAGGCTGGCCTGCTTGTAGTAGGTCTGGGCGTTGGCCTCGATCTGCTCGCGCGTCAGCGGCGGGCGCGTCGAATTGCGGCCCGAGGGGTCGCCGATCATCGACGTGAAGTCGCCGATCAGGAAGATCACCGTGTGCCCCAGGTCCTGGAGCTGGCGCATCTTGTTGAGCACGACGGTGTGGCCGATGTGGATGTCGGGAGCCGTCGGGTCCAGCCCGAGCTTGATGCGCAGCGGCGTTCCGGTGGCCTCGGCACGGGCCAGCTTCTTCAGCCAGTCGGCTTCGGGGAGCAGTTCGTCACAGCCGCGGCGGGAGATGCGCATCGCCTCCATGACGCGGTCTGTGATCGGCGTCAACGGGGCGGCAGAGGAGTCGGACATGGCAGGTTTTTTGATGCGGGCGGCCCCCTTGCTCGTGGGGGGCTTGGCTATACTCGCGCGGCCCGTTGTAGGACTGGGCGAAAGATTCTAGAGGACGACACGACGCCGACCCCGAAGCAGGGGCCTACAACGAGACCGGATCGACACGTTGGGACCGAGCATCTCCCCGGAGCGCCTCATCAGCCAGGCGCAGGCGTTCGCAGGACGCCACCGCCGCAGCATCATCGCCTCGGTCGTCGTCGCGCTCGGCGGCTTCGGCATCACCGCTTTCGGCATCGCGCCGCTGGCTCCCGACGCTTCGCTGCTGCCGCAGCGGCTGGTCACCGAGGACGTCGTCCCCGAGGACATCGCCAGCCAGGCCGCAGCGCTGGCCGATCTCTCGCTCCAGCTCGACCGCCACGAGATCACGCGCGGCACCGACACGCCGCAGAGCCTGCTGGCGCGCCTGGGCGTCACCGACGAGGCCGCCGCACGCTTCCTGCGCAACGACCCCTCGGCGCGACGCATCGTCGGCGGTCGCGGCGGCAAGATGGTGCGCGCCCGCGTGTCCGAGCTGGGTGAACTCGACGAACTCGTCGTGCGCTACCCGGCCGAGAACGCCGAGCAGGCACGCACCCACTTCACCCGCCTGACCGTCAAGCGCGACGGCAAGGGCTTCGTCAGCAGCACCGAGACGGCGCCGCTGGCGGTGCAGGTGCGTCTGGGCAGCGGCACGATCCAGAGCTCGCTGTTCGCCGCCACCGACGCCGCGATGCTGCCCGACGCGGTCGCGATCCAGATCGCCGACATCTTCTCCGGCGAGATCGACTTCCACCGCGAGCTGCGCAAGGGCGACACCTTCAGCGTCGTCTACGAGGCGGTCACCGCCGACGGCGAGGTCGTGCCCTGGAACGAAGGCGTCGGCCGCGTGCTGGCCGCCGAGTTCATCAACCGCGGCCAGACCTTCCAGGCCGTCTGGTTCAACCCCGGCACCCGCGGCGGCTATTACGACCTCGACGGCCGCAGCCTGCGCCGCAGCTTCCTCGCCAGCCCGATGGAGTTCTCGCGCGTGACCTCCGGCTTCGCGATGCGCCTGCACCCGATCCAGAAGACCTGGCGCGCGCACAAGGGCGTGGACTACGGCGCCCCGACCGGCACGCCGGTGCGCACCGTGGCCGACGGCCTCGTCGACTTCGCCGGGCGCCAGAACGGCTACGGCAACGTCATCCAGATCCAGCACGGCGGCGGCAAGGCCACGCTGTACGCCCACCTGAGCCGCATCGACGTCAAGAAGGGCCAGCGCGTCGAGCAGGGCCAGCGCATCGGTGCCGTCGGCGCCACCGGCTGGGCCACCGGCCCGCACCTGCACTTCGAGTTCAAGATCAACGGCGCCCAGCACGACCCGCTGCGCATCGCCCGCAGCGCCGAGCAGGTGACGCTGGACGCCGCCGCCCGCGCGCGCCTGGCCCAGGTCGCGCAGGGCCTGCGCGTGCAACTGCAGCTCGCCGAAGCGCGCTCGGGCCGCCCGAGCTTCGAATAAACCAGCCAGGGCGCCCACGGTGGCGATCGAGCTGGGGCTGATGTCGGGCACGTCGCTCGACGGCATCGACGCCGTCGCCGTCGACTTCGACGGCCCGGCGCCTCGTGTGCTCGGCCACCTGCACCAGCCTTTCGCACCGGCGCTGCGCGCCGAGCTGCTGGCGCTGAACAGCCCCGGCGCCGACGAACTCCATCGCGCCGCGCTGGCCGCCAACGCGCTGGCACGGGCCTACGCCGGCGCCGTGGCCACGCTGCTCGACACGCAAGCCATCGCGCCGAGCTCGGTTCGAGCCCTCGGCGCCCACGGCCAGACGGTGCGCCACCGGCCACGCGAGTTCGACGGCACCGGCTACACGCTGCAGCTGCTCAACGGCGCGCTGCTCGCCGAGCTGAGCGGCATCGACGTCGTCTGCGACTTCCGCAGCCGCGACGTCGCCGCGGGCGGCGAAGGCGCGCCGCTGGTGCCGGCCTTCCATGCCGAGGTCTTCGCGTCGCCGGGCGAACACGTCGCGGTGCTCAATCTCGGCGGCATCGCCAACCTGACGCTGCTGCCGGCTGACGGTGCGGTGTCGGGCTTCGACTGCGGGCCAGGCAACGCGCTGCTCGACCTCTGGATCCAGTGCCACCTGGGCCGGCCTTACGACGACGGCGGCGCCTGGGCATCCGGCGGCCGCGTCGACACGGCACTGCTGGCGGCGCTGCTGACCGACCCGTTCTTCATGCGCCTGCCGCCCAAGAGCACCGGCCGCGACCTGTTCAACGAGCCCTGGCTGGCGGCGATGCCGCTGGTTGGCGTCGCGCCACAGGACGTGATGGCGACACTGGCCGAGCTGACGGCGCGTGGCGCCGCCGATGCCGTGGCCCGCCACGCGCCGGCGACGGCACGCCTCGTGGTCTGCGGCGGCGGCGCCTTCAACGGCCATCTGATGTCGCGGCTGGTGGCGCTGCTGCCGGGCGCACGGGTGATGTCCAGCGCCGAACTCGGCGTGCCGCCCGATCAGGTCGAGGCCATCGCCTTCGCCTGGCTGGCGCGCGCCCACCTCGAACGGCGCGCCAGCAACCGCGTCGCCGTCACCGGCGCGCGCGGCGAGCGTGTGCTCGGCGCGTTCTACCCCGCCTGAAACGACAACGGCACGCGGGCGGGTGCCGGCGTGCCGTGTCAGAGAGCGCAGGCCGAACGGCCGCGCGGGGATTCAGACCGAGAACGAGGACCCGCAGCCGCAGGTCGTGGTGGCGTTCGGATTGCGGATCACGAACTGGGCACCCTGGAGGTCGTCCTTGTAGTCGATCTCGGCGCCGACGAGGTACTGCAGGCTCATCGCGTCGATCAGCAGCGTGACGCCGTTCTTCGTCATCTGCGTGTCGTCCTCGTTGACTTCCTCGTCGAAGGTGAAGCCGTACTGGAAGCCGGAGCAGCCGCCGCCCTGCACGAAGACGCGCAGCTTCAGGTCCGGGTTGCCTTCCTCGTCGACGAGCTCCTTCACCTTGGCGGCAGCGCTGTCGGTGAAGATCAGCGGCGCGGGCATTTCCTCGGTGGCGGGGGTGGCCAGATCGGCGATCGCGTTCATGAGTTCTCCAGTTCGGGCGTGACGGCACGCCGCCGGCGACCCGCCGGCTTCGACATTGTGGCGCCGCGCCATCGCAGGCCGGAGCGCCAGGAAACGACGACCGCGACGGCATCGCGGTCTTTCGCCGCCCACCGCGGACGGCAAAACGCCGCGCCGGCCGGTGAGGCCGCGCGGCGTCGTGCAACAACAGGGGAGCCGGACGAGCCGGCCCTCCCGATCAGCGCTTGCTGAACTGCTTGCGACGGCGGGCGCCGTGCAGGCCGACCTTCTTGCGCTCGACTTCGCGCGCGTCACGCGTCACGAAGCCGGCACGGCTCAGGTCGGGCTTGAGCGCCGCGTCGTAGTCGATCAGCGCACGGGTGATGCCGTGGCGCACCGCGCCGGCCTGGCCGGATTCACCGCCGCCGTGCACGTTGACCTGGATGTCGAAGGCCGCGTCATTGGCCGTCAGCAGCAGCGGCTGCTTGACGATCATGATCGACGTCTGACGACCGAAGTAGGCTTCGATCGGCTTGCCGTTGATGACGATCTGGCCGGTGCCCTTCTTGATGAAGACGCGGGCCACCGAGCTCTTGCGGCGGCCGGTGCCGTAGTTCCATTGTCCGATCATCGCAGTCCTCAGATCGCCAGCGGCTTGGGTTGCTGGGCGGTGTGCGGGTGCGTGTCACCGGCGTACACCTTCAGCTTCTTGATCATCGCGTAGCCCAGCGGGCCCTTCGGCAGCATGCCCTTGACGGCCTTCTCCAGCGCGCGGCCGGGGTGCTTGGCCTGCATGTCCTTGAAGGCGGTGGCGTAGATGCCGCCCGGAAAGCCCGAGTGACGGTAGTAGATCTTGTCGGTGGCCTTGGTGCCGGTGACGCGGATCTTGTCGGCGTTGACGACGATGATGAAGTCACCGGTGTCGACGTGAGGCGTGTAGATGGCCTTGTGCTTGCCGCGCAAACGGAGTGCCACTTCGCTGGCGACACGTCCGAGCACCTTATCGGTGGCGTCAATCACGTACCACTCGTGCTTCACCTCGGCCGGCTTGGCGCTGAAGGTCTTCATGAGGGGGTCTTCACAATGAGCGCGCCACCGGACGGCGACACGCGTGGGATCGGCTTGAACTTCCCGCCTCCCCTCGGCACCGCTTGTCAGGGGCGGCCTCTCGGGGCTGGCCGCGGCACCACGGGGGCGCCCGACCTGGACGTGCTTTTCCCAGCCGAAATCGGGAAAGCCCGCGAGTATACACGGTTCAGCGACGCCAACTATCGCCGGTTAGAACGGCAAATTGGGGAGATGGGTCCAGGGTTAACCCTAGGTCTTCCGGTAGGATGCGGGCACCCGAGCCGACCCGGCCTGATGCCGGTCGAGCCCAAGCCCAAGGGGCGGCGGACTCCGCATCGCCCCTGGAAGTGCCCAGAAGCAGTCGTTGGGGGCCCCGATGAAGACCGATTCCGAAATGCCCGGGCCTGCGCCCGACGCCGCTGCGCAGCAGTGGGTGCCGATCCGCAAGCTCGCCGACCGCCACCGGCCGCGCGTGCTGCAGCACCTGCTGGGGCTCGAGGGCCGGGACCGCTACCTGCGTTTCGGCTACGCGGCGGGCGATCACCAGATCGAGCAGTACGTCGCCCGGCTGGACTTCGAGCGTGACGAGCTCTTCGGCGTCTTCAACCGCCGCCTCGAACTGGTCGCGGTCGCCCACCTCGCCCACCTGGGCGACAGCGACCGGCCCGGTGCCGAAGCGGAGTTCGGCGTCTCGGTCTCGGCGCGCGCCCGCGGGCGCGGCTGGGGCTCGCGCCTGTTCGCGCTGTGCACCGTGCACGCCCGCAACCGCGGCGTCTACACGCTGCTGATCCACGCGCTGGCCGAGAACTCCGCAATGCTGCGCATCGCCCGCAACGCCGGCGCCGAGGTCGGCTTCGACGGCCCGGACGCGGTCGCCCGCGTCTACCTGCCGCCGCAGGACATCGCCTCGCACGTCGAAGCGATGGTCGAGCAGCAGGTCGCCGACCTCGACTACGGCCTCAAGCGCCACGCCCGGCGCTTCGACCGCTGGCTGAACCTGTGGGGCAGCGTCGGCACGCTCCCCGACCTCGGGGACGCGAACGTGTCGCATGCCGCGCGCCGGGGGGGGCGGTGCGACCGCGGGCCGACGCCCCCGGTTTAACATCGACCACGCATCGGCCGCGGTCCGGCGGTGCCTCCCGAGATGCCGCCCGCCCTGCCCTGGATCCTCAGCTCGATCGCCTTCGCCCTGCTCGGGGGCGCGGCGGCGCTGTGGTTCATCCGGCGGCGCAGCGGCGCCGAACCCGAGCCTTCACCCGACGGGCTGTTCGCCGCCCGGCCGGTCTTCGACGCCGTCGAGCGCCGCGTGCACCGCGAACTGCGCGCGGCCCTGCCCGACCAGCTGGTGCTGGCACGCGTGCCGCTGCGCCGCTTCTGCCGCCCGCTGGAGCCGCAGCACGCGCGCCCCTTCATGGCGCGCATGGCACCGCTGGACGTGGCTTTCCTGATCTGCAGCGGTAGCGGGCGCGTGCTCGCCGCGATCGACCTCGAGCGCAGCGAGGACCCGGCGGTGCTCGAGCAGCGCCGCTTCAAGGCCGAGCTGCTGGGCGCCTGCCGCGTGCGCTACCTGCGCTGCCTGCCCGAGGCGATGCCGGATGCCGAGGAGCTCAGGCGCCTCGTCGACGCCGGCGCGCCGGCGCGCGACCGCGGCACGCCCGAACGCCCGCCGATCCCGCCGCGCAGGCGCGAGCACCACGTCTGGATCGAGACCGCGCCGGCGCCGCTGGCCGAGACCTCGTGGGTCGGCGAGCCCCCCGCCGCACCGGCGCCACCGGCCACGCCGCCGGCGCCACCCTGGGTCACGCCGAGCCGCCGCTCGACGGATCACCGCGCGCGCGACGTCCGCGGCCTGCCCTCCCGCCGGCACTGAGGCCGATGTCCGCACCCGGTTACGCCGATCTGACACCGCAGCAGGTGCTCGACGCGCTCGACGCGGTGGGGCTGCGCGGCGACGGCCGCATCCTGCAGCTCAACTCCTACGAGAACCGCGTCTTCCAGCTGTTCCTGGAGGACGGCAGCGCGGTCGTCGCCAAGTTCTACCGCCCCGGGCGCTGGAGCGATGCGCAGATCCTCGAGGAGCATGCCTTCGCGCTCGAGCTCGCCGCCGCCGAGGTGCCGGTGGTGCCGCCGCTGGTGCTGGCAGCGGCCGAAGACGGCACGGCGCTGGCCGGCACGCCGCCGACGCTGGCGCTTCGCGGTGCGCA
Organism: Rubrivivax sp. JA1026; assembly: GCF_011065555.1. Taxonomy (NCBI): domain Bacteria; kingdom Pseudomonadati; phylum Pseudomonadota; class Betaproteobacteria; order Burkholderiales; family Sphaerotilaceae; genus Rubrivivax; species Rubrivivax sp. JA1026. The sequence goes on from NZ_JAALCQ010000004.1 coordinate 126,835, forward strand.
CCGCTGGTCGGTGTCGGCACGCTGCGCCGGGCGTGAACCCGAGCTCGACGATCCCGAGACGCTGCGCCGCATCGGCCGGTTCATCGGCCGGCTGCACGCCGTCGGCCGGCGCCGCCCGTTCGAGCACCGCCACCGGCTCGACGCGCGCCGCGACGGCCGCCGTGCGCTGGCCGTGCTGCTCGAAGGCGGTTTCGTGCCCGCCGACCAGCGCCCGGCCTGGTTGTCCAGCTGCGAACAGGCGCTGGCCGCGGTCGAGGCCGCGTTCGACGCCGCGCAGCCGCTGGCCACGCTGCGCCTGCACGGCGATTGCCACCCCGGCAACGTGCTCTGGCGCGACGGTGCGCCGCACGTCGTCGACCTCGACGACGCGATGCAGGGCCCGGCGGTGCAGGATCTGTGGATGCTGGTCTCGGGCGACCGCTCGACGATCGCCCGCCAGCTCGACCTGCTGCTCTCCGGCTACGAGGAGTTCAGCGAGTTCGACGACCGCGAACGCGCGCTGATCGAGCCGCTGCGCACGCTGCGCATGGTGCGCCACGCAGCCTGGCTGGCCGAACGCTGGGGCGACCCCAGCTTCCCGATCAACTTCCCGTATTTCGGAACGTCGGCCTACTGGTCGCAGCAGACGACGCAGCTGCGCGAGCAGCTCGAGGCGATGGCCTGACGCGCCCGCGGCGCGCGGCCGCGGGCGTCGCGGCCACCGCTCAGGGCGGCGGCAGCACGGTGTAGACCGGCACGCCGCCCGAGGGCTGCGGGTAGGTCGCGAGGATGTCGTAGCTGGCGAGCGTGCCGCCGGACTCGGTGATGACGGCGCGGTAGCGGACCGTCGTCGCCGTCGTCGACTGCACGCTGACGGTGATCGTGCGGGTGCCGACGGAGACGGCCGCGCTGCTGCCGGCCACGGGCCGCCCGTCCACACGCTGCCAGTTGGCGAAGCCGACGTCGACGTAGGCCCCGGCCTGCGCCGGGTGCTCCAGCCGCACCGTGCCGGCGGAGATGACGGCCGCGCCGCCGGAGCTGCCGACCTCGAGCGCGGTGTAGCGCACGCCGTCGGCCGTCAGCTGCAGGCCGTTGCTCGACTGCTGCAGCCGCGCCGAGAAGTCGATCGGCCCGTACGCGACGTCGCCGACGCTGCCTTGCAGGCCGTCGAAGGTGATGCGCAGGGAGTCGCCGACGCGGAAGCCGACCAGGAAATCGAACGAGGTCTCGAAGTCGATGCGCAGGCCGCCGTCGAGGGTGACGGCCTCGGCACCGCTGCCGAAGGCGATGCTGCGGAAGTCGAGCGCCAGGTAACGACCGGCCGCGACCTGGTCAGCCGCCAGGTCGAAGTCGCTGCTGACGGCGATCGTGCCGGCGCAGGGCATGACCTCGAAGACGTCGTAGCAGGTCGCCGTCCCGGAGTCCTGGGCCTGCACCGTGCCCGCGGCCTTGGCGCCGGCCCGGCCGGACACCGTGGCACCGTCGCCCAGCAGGAAGTCAAGGCCGAGCAGCGAAGCCTGGGCGTCGATCGCCCGGTCGGCAGCCGCCACTGCCGAGCGCACGCCGCCGATGGCGCCGTCCGAAGTCACGTCGATCGTGGCTGCCGCGGTGGGCGGCGCTTCGACACCGTCACCGTAGCTCGTGCCGCCACCGCCACCACCGCCGCAGGCCGCCAGCGCAGCCGTCACCAACGTCGTCCCCACGAAGCGCCAACCACGACCGGCTGGTCGCGACGGGCGTCCGATGATCTCGTTCAACATCAAGGCCTCCTGCCGGGGCACCCCCGGACGATTCCGCCGGATTCGTGCCTCGCACCATTCCGACGGGCAGGATGCTAGGCCCGCGGCGGCGGGCCTTCACCCCCCGGACAGGCAGTGTTGCCGCCGCGCCAACGCCGGGCGCGGCGCGGACGCGAACTCAGCCGACCAGCATGCGGTTGACGCGCTGCACGTAGGCCGCCGGGTCTTCCAGCTGCCCGCCTTCGGCCAGCAGCGCCTGGTCGAACAGGATCTGCGCGAGGTCGTCGAAGCGCGCGTCGCCGTCCAGCCGCTTGACCAGAGGATGCTCGGCGTTGACTTCCAGGATCGGCAGCGACTTCGGCGCGCTCTGGCCGGCCTGCTTCAGCAGCCGCGCCAGATGCGAGCTCATGTCGCCTTCGTCGGCGACGATGCAGGCCGGCGAGTCGACGAGTCGCGTCGTCGTGCGCACGTCCTTGGCACGCGCCTTCAGCGTCTCCTTCAGGCGCTCGAGCACCGGCTTGAAGGCCTCGGCGGTCTGCTCGGCGGCCTTCTTCTCCTCCTCGTCCTGCAGCTTGCCCAGGTCGACGCCGCCCTTGGCGACGCTCTGCAGCGGCTTGCCGTCGAACTCGTAGAGGTGCGAGAGCATCCACTCGTCGACGCGGTCGGTCAGCAGCAGGACCTCGATGCCCTTCTTGCGGAAGATCTCCAGCTGCGGGCTGCTCTTGGCCGCGGCCAGCGTGTCGGCGGTGATGTAGTAGATCGCCTCCTGGCCTTCCTTCATGCGCGCCACGTAGTCGGCGAAACCGACGCCCGAGTCGGCCTGCGTCGACGCGAAGCGCAGCAGCTTGGCCAGGCGCTCCTGGTTGGCGTGGTCCTCGCCGATGCCTTCCTTCAGCACGGCGCCGAACTGCTGCCAGAACTCGGCGTACTTGTCCTTCTGGTTCTCGGCCACGTCCTCCAGCATCGCCAGCACGCGCTTGGTGCTGCCTTCGCGGATCGCCTTCACGTCGCGGCTTTCCTGCAGCAGCTCGCGGCTGACGTTCAGCGGCAGGTCGGCCGAGTCGATCACGCCCTTGACGAAGCGCAGGTACACCGGCATCAGCGCCTCGGCGTCGTCCATGATGAAGACGCGCTTGACGTAGAGCTTCACGCCGCCGCGCTTGTCGCGGTTCCACAGGTCGAACGGCGCCTTGGCCGGCACGTACAGCAGCTGCGTGTACTCGGTGCGGCCCTCGACGCGGTTGTGCGTGTAGGCCAGCGGCGCCTCGCTGTCGTAGGAGATCTGCTTGTAGAACTCCTGGTACTCGGCGTCGGTGACGTCGCTCTTGGAGCGCGCCCACAGCGCGGCGGCCTTGTTGACGGCCTCCCACTCGTCGGTGGTGACCTGCTCCTTCTTCTCGTCGTCCCAGCGCTGCTTGGGCATCAGCACCGGCAGCGAGATGTGGTCGCTGTACTTGCTGATGATGCTGCGCAGCTTCCACGCCGCGAGGAACTCGTCCTCGCCGTCGCGCAGGTGCAGGATGACGTCGGTGCCGCGCTCGGGGCGGTGGATGGTCTCGACCTCGAACTCGCCGGTGCCTTCGCTGGACCAGCGCACGCCCTGCTCGGCCGGCAGGCCGGCGCGGCGGGTCTCGACGGTGATGCGGTCGGCGACGATGAAGCCCGAGTAGAAGCCGACGCCGAACTGGCCGATCAGGTTGGCGTCCTTCTTCTGCTCGCCTTCGAGCGCGGCCATGAACTCGCGCGTGCCGCTCTTGGCGATCGTGCCCAGGTGCTGCACGGCCTCGTCGGCGCTCATGCCGATGCCGTTGTCGTGGATGGTGATCGTCTTCTTCTCGGCATCGAAGCTGACGCGGATCTCCAGGTCGGGGTCGTCCTCGTACAGCTCGGCCTTGTCCAGCGCCTCGAAGCGCAGCTTGTCGCAGGCGTCCGACGCGTTGGACACGAGCTCGCGAAGGAAGATCTCCTTGTTCGAGTACAGCGAATGCGTCACGAGGTGCAGGATCTGCTTGACCTCGGCCTGGAACGACAGGGTTTGCTTGTCCATGGTGTTGGCGGCGAGTAGTGGCTCCGCCCGGCGAAACCGGGCACGGCGATGCACAGTGGGGGCGCCGCGGCGCCCTTCAAGAGGGGCGGGATTGTCGCCTGTGCGCCCGCGGGGGCGCCGTGCGGCGCATCAGGCCGCCAGCCAGGCGCCCAGCGCGGCGTTGACGGCCGCCGGCGACTCCAGCGGCGCCATGTGGCCGCAGCGGCCGATGACGACGTGCGAAGCGCCGGGGATGCGCCGGCGCATCTCGGCGTGGGTCTCGGGCGGCGTCAGGCGGTCGTCGCTGCCGGTCAGCAGCAGCGTCGTGCAGCGCAGTTGCGGCAGCAGCGGCGAATGGTCGGGGCGTGCCAGCAAGGCCTCGATCTGGGCCTCGAAGACGGCCGGCGTGCGCCGCGCGAACATCTCGACGACGGTGTCGACGACCGGGCCGGGGCGGCGGCTCTCGTGCACCGCGCCCTGCACCCAGTCCAGCGCCATCGCACGCATGCCGTCGCGGCGCGCCAGCTCCAGGAAACGCAGACGTGCGGCGCGTTCGGCGGCACCGGCCTCGCCCTCCGGCAGCGGCAGGCAGCCGGTGTTCAGCAGCGCCAGGCGTTGCACGCGTTCGGGCGCACGATGGCAGATCTCCAGCGCCACGCGCCCGCCCATCGAATGCCCGGCGATGGCCAGCGGCCCAGGCGGCGCGGCGGCGAGCGCGGCTTCGGCCATCGCGGCGATCGAACGGGACTCGCCGTACTCGGCGACAGTGCAGGACGCCGGCAAGTCGCGGCTCTGCGGGCGCCAGAGATCGGCGTCGCACAGCAGGCCGGGCAGCAGCAGCAGGGACGGCTTCATCCGGGGCTCCTCCATCGACGTGCCAGTCATTCTGGCGCGCCGCGCGGCGGTGCGGATTGAGCCAGCGACAGAGGCCCGTCGTTCAGGCGGCCTGCGTGGACCCCGCTTCCGCGACACCCGCATGGCGGGCCAGCGCCGTGTCGAAGACCTCGCGCGCGCAGTCGTGGCAGCAGCCGCAGGAGGAGGCGACACGCAGATCGTCCTGCAGCACGTCGAAGCAGCGCGTGCCGGTCTGCACGGCGGCGGCGATGTCGCGGTCCGAGACGCGGTGGCAGAGGCAGACGATCATGGGCGCGACTCCTGTCGGAATGCGCCGGATCGTAAGCTAAATGCGAATCCGTCTCAATAGACAAGCTCGCAGCAGGGACTCCAGGCGACTCAGGACGCCTCGCCCATCTGCGACTGCAGGTAGTTCGGCTCGCCAACCTTGCCGACCAGCTCGAGCTGGGTCTCGAGGTGGTCGATGTGTTCCTCGGTGGCCTCGAGGATGTCCTCGAGCAGTTCGCGGCTGACGTAGTCGCGCACCGACTCGCAGTGCGCGATGGCCTCCTTCAACTGTGCCTGCGAGGCGAGCTCGAGCTTCAGGTCGCATTCGAGAACCTCGACCACGGTCTCGCCGATCAGCAGCTTGCCCAGGTCCTGCAGGTTGGGCAGGCCCTCGAGCACGAGGATGCGGTCGACGATCTTGTCGGCGTGCTTCATCTCCTCGATCGACTCTTCGTACTCGTGTTTCGCCATGCGCGCGAAGCCCCAGTTCTTCAGCATGCGGTAGTGCAGGAAGTACTGGTTGATCGCGGTGAGCTCGTTCTTGAGCTGGCGGTTCAGGTGCTCGAGTACGACGGTATCGCCCTTCATGGCCGTGGCTCCATCCGGTGGGGGGGTCGGCGCATTGTGCGGCGGGCGCCGATTTCGTGCTCAGGCCAGCAGCGCCGCCGCCAGCACCAGCATCGTCGCGCCGATCGCCAGGTCCAGCACCTGCCAGGCCCGCGGCCGCGCGAACACCGGCGCCAGCCAGCGTGCGCCGTAGCCCAGCCCCGAGAACCACAGCGCGCTGGCCGAGGCCGCGCCGAGCACGAAAGCCGGCCGCGCGGCCGCCGCCTGCTGCGCGCCGATCGAGCCGACCAGCAGCACGGTGTCCAGGTAGACATGGGGGTTGAGCAGCGTGAACGCCGCCACCTGCGCCAGCGCCTGGCGGCGCGTCAGGCCACCGGCGCCGGCCGCCGCCAGTGCGCCGGGCCGACGGGCACGCCACAGCGCGCGCAGGCCGTAGGCGGCGAGGAAGGCCGCGCCGCCCCAGGTCAGCAGCGTCGTCAGCACCGGCGCGGCGCCGATGACGCCGCCCAGCCCGGCGACGCCGGCGGCGATCAGCAGCGCGTCCATCGCGGCACAGAACAGCACGATCGGCCCGACATGCTCGCGGCGCAGCCCCTGGCGCAGCACGAAGGCGTTCTGCGCGCCGATCGCGACGATCAGCGCCAGGCTGAGGGAAAAGCCGGTGATCCAGGCGGAAGTCATGGCGACAGCATGCCCGCCAACGCCAAAAGCGATGCTAAAACCTCCTGCATCGTCATTAGCGATGCTTCATCTCATGCTCGACTACGCCCTGCTCGACGCCCTGGCCGCCGTCGTGCGCGAAGGCAGCTTCGAACGCGCCGCGCGAACGCTGCACGTCACCGCGTCGGCGGTGTCGCAGCGTGTGCGCCTGCTCGAGGAGCGCCTGGGCCAGGTGCTGGTCGTGCGCGGCCAGCCCTGCAGCGCCACCACCGCCGGCCGGCTGCTGTGCCGCCATGCGGAGCAGGTGGCGCTGCTCGAAGGCGCGCTGCGCGCCGAGCTGCCGGCGCTGCAGCACGACGCCGGCTGGGCCACGCTGCCGGTGGCCGTCAACGCCGACAGTCTGGCGACCTGGTTCGTCGGCGCTGCGGCGGCGTTCGCGCAGGCCGAACCGCGTGTGCTGCTGGACCTGGGCGTCGACGACCAGGACCACACCGCCGAACGCCTGCACGCCGGCGAGGTGCTGGCCGCCGTCAGCGCCGACGAACACGCCGCACCGGGCTGCCGCCGCGTGCCGCTGGGACGGCTGCGCTACGTCGCCACCGCCAGCCCGGCCTACGTCGCACGCCACTTCGCCGCCGGCGTCGACGCCACCGCACTGGCGCGTGCGCCGGCGCTGGTCTTCGACCGCAAGGACCGGCTGCAGCAGCGCTGGGCGCAGCGCGCCGCCGGCCACGCGGTGGAGATGCCGCGGCACTGGCTGCCGTCGAGCCAGGGTTTCGTCGACGCGACGCTGGCCGGCCTGGGCTGGGGCCTGAACCCGGAGCCGCTGGTGCGGCCGCTGCTGGCGGCCGGCACGCTGGTCGAACTGGTGCCCGACAGCGCGCTGGACGTGCCGCTGGCCTGGCAGCACACGCGCATCGCGCTGCCGGCGCTGCAGCGGCTGACCGACTGCGTCGTCGAGGCCGCACGCGGCACGCTGGAGCCCTGACGCCGACGCCACGTTACGCTTGCGCAAGATCAACCCGCCCACCGCGACCGTGCAGGGCGCACGAGCGCGGGATCAGGCGCTGGCCTATCCTCGACGGTTGACCCAGACGACGAAAGCTCCATCGTGGACCGCCATATCCTCAGCTCGCTCTTCGCGCCGAAATCGATCGTCGTCTTCGCCGGCGACCCCGACAGCGACGAGGCCCCGACGCCGCTGGCGCGCACGCTGCGCCGGGCGCTGATCGACGGCGGCTACACCGGCCCGGTCACCTGGCTGGACATCTCGATGACCGGCACGCTGGCCGACCTGGCGGCCTCGCGCGCCGACCTGGCGCTGATCGCGCTGCCGCCCGAGCAGATCCCGGCGGCGCTGGAGATCGTCGGCCGCATCCGCTGCCGCGCCGCGCTGATCGTCTCCAGCGGCCTGCCGCTGGAGGCCTGCAGCGAACTGCACCAGGTGGCCAAGCGCTACGGCGTGCACCTGCTGGGCCCCAACAGCATGGGCTTCCAGCGCCCGTCGCTGAAGCTCAACGCCAGCGCGCTGGGCCCGCTGGCCGCGCCCGGGCCGCTGGGCCTGATCTCGCAGTCGGGCGCGCTGACCGCGTCGATCCTCGACTGGGCGCGCCACAACGGCATCGGCTTCTCCAACGTCATCTCGCTGGGCCCCAACACCGCCGTCGACCTGCCGCAGGCGCTGGACTTCCTGGCCAACGACGGCCAGACGCAGAGCATCCTGGTCTACATGGAAGGCATCCGCCACGCGCGCCGCTTCATGAGCGCGCTGCGTGCCGCGGCCTATGCCAAGCCGGTGGTCGTGATGAAGGCCGGGCGCAAGCCGGCCGGCTCGCACGCCGCGCTGACGCACTCGGCCTCGATCGTCGGCGCCGACGACGTCTTCGACGCCGCGCTGCGCCGCGCCGGCGTCGTGCGCGTGCGCACCTTCGTGCAGCTGTTCTCGGCCGCCAAGTGCCTGGCCTCGCGCTTCCGCCCGGTCGGCAAGCGCCTGGCGATCATCACCAACGGCGGCGGCCCCGGCGTGCTGGCCGCCGACTGGGCCGACGAGATCGGCCTCGAAGTCGCCGGTGTCGCCGACCTCGGCGAGGACGCCGACGGCGCCCGCTACCGCGAGGCGCTGCAGCAGGCACTGGCCGACCGCGGCGCCGACGGCATCCTGCTGATCTACTCGCCCAAGGCCGGCGAGGACCCGCTGGCCATCGCCCAGGCGATCGGCGAGGCGTACTCGCCTTCGGGCAAGCCGGTGCTGTCGTGCTGGATGGGCGACACCGTCGTGCGCCCGGCGCGCGAGTACCTGGCCTCGCGGCTGATCCCGACCTTCCGCACGCCGGAAGCCGCGGTCGACGCCTTCCACAGCATCGCCAGCTTCTACCGCAACCAGCAGTTGCTGCAGCAGACGCCGGCCTCGCTGTCGCACCTGGCCGACCCCGACACCGAAGGCGCGCGCCTGCTGATCGAGGGCGTGCTGACCGAGCGCCGCCGCGTGCTCACCGAGATGGAGAGCAAGGCGCTGCTGGCGGCCTTCCACATCCCGGTGACGCGCACGATGCTCGCGCGCACGCCCAACGAGGCGATGCTGATCGCCAGCCAGCTCGGCTACCCGGTGGCGCTGAAGATCGATTCGCCCGACATCTCGCACAAGAGCGACGTCAAGGGCGTGGCGCTGGACGTTCACAGCGCGGCCCAGGTGCGTGACCGCTTCAACGACATGATGGAAGCGGTGCGCCGGGCGATGCCCAGCGCGCGCATCAACGGCATCACGGTGCAGCCGATGGCCGGGCGCAACTCGCGCGGCAAGACGCGCGAGGTCTACGTCGGCCTGACCACCGACGACCCGTTCGGCCCGGTCATCACCTTCGGCGCCGGCGGCACGATGATCGAGCTGATCGCCGACCGCGCGATGGAGCTGCCGCCGCTGAACCAGTTCCTGGCCCACCGGCTGATCGAGCGCGCGCGCGTCGCCGAGTCGCTCGGCGAGTGGCGCGGCGCGCTGCCGGCGGACATCCAGGCGCTCGAGCAGGTGCTGCTGCGCGTCTCGGAGATGGTCTGCGAGCTGCCGCAGCTGCGCGAGATGGACATCAACCCGATCATCGTCGACGAGAACGGCGCGGTCGCGGTCGATGCACGCATCGTCATCGACCACTCCGCGGCCTCGCCGCACAGCTACAACCACCTGGCGATCCTGCCCTACCCGTCGAGCCAGGAGCGCGAGTGGCCGATGAAGGGCGGCGGGCTGTACACGATCCGCCCGATCCGCCCCGACGACGCCGACATGCTGCAGTCCTTCGTGCGCGGGCTGTCCGAGGAGAGCCGCTACTTCCGCTTCGCCAGCACGATGCCCGAGCTGCCGGCGCGCATGCTGGCGCGCTACACGCTGATCGACTACGACCGCGAGATGGCGCTGGTGGCCGTGCTGCGCGAGCGCCACGTCGCCGAGGACGGCAGCTTCCACGAGAGCGAACGCATCATCGGCGTGTCGCGCTACATCACCAACCCCGACCAGACGAGCTGCGAGTTCTCGCTCGCGGTGGCCGACGAGTTCAAGGGCCAGGGGCTGGGCTCGCGGCTGATGCTGTCGATCATCGACTTCGCGCGTGCCAAGGGGCTGGCCGAGATCGAGGGCCTGATCCTGGCGAACAACGCCAACATGCTGCGCCTGATGAAGAGCCTGGGCTTCACGATCTCGCCGTTCCCCGAGGACCCGGACTTCAAGCTCGCGGCCAAGACGCTGTAGCGCCCGGCCGGCGGCACACGGCCGCCGCCGGGGGTCAGCGCGTCAGGAAGCGGTCGCAGACGGCGAAGAACTCCTGCGGCCGCTCGAAGTACGGCAGCGCGCCGGTCTGGAAGACGTTGAAGCGCCAGTTGGGCTTCTTCTCGACCGCCTTCTTCGCGCGGTAGTCGGTGAAGTCGCCGCGCACGCCGTGGCACATCCAGACCGGCTGGCGCAGCTTCTCGTAGACGTCGAGGATGTCGGCGCTGAACAGCCCGCCGGACAGGAACTGCAGCGGCGCGTGGCGTGCGCCCGGCGCACGCGCGGTGGCCACCGCGTAGTTCCAGGCCTGCTCGTCGATCTGGCGCTGACCCCAGGCCTTCTCGAGGAAGTAGCGCACGACCTTGGGCCGCGTCAGGTTGTCGAACAGGAACGGCGCCCACAGCGGCACCGACAGCACGGCGTGCAACCCGGGGATCGCGCGCGTGGCGCCCGGTGCACCGCGCAGCGGCTTGGCGCCGCGGAAGCCCGTCGGGCTGACCAGCGCCAGGCGGCCCCAGTTGCGCGGGCGCTCGGCGGCCGCGCGCGCCAGGAACTCGCAGCCCAGCGACAGCGCCATCGCGTCCAGCGGCTGCGGGCCGCAACGCTGGCGGATCTGCGCCGCCACCTCGTGCAGCGCGTCGGTCATCAGCCGCGGCGTGTACTCGCGGTCGGCGCGATCGGACAGGCCGAAGCCCGGCAGGTCGAGCGCGAACACCGTGCGCCAGGTGGCGTAGTGCTCGTAGACCGGCCGCACCTCGGCCGCCGAGGCCGCGGCGTTGACGCTGTGCACGAGCAGCAGCGGCTCGCCCTGCCCCATCGTGTAGCAGACGAGCCCGCCCGGGATCGACAGGCGTTCGCCCGGCAGCGCCGGGCCCAGAGGCTGGCCCTGGCGGGCCATCACCGGATCGAGTGCGGCATTCATGGTTTCCTCAGGACCTTGGGAACGGGGGCGCGCCGCAGGCGGTAGGCGTCGGGCATGCGCGAGCCCAGCAGCGGACGCAGGTACATGCGGAAGGCGTCGGTGACGTCGGTGCCTTCGGCGGTGATGAACTCGTCGTCCATCGTGCGCGTCTTGCCGGCCACCGCCGCCAGCGGCAGCAGCTCGTAGTCGACCGAGTAGAAGCCGGTGCGCTTGATCGCCACCGAGCCGTCGCTGCGGCCCCACATCGCGAACTGCACGGCCTTCTCCCCGACCTCGCGCGCCTCGCGCTGGTCGACGTCGCTGACGCAGCCGATGAAGCTCCTCTGCAGGTAGCCGAAGGTGTCGCCGCGCACGCGCTTGATGCCCAGGCGCGACTTGATGGCCTCGCACAGCAGGTCGGCCAGCGCGCCGTTGCCCGACAGCTGCACGTTGCCGTGCGCGTCGTGCTCGACGGTCTTGGCCAGTTGCACGACGATCGGCGTGCCCGAGGCGTCATGGATGCCTTCGCTGACGGCGATGACGCAGCGGCCGTGGCGCTCGTACATCGTCTTCACGTCGGCGAGGAAACGCTCGATGTCGAAGACACGCTCCGGCACGTAGATCAGGTGCGGGCCGTCGTCGGGGAACTTCTTGCCCAGCGCGCTGGCGGCGGTCAGGAACCCGGCATGGCGGCCCATCACGACGCCGACGTAGACGCCCGGCAGCGCCGCGTTGTCGAGGTTGGCGCCGGCGAAGGCCTGGGCGACGAAACGCGCCGCGCTGGGGAAGCCGGGCGTGTGGTCGCTGCCGACGAGGTCGTTGTCGATCGTCTTCGGGATGTGGATCGCACGCAGCGGGTAGCCGGCCTTGATCGCCTCCTCGCTGACGATGCGCACCGTGTCCGACGAGTCGTTGCCGCCGATGTAGAAGAAGTGCTCGATCTCGTGCGCCTGCAGGACCTTGAATATCTCCTGGCAGTACTTGAGGTCGGGCTTGTCGCGCGTCGAGCCCAGCGCCGACGACGGCGTGTTGGCGACCTGCTCGAGGTTGTGGCTGGTCTCCTGCGTCAGGTCGACGAAGTCCTCGTCGACGATGCCGCGCACGCCGTGGCGCGCGCCGTAGACCAGGCGCACGTCGCGGAAACGCCGCGCCTCGAGCACGACGCCGACGAGCGACTGGTTGATGACCGCGGTCGGCCCGCCACCCTGGGCCACGAGAATCTTGCCTGACGACATGCGTCGACCTCCTGCGGGCATTGTGCGCCCGCCCCCGGGCGACACACCCGGCACAGGTCAGGAAACGGCTTGTCGCGCGACGCCGCGTTGGGGGGTCAGCGCAGCCCGCGGCGGTGGGCCATCTCCTCGGCCATGCGCACCAGGCAGCGGTCGTCGATCGCCGCGGCGGCGGCCGGATAGGCGCGGTCGTCCTCGTCGGCGACGTGGCGCCGGTACATCGCGACGAAAGCCTGCCACTGCGGCACGACGGCGGCGTCCCAGCGGCCGTCGGCGAGCGCGGCCAGCGTCGGCTTCAGCGCGCTCCAGGCGGCGGCCATCTCCGCGTGTTCGGCCTGCAGCCGGTCGGCCAGCGCGGCCTCGCCCTGCTCGCGCAGCGCCGGGAAGACGTGGCGCTCCTCGTCCTCGTGGTGGTTGGGCGCGGCGAGGTCGAAGTAGCGCATCACGTCGCGCGCGGCCTGGCGGGCCTGGTCGTCGACGGCGCCGCCACGCTGCTCGAGGTGCGAGCGCAGGCGCTCCAGCAGCGACAGCATGCGTTCGACCCGGCCGTGGCAGGCCTCGAGCATCTCGAACGGGGCGTCGAAGCCCGCACTCGGGCCGTCGTGCAGCGGAATCGTGGCCATGGCCTGCCCTCCGGATCAGCTCCACCCGGCGGCGAACACGCCCAGCGGATGGTGCGCCCGCGCCACCGACACCATGTAGAGGAACACCGCCAGCGCGGCGACATAGGCGGCAGCGCGTGCCCCCGGTGTGCGGCCGCGCTTGAGCGCGACCGAGCCGAGCACGACGTAGACGACGAGCAGCGCCAGCTTGGTGCCCAGCCAGCCGTCACGCCAGGGCTGCAGCGCGAGCAGCGCCCACAAGCTGGCGCCGGCCGCCAGCAGCAGCGTGTCGATGACGTAACTGGCCACGCGCAGCGGCCTGACCATCGCCCAGCGCTGGCCGGCCAGCACCGCCGCGCCGCGCACGGCGAACAGCGTGCCGCTGGCCGCGACGAGCGCGACATGGGCCAGCTTGATCTCGGCGTAGGCGGCGGCCAGGGACATCACGGACCCTCGTGCCGGCCGGGCCCGCGCCCGCCGGCAACGCGGCGTCAGGCGTGGGCGTAGGCGCCGACGGGCACCGGCGTCAGCAACTTCTCCAGCAGCTCGCGCACCTGGACGATGCGGTTGCCGAACGGCATCTGGCCGACGCCGCGGAAGAACAGGCCCTTCATGACGTCGCCACGCACCGCGGCGGCAAGCTGGGTGTCGATGCAGAACTGGCCCCAGCCCTTGAAGCCGTCGCGCAGACCGCATTGCGCCAGGCAGTCGAAGGTCACGACGCAGCGCGGCTTCTTGTGTGCGATCTCCTGCAGCTTCGGCTCGGCGTTGAGGTAGTTCTTCAGCCAGTGCGTCTTGACCGCACGCGCCGGCAGGCCGGCGACGCTGGTGAACTCGACCAGGTCTTCGTCGCGCGCCTCGGCCAGCACCTTCTTGAACGCCGGGTGGGCGTCGCATTCCTCGGTGGCGACGAAGGGCGTGCCCAGTTGCACCGCGGCGGCGCCCAGGCTCTGCAGGCGGGCGATGTCCTCGTGCGTGCGGATGCCGCCGGCGGCGATCACCGGCACGTCTTCCATGCCGGCGGTGCGCAGGAACTCGCGCGTCGCCGGGATCACGTTCTCGAACTCGAAACGCGGGTCGTTGAGGTCCTCGACCCGCGCCGCGCCGAGGTGGCCGGCGGCCAGCCGCGGGTGCTCGATGACGATGGCGTCGGGGCGACGCTGCTTGCGCTCCCACTTCTTGACGATCAGCTGCACGCCGCGTGCGTCCGACAGGATCGGGATCAGCGCGGTCTTCGGGTGCTCCTTGGCCAGGTCCGGCAGGTCCAGCGGCAGGCCGGCGCCGACGACGACGGCGTCGATGCCCGAGCGCAGCGCGCGCACCACCGACGGTGCGTACTCGCCGACGGCGCGCATGACGTTGATCGCCAGCAGGCCGCGGCCCTGGGAGATCTCGCGCGCGGCGCGGATCTCGCGGTCGATGGCTTCCAGGTTGGCGTCGTTGATCGCCTTCTTGTCGGCTTCGCCGTTCAGGCCCTTGTGGCAGTGCTGGGTGCGCTCCATCAGGTCGGGGTGATGGCGGCGCAGGTCGACCGAGGAGAGCGTGCCGACGGCCCCGAGCGACGCGACGCTGCCGGCCAGGCGGTGCGCCGAGATGCCGACGCCCATGCCGCCCTGCACGATCGGCAGCAGTTCGCGACCGGCCAGCTTCAGCGGGCGCAGCACGCTGCGCTCGAGCTTTTCGCGCAGGATTTCGACGGTCTGGTCGACCGAGGCGGGCATCAACATCGTGGGTTCTCGCGGTCAGGCACGCGGGACAACCGTGTCCGGCGTGCGGCATTGCATCGCGCCCGGCAAGGGGCGGCCTTGACTTCAGTCAGATCGGCACCCCGTAGCGTAACGGATTCCGGGGCGCCTCCGCCTGACGGGGCGCCGCGCCGCTCAGAACTCGATGAGCTCGATGCGCTGGCCGGCCTTCACGAGCCGGTCGCGCAGGCGTTCGGCCTCGTCGCGACGGGTCAGCGGCCAGCAGACGGCGCGCCAGTCATCGCCGGCGGGCATGACGTCCAGGCGCGGGCAGCGCGGCGGGCCCGGCAGCGCCGCCATCGCCGCCTCGAGATCGCGGCCGAGCAGGCGCGACTCCGTCGGCGTGCGAGCCGGCCGCGTGACCAGCGCGTAGGCGGTCTCCTGCCGCTCGGCACGGCGCGCGGCCGACGCGGCTCTCGCCGACTCGCCGGCGGCGCGTGCGGCGCGGCGCTGCGTGTCGTCGAGCAGGAACTCGGGCGGCTCCTGGATGCGGCGCCCGTCGGCGTCGGTGCGGCGCGGCGCGATGACCGGCGGCGGCAGCATCGTCGCCGGGCGCGCCGGGGCCTCGGCCAGCGGCGCGGCGGCCGCCGACGCACGGGCGGGCGGCGGCGCGGCCGAGGCCGCGGGCACGGGCGCGGACGCCGCGGCGGACGCGGCGGACGGGGCCGGCGCCGCAGCGGAGGCCGCGGAAACGGCCGAAGCAGAGGACGAGGCCGCCGCCGAAGGGGCCGACGCCGTCGGCGGCGCCGCGGCGGCGGACGCCGCGGACGCCACCGGCGGGGCCGCGGGCGCGGCCTTGTCGCGGCCGCGATGCACGATCCAGGCGAAAGCCGCGGCCAGGGCCAGCGCGGCGGTCAGGCCGGCGGCGGCGACCGCCACGCGGCGCGGGCTGCGGCGGCGCCGGCCCAGCACCGCACCGCCCGGGCGGGCGTCGAGCAGCACCTCCACCGGCCCGGCCGCCGTCTCCAGCGTCGCGCGCAGCATCCAGAGCACCACCGCGTCGGCGCCGGCGGGCACCCGCGCACGGTCGATCTCGACCTGGTGCAACGGCAGGCCGTCGGCGGCGGGGCGTTCGTCGTGGCCGTGGCGGCGGGCCCAGGCGGCAAGCCGGGCGGGCGGCAGGTCGGCGAGCACACGCTCGCTGAACACCGGCTGCCAGCGCGAACGCGGGCCGCCACCGGCGAACGGCAGGTCCAGCCAGGCGAAGCCGCTGACCTGCTGCGGCGTGACACGCAGCGCCAGCGGGTCGCGCTGGTGCCAGGCCGCCACGCGGGCGGCCCATTCGTCACGGCGGTCGGGCTCCATCGGGCCGCATTCTGGGCGGCCGCGCGGCGGCGAAAGCGCCGATGAACGGCAGCCGGACGGCGCTGTTCCGCCCGCCGGCGTCAGCCGCGCACGGTGGAGGCGAGCGTGCCGAAGCCGATGCGCACGGCGCCGCGGCGCTGGCAGCTGCCGCGCAGGATCACGCTGTCGCCGTCGTGCAGGAAGACCCGCTGCTCGCCGCCGGGCAGCGTCAGCGGCTGGCGGCCGCCCTGCGTCAGCTCCAGCAGCGACGCGCCCTGCCCCGGCTGCGGCCCGGAGATCGCGCCGGTGCCCAGCAGGTCGCCCGGATGCAGCGGGCAGCCGTTGCTGGCGTGGTGCGCGACGAGCTGCGCCGGCGTCCAGTAGGCGTCGAGCAGGCTGGACGTGGCCAGCGGCGCCGGCTGCACCATCGCCGGCGTCGCCAGCCAGGACTCCAGCGCCACGTCCAGCGCGCCGGCGGCGCGGTTGGCGGCCGAGTCGAGGTAGGGCAGCGGCGGCGGGTCGCCGGCCGGGCGCACCTGGGGCCGGCGGAACGGCGCCAGCGCCTCCATCGTCACGATCCACGGCGAGATCGAGGTCGCGAAGTTCTTGCCGAGGAAGGGCCCGAGCGGCGCGCCCTCCCAGGCCAGCAGGTCACGCGCCGACCAGTCGTTGAGCAGCACCAGGCCGAAGATCGTGTCCTCGGCCTGGGCCATCGTCAGCGGCTCGCCCGGTGCGCTGGCGCGGCCGACGACGACACCGATCTCCAGCTCGAAGTCGAGGCGGCGCGTGGGCACGAACTCCGGCGCCTCGGCCGCACCCTTGACCTGGCCGCGCGGGCGCTGCACCTCGGCGCCCAGCCCGACCGACGAGGCCCGCCCGTGGCAGGCCAGCGGCACCCACTTGTAGTTCGGCAGCAGCGGGTGGTCGGGACGCGCCAGCCGCCCGACCGCGGCGGCGTGGTGGATGCCGGCGTGGAACTCGGTGAACTCGGCGATGCGGCAGGGCAGCGCCATCTCGGCCTGGGCCTGCGGCAGCAGGCACAGCTCGAGGAAGGGCCCCTGGTCGCTGCCCTCGGCCAGCGCCTCGGACAGGGCCTCGCGCAGCCGGCGCCAGGCGCCGCGGCCCATCGCCATGAAGGTGTTGACGTCGCCGGCGGCCAGCGGCCCGAGCAGCGGGTAGACGTCGTCGGCCCAGGGGCACTGCTCCAGGGCCAGCCTGAGGTCGAGGATCTGGTCGCCGATGGCGACGCCGGCACGCAGCGGCTCGTCGCTGCGCCGCGGGCGGAAACGCCCGAGCGGCAGGTTCTGGATCGGGAAGTCGGCTCCCGGCCGGTTGGCCGACTCGACCCAGCTCAGCAGCAGCGGGTCGTGGGTCGCATCGAGGCGCGCAGCGCTCATCGGGAATGTCGCCTGACCGGGCGTCCGGGGTGAACTGGCACGGGCACGGGCTTTGCTCTTGGGGGGACTGCACTGCAGCCCGTGAAGGCCATGCAAGATCGTAGTTCCCGAGGCCCCGACCACAACCCCGAAGGCGCAACGCGCGGTGAAACAGGCGGTGACACGCCCGGCAGCCGCAGCGACGCGCTCCCGACCTTTCACGGAGGTCGACGATGAGCAGGAACGGTTACCGCCCGCCATGGGACCGCTGGCTGACGATCGCCACCCTCGCCGTGGCGGTGTTCAGCGCCTGGATCTGGGCCGAGGCCGCGGCGGCGCCCGCGGTGCCGCCGGTCGCGCTGCGCTGAACGCGGCCCGCACGGGCCGCAGCGCCGGCGCCGCTATGCTCGGCGCATGCGACTGCTGCTCGTCGAGGATGACCGCATGATCGGCGAGAGCCTGCGCGCCGCGCTCAGGCTCGAAGGCCATGCCGTGGACTGGGTGCGCGACGTCGCCGCGGCGCGCGCCACGCTGGCCAGCGAACGTTTCGACTGCGTGCTGCTCGACCTGGGCCTGCCGCCCGGCGGCCCGCCCGGCACGCCGCCGGCCGACGGCCTGGACGTGCTGCGCGAGCTGCGCGGCCGCGCCGACACCACGCCGGTCATCGTGCTGACCGCGCGCGACGCCAGCGGCGACCGCGTGCGCGGCCTGGACGCCGGCGCCGACGACTACCTCGTCAAGCCCTTCGAGTTCGACGAGCTGACGGCGCGCATCCGTGCCGTCACGCGCCGCCACGGCGGCCGCGCCGCGCCGCTGCTGACGCACGGCGGCGTCACGCTCGACCCGGCGACGCGCCAGGTGACGAAGGACGGCCAGCCGGTGCTGCTGTCGGCGCGCGAGTTCGCGGTGCTGGAAGCCTTGATGCAGCGCCCCGGCGCGGTGCTGTCGCGCGCCCAGCTCGAAGACCGCCTCTACGGCTGGGGCGACGCGGTGGAGAGCAACGCCGTCTCGGTCTACGTCCACCAGTTGCGGCGCAAGCTGGGCGCCGACTTCATCCGCAACATGCGCGGCGTCGGCTACTTCCTGTGAACTCGATCCGCGCGCGTGTGCTCGCGCTGCTGCTGGCGATGCTCGCCTTCGCCGCGGCGGTGATGGGCGCCGTCACCTACCGCAACGTGCTCGCCGAGACCGAGGCGCTGTTCGACTACCAGCTGCGCCAGATGGCGCTGTCGCTGCGCGACCAGGGCGAGATCGCGCCCGACCAGGCCGGCGCGCTGGCCGACCGCGAGCTCGACTTCGTGATCCAGATCTGGAGCGCCGACGGCCAGACGATCTACGCCTCGCGCCCGCACGACGAGCTGCCGGCGCGCGCGCTGCTCGGCTTCGCCGACGTCTCGGCCGGCAAGCAGACCTGGCGCACCTTCACCGTGCTGCGCGGCCAGCGTGTGATCCAGGTCGCGCAGCCGCGCCAGATCCGCCAGCGCCTGGCCGCCGGCGCGGCGCTGCGCAGCGTCGCGCCGCTGCTCGGCATCGCACCGCTGATCGCGCTGCTGACCTGGGCCGCGGCGACCCGCGTGCTGCGCCCGCTGCGCAGCGTCGCGCGTGCGGTGCACGAGCGCGAGCCGCAGTCGCTGGCGCCGCTGCCGGCCGCCGGGCTGCCCGACGAGCTGTCGCCGCTGGTCACCGCGCTCAACGGGCTGCTGGCCCAGCTCGCGCAGGCGATGGACACCCAGCGCGCCTTCGTCGCCGACGCCGCGCACGAGCTGCGCTCGCCGCTGCAGGCGCTGAAGCTGCAGATCCGCCTGCTCGAACGCGCCGAGGACGAGGCGGCACGTGCCGAGGCCGTGCGCGCGCTGGGCGAAGGCGTGGAGCGCAGCGCCTGGCTGGTCGAGCAGCTGCTCGTGCTGGCGCGCAACGAACCCGGCGCGCCGCCGCTGCCGACGGCGCGTGTCGACCTCGCCGAAGCCGCGCGCAGCGCGCTCGCCGCGACGGTGCCGCTGGCGCGGACGCGCGGCACCGAGCTGGCGCTGCAGGCCGACGCGCCGGTGCCGCTGCAGGGTGACGCCGGCTCGCTGGCGGTGCTGGTGCGCAACCTCGTCGACAACGCGGTGCGCCATTCGCCGCCCGGCGCGCGAGTCGAGGTGCGCGCGGCGCTGGACGGCGGCGCGCCGCTGCTCGTCGTCGACGACGCCGGCCCGGGCATCCCGGTGGCCGAACGCGAGCGTGTCTTCGACCGCTTCTACCGCCGCGACCCCGGCGCCGGCGAAGGCAGCGGCCTGGGGCTGGCGATCGTGCGCACGATCGCCGAGCGCCACGGCGCCCGCGTCACGCTGGCCGAGTCGCCGCTGGGCGGGCTGCGCGCCAGCGTGCGTTTCCCGACGGCGGCTTAATCCTCGCTTCACGCAGCGCTAACGCTGCACTCATCGTCCGGCCCCAATCTCGCGTCCATCGGGCTTCGACCAGGGCCCGTTCTCCGCGAAAAGGACATGGACACGATGAAGATGAAGCCTTTGGCCGCCGCCCTGCTGGCCGGCGGCGTGCTCGGTGCGAGTGCGGCCAGCGCCTTCGACCTGCCGCCTTGGCTGCGGCTGGACCGCCCCGCACCCGCCGCCGCGATGGCCGGTGCCGCGGCGGCCACCACCGCCGCCACGACCGCGCCGGTCGCGCCGATCCCGGCCCAGGGCACGGTGCCCGACTACCGCGCGATCTTCAAGCAGGCCGGCCCGGCCGTCGTCGGCATCACCGTCGAGGGCCTGCACAAGGCCACGGCCGAGGAGCAGGGCCTGCCCGAAGGGCTGGAGAACGACCCGTTCTTCCAGTTCTTCCGCGGCATGCCCGGCTTCGGCCAGCGCGGCCGCGGCGCCAACCCCTCGGTGCCGTTCCGCGGCCAGGGCTCGGGTTTCATCGTCGCCGCCGACGGCCTGATCCTGACCAACGCCCACGTCGTGCGCGAAGCCAAGGAGGTCACCGTCAAGCTGAGCGACCGGCGCGAGTTCCCGGCCAAGGTGCTGGGCAGCGACCCGGTGACCGACATCGCCGTGCTGCGAATCGATGCCAAGGGGCTGCCGACGGTGCGCCTGGGCGAGCCGCGCCGGCTGGAGGTCGGCGACCCGGTGATGGCCATCGGCGCGCCCTACGGCTTCGAGCAGACGGCGACGACCGGCATCGTCAGCGCCAAGGGCCGTTCGCTGCCCGGCGACACCGTCGTGCCGTTCATCCAGACCGACGCCGCGGTCAACCCCGGCAACTCGGGTGGCCCGCTGCTCGACGGCGGCGGCGCCGTCGTCGGCATCAACGCCCAGATCTATTCGCAGAGCGGCGGCTTCCAGGGCCTGTCGTTCGCGATCCCGATCGACGTCGCGCTGAAGATCAAGGACCAGATCGTCGCCACCGGCCGCGCCCAGCATGCGCGGCTGGGGGTCTCGATCCAGGACCTGAACCAGGGCCTGGCCGAGTCCTTCGGGCTGGAGCGGCCCGACGGTGCGCTGGTCGCCGCGGTGCAGCCCGGCAGCGCGGCGGCCAAGGGCGGACTCAAGCCCGGCGACGTGATCACCGAGGTCAACGGCCAGACGGTCGAGCGCAGCGGCAACCTGTCTTCGCTGATCGGCCTGTCGGCGCCGGGCGAGCGCGTCAAGCTCAAGGTCTGGCGCGACAAGAGCTGGCGCGAGCTCGAGGTCAAGCTCGGCAGCGCCGAGGCCGAGGTGGCGCGCGCCGACGACCCGGCGCGCCCCGAAGGCACGCAGCTCGGCCTGGCGCTGCGCCCGCTGACACGCGACGAGCAGCGCCAGGTGCACGTCGACGGCGGCCTGCTGGTGCAGGACGTCGCCGGCCCGGCGGCACGTGCCGGCGTCGAGCGCGGCGACGTGCTGCTGGCGATCAACGGCCAGCCGGTGCAGTCGATCGAGCAGGTGCAGAAGGTGCTCGAAACCAAGCCGCGCCACGTCGCGCTGCTGGTGCAGCGTGACGGCGAGACGATCTTCGTGCCGATCCGCATCGGCTGATTCGTGTCGCCTGCTCGCCGACGGCCGCCCCGGGCAACGGGGCGGCCGTCGTCGTTTGTGGCGTGGGACGTGACGTATTGGCGCAATTCATAGCGATAGAAATGCTAGATTTGATCACTTCAAGTGATCGCCGCCATGTTGACCCTCAGTTCCACGCTGCAGCGTTTTGCTGCCTCGGCCGCCCCCGGCGCCGAACGCCGCCTGAGCAAGCTCGCGATCGGCGCCGCCGGCGTGCTGATCGTGCTGGCTTGGGCCACCGTCGCGCTGGTGCTGTGGTTGCGCTGGCACGACGCCATCGCCGGCGAACTCCGCCAGAACACCAACCTGGCACGCGCCTTCGAGGAACAGACGGTTCGGGTGCTGGCCGCGGTCGACCAGGCCACGGTGCGCGCGCGCGACGACTTCGCGCGCCACGGCGGCGACGGGCTGGAACTCCCGCGCTATGCCAACGAGACCGGCCTGGTGCCCGGCATCCTGGTGCAGCTGTCGCTGGTGGGCGCCGACGGCCGCTTCATCGGCAGCAACCTCGACCCCGATGGCCGCAAGACCGGCCACGTCGACCTGTCCGAACGCGAGCACGTGCGTGTGCACCTGGCGCCGACGACGCTGCCGCCGGGCACCGGGCTCAAGAGCGCCGACGACCTGTGGATCGGCAAGCCGGTGCTGGGCAAGGTGTCCAAGCGCTGGACGATCCAGATCTCGCGCCGCATCAGCGCCGCCGACGGCCGCGTCATCGGCGTCGTCGTCGCCTCGCTGGACCCGGGCTACTTCGAGGACGTCTACCGGCGCGCGGCGATCGGCTCGCTGGGCGCGGTGACGCTGGTCGGCCAGGACCTGAGCATCCGCGCCCGCGTCGTCGGCGGCGAGAGCGCCAACCAGATCGGCGAGAAGCTCAAGCGCGGCGGCGCGTTCTCGCAGCAGGACCTGCAGCGCGAAGGCACGTTCAGCGGCGTCAGCACGCTCGACGGCCTGGAGCGCTACACGGCCTACCGGCGCATCGCCGACTACCCGCTGTACGTGCTGGTGGCCACCGCCAGCCAGGAAGCCCTGGTGGGCTGGCGCACGACACGCAACATCGCCGTCGTGCTGACGCTGCTGCTCACCGGCGCCGTCGCCGCCGGCGCGCTGGTCTTCGTCGCCGGGCTGCGCCGGCTGGAGGCCCACAACGCCGCGCTGCGCGCCAGCGAGGCCCAGGCCAACGCCGCGAACAACGCCAAGAGCGAGTTCCTGGCCGCCATCTCGCACGAGCTGCGCACGCCGCTGACCAGCATCCGCGGTTTCGCCGAGTTGATGGAGCACCGGCTGGACAACCCGAAGTTCCGCGACCAGGCCGGGCTGATCCGCAAGGGCGCCGAGTACCTGAACCAGCTGCTGGGCGAGATCCTCGACCTGGCCAAGGTCGAGGCCGGTTCGATGACGCTGAGCTCCGAACCCGTGAACCTGGGCTCGCTGGTGCAGGGCACGGTCGACTTCTACGCCCTCACCGCGGCCGGCAAGGGGCTGACGCTGGCGGTGGAGATCGACCCCGAGGCGCCGCAGGTCATCGTCGCCGACGGGCTGCGCGTGAAGCAGATCCTGAACAACCTGCTGTCCAACGCGATCAAGTTCACCCCGGCCGGGCGCGTCGACGTGATGGTCGAGCGCCTGGGCGACCGGGTGCTGATGCACGTCGAGGACACCGGCCCGGGCATCGCGCCCGAACTGCACGAGACGATCTTCGAGCGTTTCCGCCAGGGCAGCGCGCGCGTGAGCTACGAACACGGCGGCACCGGCCTGGGGCTGGCGCTGTCGCGCGCGCTGGCGCAGCTGATGGGCGGCACGCTGACGCTGGCCTCCGAGCCCGGCCGCGGCGCGCGCTTCACGCTGGCGCTGACCATCGTGCTGCCGGCGACGGCCACGCCGCCGCAGCCGATGGCCGTCAGCGGCTGAGGTATCTGGCCAGCAGCACCAGGCCGGCGGCCGCGGCGCCGACGACGGCGATCGCGGCCAGCCAGAGGCCGGTCGAGCTGCGCCGCGGCGCGGCGGCGCGCGGGCGGCGCCGCTCCAGCGTCGAATCGGGATGGCGCGAAGGCTCGTCCCAGAGCGTGGGGCGGGTGCTCGAGTCGCCGAACTCGCTCGGGCGGTCGGCACCGTTGTCGAAGACGGTCACGCCCTGGAAACGACGAACTCCGGCTGGACGTACATCTTGTGACATATGACCATTTTCCCGGCGCCGGGCGGGATTGCATTTCCCGCAGTTGCGGGGTCCGCTGCAGCCCGCCCCCGATCCCCGTGACCGACTTGACGAAAGATTGATCTGAATGCGCGTCGTGGTCGCGGTGCGCCGCTTACGTTGGCACGACGCCGGGCCGGCAGGCCGCATCGGCGCGAAAGCGAGAAAAGGGCATGCAAGCCTTGAGCGGGGTGGACGGGGCCTTCCTCCACCTGGAGACGACGCAGACGCCGATGCACGTCGGCTCGCTGCACCTGTTCGTGCGGCCGCCGGGCGCACGCGGCGACTTCGCCACCGCGGTGCGGCGGCTGATGAAGCAGCGGCTGCACCTGGCGCCGGTGCTGACACGGCGGCTGGCGACGATGCCGCTGCAGTTCGCCAACCCGGTGTGGGTGGAGGACGACAGCGCCGACATGGACTGGCACGTGCAGCGTGTCGCGGTGCCGGCGCCCGGCACGCAGGCCGAACTGGAGGCCACGGTCGCGCGGCTGCACGCCGAGCGCCTGGACCGCACGCGGCCGCTGTGGCGCATCTGGGTGCTCGACGGCCTGGCCTCCGGCGAAATCGGCTACTACGTGCAGGTGCACCACGCGCTGCTCGACGGCAAGGCCGGCGTGCTGCTGGCGCAGACGCTGTTCGACCCGTCGCCCGAGCCGCCGCCGCGGCCGCGCGGCCGCACGCGACGCGCCGAGGCCCCCGGCACGCTGGAACTCGCCGCCGCCGCGCTGGCGCGCGACGCGGGCCTGTACGTCAAGCTCGCGCGCCAGCTGCCGCAGGCGCTGCAGCTGATCGGCACGCTGTTCGCCAGCCCGCGCAAGCCGCGCGGCAGCGCCGCCAAGTCCGACGGGCATCTGCGCGAGAACTTCGGCTTCGGCCCGAAGACGGCGCTGAACGTGCCGATCGGTGCCGAACGCAGCTTCGCCGCCGTCTCGGTGCCGATGGACACGCTGAAGGCGCTGGCCGCGGCCCACGAGGCCAAGCTCAACGACATCGTGCTCGCGCTGTGCAGCGGCATGCTGCGGCGCTGGCTGGCGGCACACGGCGGCGTGCCGAAGAAGCCGCTGCTGGCGTCGATGCCGATCTCGCTGCGCGCCAGCGGCGACCAGGAGTTCACGACCAAGGCCACGCTGTCGCTGGTCAACCTGCACACCGACATCGCCAACCCGCTGAAGCGCCTGCACGCGATCCGCGACGCCGCCGGGGCGGTGAAGTCGGCGGCCAAACGCGCGCGCGGCGTCATCCCGACCGACTTCCCGTCGCTGGGCGCGCCCTGGCTGCTGCAGGGGCTGGCCGCCGTGTACGGCGCCTCGGGCATCGCCGGCGCGGTGCCGCCGCTGGCCAACGTCGTCATCTCCAACGTGCCCGGCCCGCACGAGCCGCTGTACCTGGCCGGCGCACGCATGACGAGCTACTGGCCGCTGTCCATCGTCGAGCACGGCATCGGCCTGAACATCACGGTGATGAGCTACGCCGGCGAGCTGGGTTTCGGCTTCACCGCGGCGCAGGCGGCGGTGGCCGACGCCGGCGAACTGAGGGCGGCGCTGCACGAGGCGCTGGACGAGCTGGTCGCCGCCAGCCGCCCGAAGCCGCCACGCAAGCGCGCCGGCACCGCGGCGGCACGCGCCCTGCCGACGCCCTGACCCTGCAGGAGACCCCATGCGCCAGCTGAGCGGCCACGAAGCCGGTTTCCTCTACGCCGACACGACGCACGCCAACGCGAACGTCACCTTCGTCCAGATCTACGACCAGAGCACCGCGCCGGGCGGCACGGTGCGCTTCAAGAGCATCCTGGCGCACGTCGCCGGGCGGCTGCAGCGCTCGCCGGTGTTCCGCCAGCGCCTGCTGCGCGTGCCGCTGGAGCTGGACTATCCGTACTGGGTCGAGGACGAGCATTTCGACCTCGAGTACCACGTGCGCCACATCGCGCTGCCCAAGCCGGGCGACTGGCGCCAGTTCTGCATCCAGGCCTCGCGCATCCACGCCCGCGCGCTGGACCTGAACCGGCCGCTGTGGGAGCTCTACGTCATCGAAGGCCTGGACAGCTTCGTCGACCTGCCGCCGGGCAGCTTCGCGGTGCTGACCAAGATCCACCACGCCGCCGTCGACGTCGCCGGGCGCCACGAGATCGTCGAGGCGCTGCACGACCTCGTCGCCGAGCCGCCGCGCGCCGAACCGCCCGAGCCCTGGTTCCCCGAACGCGCACCCGGCGCGCTGCAGTTGCTGGCGCGCGGCGCGCTGCACACCGCGCTGTCGCCGCTGTCGCTGGCCGCACCGCTGCTGCGTCTGGCGCCGGTGGCCTGGACCTTCGCCGCCGACGTCGTCGCGCCCGAGCAGCACCACGCGACCCGCTTCAACTCGGTGGTCTCGCCGCACCGCGTGTTCGACACGCGCCGCTTCACGGTGGCCGAGTTCGAGTGCATCCGCGCGCTGGTGCCGCGCGCCACCGTCACCGACGCGGTGCTCGCGGTCTGCGCCGGCGGCCTGCGGCGCTATCTGCAGGCCCAGGGCGAGCTGCCCGAAGCCGACCTCGAGGCCATCGCGCCGGTCGCCGGTGCGGTGCCCGAGCCCGGCGTCGAGCCGCCGTGGCAGCTGGTGTCGCTGGGCACCTCGATCGACGATCCGGTCGCCCGGTTGCGCCACATCCAGCGCCAGGCCGCCAGCGCCCGTGCCGGGCTGCGCGCCCAGGCCGCACGCGGGCTCACCGAGCTGGCCGAGCACGCGCCCGCGGCGACGATGAAGCTCGCCTCGCGCTGGCTGGGCCTGCGCGCGAACGAGCTGCGCCGGCCGGCGGCCTGCTGCACCGTCACCGCCGTCGGCAGCCCGCGCCAGCCGCTGTACCTGTGCGGCGCGCGCATGACCTACTTCTCGGCCATCCTGCCGATCGCCGACGGCATGGGGCTGGTGTTCGCCGTCACCGAGTACGACGGCCGCATCGTCGTCTCGCCGACGTCCTGCCGTGAGCTGGTGCCCGACCCCGAGGCCTTCACCCAGGCGGTGCGCGACAGCTTCCAGGAGTATCTGGCGCTGGCCGCAGCGGCACCGGCGCCGCTCAGACCGGCAGCGCGCGGTGCGTCAGCAGCCGGTAGGCCCGGCCCCAGGCCCCGTGCGGCTCGAAAGGCCGCCAGCGGCCGTCCGGCAGCGCCAGGCGGTCGGCGACGATCCACAGCACCACCGGGTTGAAACCCAGCCCGAGGTGGCTGCCCGGCACGCGGATGTTCTCGTGCCGCGCCGGGTCGCCCTCGATCGTCGCCTCCTGCGGCGGCACGACGCCGTCGCTGAGCGAGTACAGGCAGGACACCGGCACCGCCAGCGGCACGCGCTCGCGCAGCTTCTTCGCCCGCGGCTGCATCGTGTGCGCCGACGGCCCGTGCGGGTGGGCGATCAGCCGGTACATCGCCTTGACCAGCGGCGGCGACGCGCTGCCCTCGGGGTCGACGCTGACCGGGCTGCCCAGCGTGACGACCTGGCGCACGCACTCCGGCGCCTGGTGCGCGCCGTAGACCGAGAACACGCCGCCCAGGCTCCAGCCGACCAGGCTGACCGGCCGCCCGGCGCGGTGCGCCATGTGGCGGATCTTCTGCTCCAGCGCCGTCGCGTGGCGCGGGTTGAAGCCGACGTTGCGGCCCAGGCCCCAGGTCTCGACGGCATAACCGCGGCGGCGCAGGAAACGCTCCAGGCCGATCAGCGACAGCTCGCTGCCCATGAAGCCCGGCAGCAGCAGCACCGGATGGCCGTCGCCGCGCGGCGCGGCCAGCGACAGCGCCGGCAGCGTCCACGGCAGCACCGCCAGTTCGGCGAAGACACGCGCCTCCAGCGCCGAGTGCAGCAGCCGCGGGCGGCCGCGATGCGTGTGACGGGTGGCCATGCGGCCACTGTAAGCCCGCCGCCGCAAGGCCGGGCAGCGAGGATGTCACGCAGCGGACAGCCGGCGGCAGCCTACGCGGTCTCCACAACTGGACGGATGAGACCGGCACTCCAGAATCACCCGGCCATGCCAGACCGCCTGCCGATCCTCGCCACCCGCGCCGCCACCGAGCGGGACCTGCCGTGGATCGCGGTGCTGCACCACGGGCCGGGCGCCGCCCAGCTCGAAGGCGAGGCGCTGGCCTCGCTGCGCACCCAGCTCGCCGGCGCGGCCGTCGTGCTGCTCGACGGCCAGCCCGTCGGCCTGCTGCGTGTGCACCGCGGCAGCCGCGACTGGGCGATCCAGCAGGTGCAGCTGCTGCCCGCGTATCGCCGCGCCGGCATCGGCAGCCGGTTGATCGCCGAGGTGCTGGCCGAGGCCCGGGACCAGGGCGCACGCGTCAGCCTCTCGGTGCTCAAGAGCAACCCGGCGCGCAGCCTCTACGAGCGCCTGGGCTTCACCGTCACCGCCGAGTGCGAGAACGGCTACAGCATGCGCGCCGGCTAAGCTCGCGCCGTGGTGCACCCCGCCGTCCCCGACACCTGGACCGAGCGCGCCGCGGCGCTGGCCCGTGCCGGCGGCCGCCGGCTGCTGGGCATCGCCGGGCCGCCGGGCGCCGGCAAGTCGACGCTGGCCGCGGCGCTGGCGGCCGCACTCGCGCCGGCCGCCGTGGTCGTGCCGATGGACGGCTTCCACCTCGCCAACGCCGAGCTCGACCGCCTGGGACGGCGCGGCCGCAAGGGCGCACCCGACACCTTCGACGCCGCTGGCTACGTCGCGCTGCTGGCACGGCTGCGCGCCGCCGAAGACACCGTCTGGGCGCCCGAGTACCGGCGCGACCTGGGCGAGCCGGTGGCCGGCGCGATCGCCGTGCCGCCGCAGCTGCCGCTGGTCATCACCGAGGGCAACTACCTGCTGCTCGACGGGCCCTGGGCCGGCGTGCGGCCGCTTCTCGACGAGGTCTGGTACGTCGAGGTCGACGACACGCTGCGCCGCGAGCGCCTGGCCGCGCGCCACCGCCTGCACGGCCGCAGCGCCGCGGACGCGGCGGCCTGGGTCGAACAGACCGACGAGCCGAACGCCCGCCGCGTGGCCGCCACCGCGTCGTGTGCCAACCTGAGGTTGCGCTGGGACGCCGCCCCCGGCCATCCGCCGGTGCTGTCGACCCCCCCTGTTTGCTAGGGATCGGATATCCCACGGATACCGCACCGGGCACCCATCATTCGGGGTGGTGCGGCCGCTGCAGTTCTGGGGTCAGGCCGGCATCCACGCGGACCCAACCGCGACGTGCACCCCACATCACGCCACGGCGAGAGCGACATGAGCGAGACCACGAGACGAGACGGAGACGAGGCCCGCAAGCGGGCGGCCCTGTGGGGCCTGCTGGCCAGGGTGGTGATCGAGCGGCCGACGCCGCAATGGCTGGACGAGCTGGAGGCCGCGCTCGGCGCCGCCGACGGCTCGCGCCCGCTGGCGCCGCAGCTCGGTGCGCTGCTGGCCGCGTTGCGCAAGTCGCGCCGCCACCCCGGAGGCGCCACGGTGCTGGCCGTCGACCGCACGCGGCTGCTGTCGATGGTGATGCACGGCGAGACGCTGACCGCCCCGTGCGAGTCGGCGGCGCTGGGCGTGGCACCCGGCGGTGACCGCGTGCTCGACGTGCTGCGCTCGTACCGCGAGGCCGGTTTCGAGCCGATGGCGCTGCTCGGCGCGCCCGACCACCTCGGCAACGAGCTGCAATTCGTCGCCCACCTCTGCCGCCAGGAAGGCGAGGCCCTGGCCGCGGGCGACGACGCCGCGGCCCAGCGCTGCCGCGCCCAGCAGCTGCGCTTCCTGTCGCGCCACCTGATGGCCTGGGTGCCGGCGCACTGCGAGCAGCTCGCGGCCAAGGCCGCCACCGGCTACTACGCCGCCGCCGCGACACTGATCGGCCGCGCCTGCAAGCTGTCGATGGACGAGGTCGACCCGTTCACGCCGATGGCCGTCGCCGCCTGACGCGCGGCGCGCTCCGCGACACGAGCCCGGCCGCGCGCCGGGCTCGGCGTTTTCAGGCGATGCGGCCGATCCAGTCGAGCAGCCGGCCGATCGACGGCTTGTACGGCGGCGCGATCAGCCCGGTGGCCGCCAGCGCCGACTGCTCGAATACCGGCTTGTCCTTGCTGAACTGGCGGAAGCCCGCCTCGCCGTGGTACGCGCCCATGCCCGAGGCGCCGACACCGCCGAACGGCAGCCCCTCCTGGGCGACGTGCAGCAGCGTCTCGTTGAGCGACACGCCGCCGGAGATCGTCTGCGCCAGCACCTTGCGCCGCGCCGCGGCGTCGCTGCCGAACCAGTACAGCGCCAGCGGCCGGTCGCGGTCGTTGACGTAGGCGATGGCGTCGTCCAGCGTGTCGTAGCCGACGATCGGCAGCACCGGGCCGAAGATCTCCTCCTGCATCACGCGCATCGCCGGCTCGACGTCGAGCAGCAGCGTCGGCGGCAGCTGGCGGCTGGCACGGCCGATGCCTTCGCCGGGCGCCTCCAGCTCGATCACCGTCGCGCCGCGCTCGCGGGCGTCGTCCACCAGCTCGCGCAGGCGGCGGAAATGGCGTTCGCTGACGATGCTGGTGTAGTCGGGGTTGGCGCGGAAGCTGGGGTAGAGCCGGCCCATCGCCGAACGCAGCGCGGCGACGAAGCGCTCGCGCTGCGCGCGCGGCACCAGCACGTAGTCGGGCGCGATGCAGGTCTGCCCGGCGTTGACCAGCTTGCCGAAGGCGATGCGCTCGGCCGCCTTCGCGAGCCGGGCCGAGGCGTCGACGATGGCCGGCGACTTGCCGCCCAGCTCCAGCGTCACCGGCGTCAGGTTCTTCGCCGCGGCCTGCGCGACCTCGCGGCCGACGGCCGTCGAGCCGGTGAAGACGAGGTGGTCGAACGGCAGCGCGACGAAGGCGCGTCCGGTCGCCGCGTCGCCGGTGACCACCGTCACCTCGTCGGGCGCGAAGTGCTCGGCCACCGCCGCCTGCAGCGCGGCCGAGAAACGCGGCGTCAGCTCCGACGGCTTGATCATCGCCCGGTTGCCCGCCGCCAGCGCGCCGACCAGCGGCCCCAGCGCCAGCTGCAGCGGGTAGTTCCAGGGGCTGACGATGCCGACCACGCCCAGCGGCTGCGGCAGCAGCCACGAGCGCCCGGGCCAGAAGGCCGGCGAGGTCGGCACGCGCCGCGGCTTCATCCAGCGGCCGAGGTGGCCGCGGGCCTGGCGGATCGCGGCCTTCAGCAGCATCGTTTCGGTGATGCGGATCTCCACCGGCGAGCGGTTGCCGAAGTCGTCGCCGATGGCCGCGGCAAAGGCCTCGGCGTGGCGGTCGAGCAGCTGCTCCAGCCGCCGCAGGCGCTCCAGCCGCTGCGCGCGCGTGGGCAGCATGTCGGCGCGGTGGGCGCGGCGCAGGCGCTCCAGCAGCGGCGGCAGCGCCTCGGCGGGCGTGGACGGCGGCAGGACGGGCGAGGTGACGCTCATGCGCGACTCCTGGGTTCGGCGGCGGGACATTCGGGCGGGCTCGGCATGGCGGCGCCGGCGCGGCACCACCCCAGCCGCCGACCTTATCGACCGATGTTTACGCTGTCAACATGGGCATATACTGAGCCGATGGACCGCCGCGCCGCCCCTGTCGACGAGCCGCCCCGCCGGGCGTACCACCATGGCGACCTGCGCGCCGCGCTGCGCGAGGCGGCCGAGCGTGTGCTCGTCGAGCGCGGTGCCGCCGAGGTCAGCCTGCGCGAGGTGGCGCGTGCCGTCGGCGTGTCGCACGCCGCGCCCTACCGCCACTACGCCAGCCGCGAGGCGCTGCTGGCCGACATCGCCGCCGGCGGCTTCGACCGGCTGCGCGCGGTCTTCGCCGCGCTGCCGGAGCCGGCCGACCCGGCGGCGCGTTTCGTCGCGATGGCACGCGCCTACGTCGACTTCGCCGTCGCCCAGCCGGCGATCTACCGCCTGATGCTCGGGCCCGAGGTGCGCAAGGCCGACCACCCGGTGCTCGCCGAGGCCGGCCACCGCGTGCTCGGCACGCTGCGCCAGGCGCTCGTCGCGCTGGGCGTGCCGGCACCGGCCACCGACGAGGCGATGGCCGCCTGGGGCTTCGCGCACGGGCTGGCGCAGCTGCTCGTCGACGGCCGGCTCGAGGTCGATCCGGAGGTCGACACCGCGCCCGATCCGCAGCGCCTGGTCGAGCGCTCGGCCCGGCTGTTCATCGCCGGGCTGCAGGCCGGCGGGGCCGCCGGCAACACCGCCTGAAGCCGCGCGACGAGGCGGCCGGACCACAGCACACGGCTTCCCGCCCACCCCGCCGCCGGTGGGGGTAAACTGGTCCAAATCGCAAAAAACACCATTCAGGGGATAGCCCGGGTGCTTGGTTGGCTGCGGGTTGTGCTGGAACAAATCCATGCGGGCCCGGCATCGCCAGAGTCAGCAGACGCCACCACCCGGTGCGGCTTTTCACGATGCAGGAGACCAACATGATGACGTGTTCGACCGAGACGACAGGTCCGGACGCTGATTCGGCGTCGCAGCCCGCGCACGCGAGTTTCGTCACGGGCACTTTCGAGGACGACGTTGCCCTGCTGCGCATCGCCTTCGCGCCGCTGACCGTGCCCGACTCGACGCTCGTCAGGCTCAGCGACGCCTCGCGCATGATCTGTTGCCCAGCCGGGCGGTTCACGCTGGGTTCGCCGCGCCGGCCCGAGCCGTCGTGGTGGCTGGTGCGCCACGGCTGCGCCAGCTTGGGCCGCCTGGGTGCCGACGGCGGCTTCATCGAGCGCCGGCTGATCGGCCCCGGCGAATGGTTCGACGTCACCGGCGCGCTCGACCTGCCGGGCGGCTGGGCCGAGGCCGCGGTGATCCGCGAGCCGATCGAGCTGCTGGCGTTGCCGTTGGAGTCGCTGTTCGAGGCCTGCGACGGCGACGAGGTCTTCGCCCGCGCCTTCGCGCTGACGCTGGCCACGCGCCTGCGTGAACTCGCGCTGCACCGCCCCGAGGTCCCGCAAGGCGCCGAGCGCCTGTCGGCCGCCGAACTGGCCGACCTGCGCAGCCACGCGCGCCTGCCCGGCGACCCGATGGCGATGCTGGGCCGCTGAGGCGGCCACCGCAGACGAAGGCGCCCCGCGGGGCGCCTTTTTCATGTCTGCGCCGGGACGATCAGGGCTGCACGACGCGCCCCACCGCCGTCGTGCGCCGCGGGCCGAAGCGCAGGAACAGGTCCTCGTCCTCGGCGGCGACGTGCTGCTGCAGGTCGTCGATCAGCTTGCGGCAGCCGGCGGCCAGCAGCGCGGCCTCGGGCGTGGCCGGCAGGCGCGCCAGCAGCGCCTGCAACCGTTCGATCGAGACCTCGTGCGCGCGGTGCTCGCGCTCCAGGTCGTCGAGCAGCAGGTCCAGCAGCGTGCCGCCGCCCTGCTCCATCATCGGGAACAGCCGCATCTCCTCCTTGAACATGTGCTCCTCGAGCGCTGCGCCCATGTGCTCCAGGTGCTCGGCGAGTTCGGGCAGCACGCCGGCGGCGGCCAGCGCACGCGCCTGCGCCACCAGCACCGGGACCTCGGCGCGGTGCGTCTCGTGGAAGCGCAGCAGGATGTGGGCGATCAGGTCGGTCACCGCGTGCGGGACCTTGTCGGCAGGGCTCATCGTCGGGTTCTCTGGACGTGGGAACGGGGCGGCCCGCCGCTCGCGGGCCAGGCCCGGATGCTCTCCCGGGGCCTCCGGTCGAATCCTTGAACGGGTTCAAGGAAAGTACCCGAGCGAATCAGGAGGATAAGCGCACCGAAGTCAAGGAGGCGCTTTCCATGAGCCAAGTCCGGGGCGGGTTCACCAAGCAGATGGCCCGCAACATGTTCTACGGCGGCACAGTGTTCTTCGCACTGCTGTTCGCCGCACTCGTCTTCCACACCGAGCGGCGCATCCCGCAACGCTCCAACGCCAGCGCGATCACGCCTCAGGTCATTGCCGGCAAGAAGATCTGGGAGACCCGCAACTGCATCGGCTGCCACACGCTGCTGGGCGAGGGCGCGTATTTCGCGCCCGAGCTGGGCAACGTCTACCAGCGCCGCGGCGGCGAGTTCATCAAGGCCTGGATCCAGGCCCAGCCGACGCACATCCCGGGCCGCCGGCAGATGCCGCAGTTCGACCTCACCGAGCAGCAACTCGACGATCTCGTGCAGTTCCTGAAGTGGACCGGCGAGATCAACACCGAGAAGTGGCCTCCCAACATCGAAGGCTGAGCGCCGGAGCACCTTCCATGAATACCCAACAAGTCCTCAAGTACCGCTCGCAGGCGGTGGCCAAGCCGTACTTCATCGCGGCGATGCTGCTGTTCGCCGGCCAGATCGTCTTCGGCATCAGCCTCGGGCTGCAGTACGTCATCGGCGACTTCCTGTTCCCGTACATCCCGTTCAACGTCGCCCGCATGGTGCACACGAACCTGCTGATCGTGTGGCTGCTGTTCGGCTTCATGGGCGCGGCCTACTACATCGTGCCCGAGGAGTCGGAGACCGAGCTCTGGAGCCCCAAGCTGGCGAAGGCGCTGTTCTGGATCTTCCTCGCCGCCGGCGTGCTGACCATCGTCGGCTACCTGACGCTGCCCTACGCCAAGCTCGCCGAGCTGACCGGCAACGACCTGCTGCAGACCATGGGCCGCGAGTTCCTGGAGCAGCCGCTGCCGACCAAGATCGGCATCGTCGTCGTCGCGCTCGGCTTCCTGCTCAACGTCAGCATGACGGTGCTCAAGGGCCGCAAGACCAGCGTCTCGGTGGTGCTGCTGATGGGGCTGTGGGGCCTGGCGATCTTCTTCCTGTTCAGCTTCGTGAACCCGCACAACCTGGTGCGCGACAAGATGTACTGGTGGTTCGTCGTGCACCTGTGGGTCGAGGGCGTGTGGGAGCTGATCCTCGGCGCGCTGCTGGCCTACGTGCTGGTCAAGACCACCGGCGTCGACCGCGAGGTCATCGACAAGTGGCTGTACGTGATCATCGCCTTCGCGCTGATGACCGGCATCCTGGGCACCGGCCACCACTTCTACTTCATCGGCCTGCCGGGTTACTGGCAGTGGATCGGCAGCATCTTCAGCGCGATGGAACCGATCCCGTTCTTCATGATGACGGTCTTCGCGTTCAACATGGTGCAGCGCCGCCGCCGCGAACACCCGAACCAGGCCGCCGTGCTGTGGGCGCTGGGCACCGCGGTGATGGGCTTCCTGGGCGCCGGCCTCTGGGGCTTCATCCACACGCTGAGCCCGGTGAACTACTACACCCACGGCTCGCAGGTCACCGCCGCACACGGCCACCTGGCCTTCTACGGCGCCTACGTGCTGGTGGTCATCACGCTGATCAGCTACGCGATGCCGACGCTGCGCGGGCGCATCGCCAACAGCCAGCGTGCCCAGGCCGTCGAGATGTGGAGCTTCTGGATCATGTCGATCGGCATGGGCGTGATGGTGCTGGCGCTGACCGGCGCCGGCATCCTGCAGGTCTGGCTGCAGCGTTTGCCGACCGAAGGCGCGATGAGCTTCATGTCCACCCAGGACCAGCTGCGCTTCTTCTACTGGGTGCGCATCGCCGGCGGCGTGACCTTCCTGCTCGGCCAGTTCACCTACTTCGCCAGCTTCTTCGTCGGCGGCGAGCCGGTGAAGACGGACACGGTGCCGGCCGGCAAACTGGCGCAAGCCTGAGCTGAAGGGAGCCGCTGCCATGGACATGAGCGAACGCGGCGCCCTCGGGCTGGAGCTCTTCCAGCCCGACGCCGGCCGCACCGGCGGGGCACCGCTGCCTTTCTACGCCGAGCAGGCGGGCGAGGCGGCGCTGTTCGAGCAGGCCTGGCGGCAGCGGCTGCCGCTGCTGCTGAAGGGCCCCACCGGCTGCGGCAAGACCCGTTTCGTCGAGCACATGGCGGCCCGCCTGGGCCGCCCGCTCGTCACCGTCAGCTGCCATGACGACCTGTCGGCCGCCGATCTGGTGGGCCGCCACCTGATCGGCGCGCAGGGCACGGTCTGGGCCGACGGCCCGCTGACACGCGCCGTGCGCCAGGGCGCGATCTGCTACCTCGACGAGGTCGTCGAGGCGCGCAAGGACACCACCGTCGTGCTGCACCCGCTGGCCGACGACCGCCGCGTGCTGCCGATCGAACGCACCGGCGAGCTGCTCGCCGCGCCGGCGGGCTTCATGCTCGTCGTCTCGTACAACCCGGGCTACCAGAACCTGCTGAAGAGCCTGAAGCCCAGCACCCGCCAGCGTTTCGTCGCGCTGACGCTGGGCTACCCCGAGCCGGTGCTCGAGACACGCATCGTCGAGATGGAGTCCGGCGTCGCGCCGGACCTCGCCGCGCGGCTGGTGCGCCTGGCCCAGGCGCTGCGCCGCCTGACCGAACACGACCTCGAGGAAACGGCCAGCACCCGGCTGCTGGTGATGGCCGCCCGCCTGGCCGCCGGCGGCGTGCCGCTGCGCGCCGCCTGCCGCGCGGCGATCGTCGACGCGCTGACCGACGACGCCGACACCGCCGCCGCGCTCGACGAGGTCGTCGGCGCGGTGATCGGCAGCTGAACTGCGCGGCCGCCTTCGGGTGGCCGCCACCATTGCACCCGCCCCGTGTCCGCCGCCCTGCAACGCCGCCGCCGGCTTTTCCAGGCCGCCTTCCTGGCGCTGTTCGTCAGCGCACCGGCGCTGGACCTGCTGCGTTTCGACCTGCACGAGGCTCAGCTCTGGCTGCTGGGCCGGCCGTGGACGCTGGGCATCGCCGACTTCACGGCCGGGCACATCGGCGCCACCGAAGTCGCGCTCGCCATCCTGCTGCGCGCCTTCGTGCCGGCCATCGTGCTGGCCGTCGGCTTTCTCTACATCGCCTGGCGCTGGGGCCGGCTGTACTGCGGCTGGCTGTGCCCGCACTTCAGCGTCGTCGAGACGCTGGACCGGCTGATGCGCCGTGCACTCGGCCGCGCCAGCCTCTGGGACGCGGCCGCCCCCACGGCGCAGGGCGAGGGGCGCTGGTGGCCGCCGTTCGTGCTACTGGCCGCCGGACTCGGGTTCCTCTGGGCGGTGACGCTGCTGAGCTATTTGCTGCCGCCGGCCGAGGTCTGGGGCCGGCTGCTGGCCGGCGAGTCCACGCCCAACCAGGCGCGTTTCCTGGCCGTCGCGACGCTGCTGTTCACCGCCGAGTTCGTCTTCGCGCGCCACCTGTTCTGCCGCTTCGGCTGCGCCGTCGGGCTGTTCCAGAGCCTGGCCTGGATGGCCAACCCGCGCGCGATGGTCGTCGCCTACGACCGCGCCCGTGCCCGCGACTGCCGCAGCTGCAGCACCGCCGCCGCGCCCGGCGGCAGCGCCTGCGACAGCGTCTGCCCGATGCGGCTGAAGCCGCGCGACATCAAGCGCCGCATGTTCTCCTGCGTGCAGTGCGGGCGCTGCCTGGACCAGTGCGAGCAGTCGCAAGGCGCCCAGGCGCGCGCGCCGCTGCTCGAATGGCGCACCGGCGCCGACGCGCTGCGCGAGACGCTGCACCAGCGAAAGGGCGAACTGCGGGCCCGGGGCGAAGGCCGCGGTCTCTCCACCACCCTCACCCTGCCCCGCTCCCGCGAGCGGGAGAGGGAACTCGAGCCAGACCCCGCGCTGGCACTGTCCCGCGTGCGGCTGAGCGAGCTCGAGCCCGGCCCCGCACTGCCCCCTCTCCCGCTCGCGGGAGAGGGCTGGGGTGAGGGCCGCAGCCACACAGCCGCCCTCGCGCAGGCGCGGGAGCACCGCGCCGAGGAGTTCTGAGATGGAAGAGTGGGTCGGCCAGCGCTGGCACCGTTTCATCAGCCGCGTGGCCGACCGCCGCCACGCCGAGGCCGCCGTCACGCTGCCCGAGGTGCAGCGCACGATCACGCTGATGTTCCGCGCCGGCGGCGGCGCGCCGGGGCTGCGTTTCGCATCCGCCACCGCCGCACGCGCCGGCGGCCCGCGCGGCTGGCTGCAGCGGGTGGCCGGCAGCGGCACGCACGCCGCCACCGCGCGGCTGGACGCCGAGGCGCTGTCGCTGCCGCCGGAAGTGGCGGTCTTCGCCGACGCCGCGCTGAACCGCCGCCTGTACCTGTGGCTGGCGGCGCTGGCCGCGCACTACACGCCGACCGGCGACTGGCTGGCCGACAACCTGCACGCGACGGCCGCCGCGCTGGCGCAGTTCCCCGGGCTGCACGAGACCCACGCCGCGCTGGTGGCCGCGCAGCTGGCGCTGCGGCCGGCGCCCGCCACGCTGCGCGGCGCCGCCGCGGCCGCCGAGGCCACCGTGCAGCAGGCGCTGCGCGGCGAGCCGGTCACCCTGCCCGCCGGGCTGAAACCCGCCGACGCCGCGCCGGTCTGGCTGTGGCTGGACGCCGCCGAAGCCGCCGCGGCCACCGCGCGCCAGGACCCGGCCGACACCGGCACCGACGAGGCCAGCCGCGCCAAACCGGCCACCAGCGACCGCCGCCGCCACGCCGAACGTGTGCAGGACGAACGCAGCCAGGCGCCGCTGATGATGTTCTTCCGCGCCGAATCGATCCTGTCCTGGGGCGAGTTCGTGCGTGTCGACCGCGCCAGCGACGACGAGGACGACGGCAACGCGCTGGCCGCCGCCGACGACCTGGACACGCTGGCCATCGCGCCCGACGGCAGCCGCGCCGCGTCGCGCGTGCGCTTCGACCTCGACCTGCCCAGCGCCGCCGCCGACGACCGCCCGCTGGGCCCCGGCGTGCGCCTGCCCGAATGGGACTGGCGCCAGCAGCAGCTGATCCCGGAACACTGCGCCGCGCAGGTGCTGGTGGCCGCCGCGCCACCGCCCTGGCAGCCGCCGCCGGCGCTCCGTGCCGTGGCGCGCCGCGTGCGCCGCCGCATGGAGGTGCTGCGTGCGGCGCCGCTGCGCGCACGCGCCCAGGCCGACGGCGACGAGCTCGACCTCGACGCCTGGCTGCGCCACCGCGTGCTGGCCGACGCCGGCCGCGTCGACGAGCAGCCCGCCGTCTGGCAGCGCCGCGTGCGCGGCGAACGCAGCCTGGCGACGCTGCTGCTGGCCGACCTGTCGCTGTCCACCGACGCCTGGGCCGGCGGCGACGCACGCATCGTCGACGTCATCCGCGACGCGATGTGGGTCTTCGGCGAGGCCCTGGCCGCCGGCGGCGACGCCTTCGAGATGCTGGGCTTCTCGTCGGTGCGGCGGCAGAACGTGCGCATCCAGCACCTGAAGGGCTTCGGCGAACCCTGGAACGGTGACGTGCGCGCGCGCATCGGCGCCATCAAGCCCGGCTACTACACACGCATGGGCGCCGCGCTGCGCCTGGCCACCACGCGCCTGGCCGCGCGCCCCGAGCGCCAGCGGCTGCTGCTGATCCTGACCGACGGCAAACCCAACGACCTCGACGTCTACGAAGGCCGCTACGGCCTGGAGGACACGCGCCACGCGGTGCAAGCGGCACGCGACGCCGGGCTGCAACCGTTCTGCGTCACCATCGACGAAAGCGCGCACGACTACCTGCCGATGCTCTTCGGCCAGCACGGCTGGGCGCTGGTGCACCGGCCGCAGGACCTGGTGCAGCGCCTGGCCGCCGTCTACGCGCGCATGACCCGCGGTTGAGCACGCAGCACGCGACTGCGAGAATTGACACCCATCAAGACTAGGCCCGCAGGGCAAATCGCGGCATCCTCGGCGCCGAGCCCGGCACGCGGGCCGGGGACAGGAGAACGAATGGAGACGAGGAGCTTCGACATCCCGCGCTACCTGGCGGTGCTGCCGCTCTTCCAGGAGATGAGCCCCGAGGAGCTGCAGCGGCTGGCCGAAGGCTGCCGGCTGCGGCGCTACTCGCGCGGTGACACGGTGTTCCGTGTCGGCGAGCCCTGCGAGGAGCTGCACGTCACGGTGATGGGGCAGGTCAAGCTGTTCGCCATCTCGCCGGCCGGGCAGGAGAAGGTCATCGAGCTGGTCGGCCCGGGCAACACCTTCGCCGAGGCGCTGATGTTCACCGGCAAGCCCTACATCATCAACGCGCAGGCGCTGGGCGACACGCTGGTGCTGAGCGTCGGCAAGGCCGCGGTGCTGGCCGAGATCGAGCGCGACTCGCGCTTCGCGCTGCGCATGCTGGCCGGCATCTCGCGCCGGCTGCACGGGCTGGTGCACGACGTGCAGGCGTATTCGCTGCACAGCGGCATGCAGCGCGTCATCGGCTACCTGCTGCGCGCGCTGCCCGAGGAGGCCGAGGACGCCGCCGCGTTCTCGCTGGCCGACGCCGGCGTGACGCCGGCCGCCCAGGCCCAGCGCCGCGACCTGCGCGTGAGCCTGCCGGTCAGCAAGGCGACGATCGCGTCGCGGCTGTCGCTGACCCCCGAGTACTTCTCGCGCGTGCTGCACGAGCTGGAAGCCGCCGGGCTGATCGTCATCGACAAGCGCGAGATCCGCATCCCCGACCCGAAGCGGCTGGCGGGGCACAAGCTGCAGTAGGCAACGCCACCAGCGCCAGCGCGAGGCACCTCGCGCCCCTTGGCCTGCAACGTCCGAAACGCAACCGGTCTGATCGCCCGGGGGCTCGTGCTGCGCGAGGTGGGGGGATTCTAGGAGCGGGGAGGCGAAGTGCGGACGGATCAACGGGTGCGCCGCGTCAGGGCCGCGGCTTCGTCGACGATGCGCTGGGCCGGGGTCTGGAGGATGGTGCGGGCGGCGCGCGGCTCAACATCGACAAGCACTCCAAAGTTCATCGGGATCGAGGCGGAGCGCCTCGGAGACGTATTCGAAATGCAGCCGCTGCACGATGGCACCGTTGCTTCAATGAGGCCGAGGCAGAGCGCCTCGGATGACGATCTGGTCGCGCGGCGCGGTGCGGGAGTGCGTGCCGCTTCAATGAGGCCGAGGCTGAGCGCCTCGGATGACCGGCACGAGCGACTGGATGGTCTTGAGCGTCGTGTCGCTTCAATGAGGCCGAGGCTGAGCGCCTCGGATGACTCTCGGTCGCCTTGCTGGCCTTCTCCATGGCCTTCTCGCTTCAATGAGGCCGAGGCTGAGCGCCTCGGATGACGCCAGCTCTCGCGCACCCGCTTGTGGCTGTCCTTTGCGCTTCAATGAGGCCGAGGCTGAGCGCCTCGGATGACCCAAAAGACGCTGCGCATCGTCTCGCTGCCGGCCGCGCTTCAATGAGGCCGAGGCTGAGCGCCTCGGATGACTCGGTGCCGCTGGTGATCAGCGGGAACGTCTGCAAGCTTCAATGAGGCCGAGGCTGAGCGCCTCGGATGACCGTCATGGCCGAGAGGGTCCGTCTCGAAGGTGAGATGCTTCAATGAGGCCGAGGCTGAGCGCCTCGGATGACCTGCGCGTGCTGCTGCAAAGCGCCGCGTTCACGGCGCTTCAATGAGGCCGAGGCTGAGCGCCTCGGATGACACGCACGAAGGGCAGCGGGCGCGGGTCGTGCATCACGCTTCAATGAGGCCGAGGCTGAGCGCCTCGGATGACCCGCGCCACGGCTGCGGCTCTACACCGCGCGCAAGGCTTCAATGAGGCCGAGGCTGAGCGCCTCGGATGACGACGTCGCGGTGCAGGGCGGCCAGGTGCACGAGATGCTTCAATGAGGCCGAGGCTGAGCGCCTCGGATGACCGGTAGACAAGGCGCTGCGCGCCGTGGAGACGCCATGCTTCAATGAGGCCGAGGCTGAGCGCCTCGGATGACACGCTCGGTCGCGTAGATCTGGAAGGCGTCCTTGCCGCTTCAATGAGGCCGAGGCTGAGCGCCTCGGATGACCGCAGTGCGTTCGTCAACGCGCAGAAGACCGTGACGCTTCAATGAGGCCGAGGCTGAGCGCCTCGGATGACGGCAGGGTCAGCTTTCACTGGATGCGTGATCATGACGCTTCAATGAGGCCGAGGCTGAGCGCCTCGGATGACGGCATGCTGGGCCTGGGCGGCCTGCGCACCGTCGAGCTTCAATGAGGCCGAGGCTGAGCGCCTCGGATGACCGGCAGCTGATCGAGGCCATGGCCGACCTGCGCGGGCTTCAATGAGGCCGAGGCTGAGCGCCTCGGATGACGCGACGCTGCGGCTACCGACCGACCACGAGGTGCAGATCGCTTCAATGAGGCCGAGGCTGAGCGCCTCGGATGACGGCGCGGCTTTACCGGCGGCACTCACCGGGGCGAGAAGCTTCAATGAGGCCGAGGCTGAGCGCCTCGGATGACCGCGATCGGTTGACGCCCGTCTGCAGGATCGTGACACGCTTCAATGAGGCCGAGGCTGAGCGCCTCGGATGACCGCGACGCCCTGGCCGCCGGCGCCCGCGAGGTCCAGCTTCAATGAGGCCGAGGCTGAGCGCCTCGGATGACGAGGCTGCGCCGTCCGTCGACTGGACGCTGGCCGAGCTTCAATGAGGCCGAGGCTGAGCGCCTCGGATGACGACGTGGCCGCACGTGGGGTCGGTGACCAGGCCGCAGCTTCAATGAGGCCGAGGCTGAGCGCCTCGGATGACTGCAGCAGCGTCATCAGCGCCTGCGCCGAGCCGTAGCTTCAATGAGGCCGAGGCTGAGCGCCTCGGATGACCGCGCCCAC
This sequence comes from Rubrivivax sp. JA1026, assembly GCF_011065555.1. Classification (NCBI taxonomy): domain Bacteria; kingdom Pseudomonadati; phylum Pseudomonadota; class Betaproteobacteria; order Burkholderiales; family Sphaerotilaceae; genus Rubrivivax; species Rubrivivax sp. JA1026. The sequence goes on from NZ_JAALCQ010000004.1 coordinate 168,478, forward strand.
GATGAAAGCGCGTCAGCGGCCGCATCGCTTCAATGAGGCCGAGGCTGAGCGCCTCGGATGACGTCACCTGCAAGCTGCGTCACGAAGACGGGCACGAGGCTTCAATGAGGCCGAGGCTGAGCGCCTCGGATGACCCCCGCCCCGCCGCTCCAGCCCTTCCACCCCAACCAGCTTCAATGAGGCCGAGGCTGAGCGCCTCGGATGACGAGGGTCATCTGTCGTCGCGGGTGAGAACCACTGAGCTTCAATGAGGCCGAGGCTGAGCGCCTCGGATGACCGCCGGCGCCGGCGAGTTCGCGATCGGCATCCTGCAGCTTCAATGAGGCCGAGGCTGAGCGCCTCGGATGACCGGAACGCTGGACGTGGCGCGGCATCACCGGCGGCAAGCTTCAATGAGGCCGAGGCTGAGCGCCTCGGATGACGACATCGAGCGCACCTTCCCCGGCGCCACGGTCACGCTTCAATGAGGCCGAGGCTGAGCGACTCGGATGACGCGATCCGGTCGCAGGAAAACGCCATAGACGGCGTGCTTCAATGAGGCCGAGGCTGAGCGCCTCGGATGACGAGCTGGTGCGCTACTCCAGCTCTGTCACGCCTACCCGGCTTCAATGAGGCCGAGGCTGAGCGCCTCGGATGACATCTTCGTGATCTACGTGCTGGGTGCCGAGAGCGCCGAGCTTCAATGAGGCCGAGGCTGAGCGCCTCGGATGACAGCGCGACCTGTGCACCGACCCGACGTGCTGGGAGACGCTTCAATGAGGCCGAGGCTGAGCGCCTCGGATGACTCGAAGCGGCACACGTAGCCCAGGCGCTGGCCCTCGCTTCAATGAGGCCGAGGCTGAGCGCCTCGGATGACCGGCAGGTACGTGCGACGCACGCTCTGCAGCAACAGCCGCTTCAATGAGGCCGAGGCTGAGCGCCTCGGATGACGTGAAGATCGGCACGAATTCGATCTTCGGCGTGAAGCTTCAATGAGGCCGAGGCTGAGCGCCTCGGATGACTCGTCCTCAAGATCAACAACAAGGAGGCGGCGCGCTGGCTTCAATGAGGCCGAGGCTGAGCGCCTCGGATGACCGGATCGACGGCGCTGTCTGCCCCCGTCGTCAAGCTGCTTCAATGAGGCCGAGGCTGAGCGCCTCGGATGACGAGCTGGAGCAGGAGCCTCTGGTCATTCAGCGTGAGCTTCAATGAGGCCGAGGCTGAGCGCCTCGGATGACTTGAGGCCCACGAGCTGCTTGACGAACTTGCCAAGATGCTTCAATGAGGCCGAGGCTGAGCGCCTCGGATGACTGGGAGGACTTCAAGAACGTGTACGTGAGCGCCTGGGCTTCAATGAGGCCGAGGCTGAGCGCCTCGGATGACACTAGCACTCGCACCGGCGTCGCGCTGATCGACGCGTGGCTTCAATGAGGCCGAGGCTGAGCGCCTCGGATGACCTCGGGGGCAAGTGCGGCGTCCCTGAGCACCACGCGGCTTCAATGAGGCCGAGGCTGAGCGCCTCGGATGACCGGCCTGGCGCCGCGCTTCAACTCGAAGAGCGCGCAGCTTCAATGAGGCCGAGGCTGAGCGCCTCGGATGACTGCTCATGCGCCGCCACGACTCGCCGCTCATACGCCGCGCTTCAATGAGGCCGAGGCTGAGCGCCTCGGATGACCAGACGTTCTCGTCGCGGGCGCCGGTGTTGACGGCGCTTCAATGAGGCCGAGGCTGAGCGCCTCGGATGACGCGCTGCTCGGCCAGCTTGGTCGGGTACGTGGCGTTGCTTCAATGAGGCCGAGGCTGAGCGCCTCGGATGACAGCGGACGCCAACGCCGCGCCCGCCACTCGTCGGCTTGCTTCAATGAGGCCGAGGCTGAGCGCCTCGGATGACTCGGGCACAGCGTCGAGATGTTCCTGCGCAAGTACTCGCTTCAATGAGGCCGAGGCTGAGCGCCTCGGATGACGACGCCAAGCCGGGCGGCAGCACCGAGCAGGCACTGCTTCAATGAGGCCGAGGCTGAGCGCCTCGGATGACATCGCGCTGGCTGGAGTGATGCCGTGACCGAGACGGCTTCAATGAGGCCGAGGCTGAGCGCCTCGGATGACCACAAAGACGGTGCGCGAGGTTTTCAGCGACCAGACGCTTCAATGAGGCCGAGGCTGAGCGCCTCGGATGACCGCCTGCGCTGGACAAGAAAGCCATCGGCGATGCGCTGCTTCAATGAGGCCGAGGCTGAGCGCCTCGGATGACGCCAAGAGCGTCTGACCGCTGCGCAGATTGCGGCGCTGCTTCAATGAGGCCGAGGCTGAGCGCCTCGGATGACGGCTCGTCGGATCAGACGGGCATCATGTACGCGCACCGCTTCAATGAGGCCGAGGCTGAGCGCCTCGGATGACAGGCCCTCGCAGAACGCCCGCCAGCAGCGGATTTTGGCCCGCGTTTGCGAGCGCTGGCGGAGACATGGCCTGGCGAGCGGCGATGCACGCACCAGGGTCCAGGGTCGGGCAATGCAAGTGCTTGTCGGCGCTGAGCTTTGCGCTGCGCGAGCGCTCCCCTGGGGCGGCCGCCAGCACCACAGCGCTCGCGGCTCGGCGGCAGGCCGTCATGCCGCGATCAGACGATCGTCGGCACGCGCTCGATCGGCACGAAGCTGCGCTTGCCGAGGCTCTGCACACGCGGCTCGACGCGGTCGGCGGGGCCGAGGTCGACGATCAGCACGTGATCCTCGGACGGCGCGATGGTGTCGGTGATGCGCGCCATCAGTTCGGCACGACGCATGGCACCAAGCCGGCACTGGAACACCGACAACTGCATCCACTCGCCGAAGCCGTTCATCAGCTTGAACACCGCGCGCCAGCGCCGTTCGTCGGCGATGTCGTAGGTCACGAGGATCAGGTGTTCGTCGCTCATGCGCGGCCTCCCGGGGTTGCGCTCATCGCGTCGTGAAGTGCGGGCACTGCTCCAGTTCGCCCAGCAGGTGGCGGCCCAGCAGCCGGCACTGGATCTCGACGATCTGACGGTACTGCGCCGCGTAACCGAACAGCGGGTGCGTCACCTCCTGCGACATGCGGCGCTCGAATGCCGCGATGACGGCCCTGCGCCCGCGTTCGTTCAGGCCGACGGCCCCGGCGACCGTCACGAAGTCGCCAGCATCGACCTCGCCGTTGTTCACCAGGGTGAGCAGCACCGAGTCCGCGAGCAGCGGCCGGAAGGGCTCCATCATGTCCAGCGCCAGCGCGGGCCGCCCATAGCGCGGCTGGTGGTAAAGCCCGCGATAGGCGTCAAAGCCGACCGCGGTCAGCGTTACCGCCAGCGTGCGCGACAGCAGCGAGTACAGGTACGACAGCAGCGCGTTCACCGGATCGCGCGGCGGGCGGCGGTTGCGCTGTTCGAAGTCGAAGGTCCAGGGCGTCGGCGGTTCGGCGCCCGAAGCATCGCCGGTGCCTCCCAGCATCTCGCCGAAGTGCCGGAAGTAGCGTGCCGCGGCATTGCCCTCGATGCCCAGCAGTTGCGCCAGGTCGTGCGCGCGCTCGGCGGCCTCGATGTCTTGGCGGAACTCGCTCAGCAGCGACTCCGGCAAATCGCCACGCTTCCAGTTGCGGCGCAGCAGCGTGCGCTGGTTGCGGATCTTGGCGGCCACGAGCCCGCGCGCGAAGCGCAGACAGGCCCCGGCGTCGAAGCTGGCGCGGTACTGCGCGGTGCGCAGTTCGACATTGCGGTGGCCCAGCCCGATCGTGTGCCCCAGGAACCAGCCGCCGTGCGACAGCCAGGTCACCGGAATGCCGCGCGCCATCAACTCGTGCTGGGCCGGCGCGGTGAGATAGACCCCGCCCTGCAGCACGAGCTGCGACACGTCCATCAGCCGCGCGTCGGCCACCTTCTCGTCGTCGACCGAGACCTCCAGCACCTCGCCCTTCTTGGACACCTTGGCGCCGCGGGCTTGCACGTACATCGGCAGCGCCGGCGTCTGCCCGACGACCAGCGGCCGCGGCGGTGTCTGCGCGGTCTTCAGGTAGTGCACCTCGTCGGGCAGGCAGATGGACGCCAGCGAGCAGCGCGGGCACTTAGGGCTGTTCTCCAACGGCGGCGGGATCTGCCCGCCGGTGGCCAGCAGGCGCAGCCCCGCGGCAGCCTGGCGCGCGGCCTCGCGCAGCTCGGCGTCGAAGGCGACGGGCACGCGCTCGCGCGACGCGGCGAAGTACAGCACGCCTTCCGGCGACTCGTAGCCGTGTTCCTCCAGCAGCAGCGCCTGCACGCAGAGTTGGATGCGCTCAGGCTCGTAGGCGCCGCGGGCGACGTGCGGTCTCCGGCCGTGCTTGTAGTCGACCGGCACGGCCCGCCGCCCGTCGAACTCGGCCAGGTCCAGCTTGGCCACCAGTCCCAACGCCGGCGACGACAGCTCCAGCGATTGCACGTGCACACGCACGGGCTCGGCCGCCGCGTCGTCGGGCGCCGGTGGCGTGCCGGAGCGCTTGTCGACACGCCGGTGCCTGCTGCGCCCCTCCACGGTGTCGGCCGACTCGGCCCATTCGCCCTGCACCCACTCCAGGTAGGCCAGCCGCGGGCAGTAGGCGTACTCGTTGACCATCCGGGCGGGAAGGAGGGGGAGGTCGGCGGAAAGCGGGGGGGCATCGAGTGGCAGCGCGGGTTGTCTGATGGTGTCCGCGGGAGCGGGGGGCAGCGGGTCCATTGCGAGTCCTGTTCCGAAGATCGATCCCACCGTTGGCACGACAGCTGTCAGACGACGCTGTCTCCCAGCGGCGCGAAAAGCCCCAGGCCGAAGTGGCAGCCGAAGCCGAGAGCCACGGGTCCCCGCACCGGTCGCTCGAAGCGCAACTGCACGAAGCGCCCCAAGGTGTCCGGCTGGACGAGTCCACGCTTCTTGCGGAACCGATGAAAGTGCACGGGCGCCAGCGCACGTCCTCCCGCCTGCACTTCGTCGACCGGAAGCACCTCGATGATCGGCGCGAGCCCGTCGGCGCGCGCCTGCCATTCGCGCTGTAGCTGCCCTTGCACCGCGGAGTGCACCGCTTCCGGCGAACGCATATCCCGCGCCTTCAGGTGCCACGGGTGCAGGTAGGGCGTGACGCTGCGCCAGACCGCGGATTCGCCGACCAGCGAGCCCGCGTCGGCGAACCGCGATAGGGCGCCGACGTCCTCCAGCATCACGCGCAGCGGGTCGCCGTCCTCGCTGCGCAGGAAGCGGATCGCGTGCAGCGCGAGGAGCGCGTCCTCGCTGAAACCGCCCGGCGCATGGACAACCAGGTGATCCACTTCACCCGACGGGTTCGGCTCCGGGAGCCAGAACGCGTGCGGGTGCCGGTGGACGCCGCCGCCGGTGTCTACGAAGTGGCCGGACAACTCCGGCGGAAGACGATCGGGGCCGAACAGGTAGCGCGAGACGGCCATCGCCGCAACTCTGGCGGCCTCGCCGACCCGGACCGCCCGCTCGATCCGCGGCAGTGGCTTGCCGTAGAGGGCGAACCTCGCGGTCGTCGGCCGTGTGGTGGAAGGCGCCGACGAAGCCGGCGGCGGGGGTCGACGTGCCACCGCCGGCAGCGCGCCCGCGGGCCGCCGGTAGGGAACCGCGCGCGCGGCCGGCGGCTTGTTCCAGCCGGCCGCCTGGAAGTCCGCGGTATCCGCGCCGATCGCGTCCAGCCAGTCCTCGGGCAGCGACTTGCGAAGTCGCGCGGCGGGACGCGCCTCGCGTCCCAGCCGCTGCTCGCGGAGCGTCCGGTAATCTTCGGGCGCCAGCGGCACTTCCAGCCGCACGATCTCGCCGAGGATCTCGCCGGTCTCGTCGTCGACCGCCGGTGCCGCCGGTGCCGCCGGCAGGCAGTTGAAGCCGCCCGCCCACTCGCACCGCCGAGCGATCGCCCAGGACTCGGCACGGCCGAAGTACGAGAGCCCCGCCAACAACTCGTCCAGCAGACGCAACTCGGCCGCGGGCAACTGCAACTCGGGCCAGCCGAAGACGATCGGGTCGTCCGGCGCCAGGCGCGCGAAGGCGTCGAAGACCAGCGTCGTCTTGCCCTGCCGCGCGGGCATGTAGTGGCGGGTGTGGCCGTGGATCGCGTCTTCCGGCACGCGGATCCGCGGCGCTGGCGCCTGCGCCATACGGGCCAGCAGCGACGCCAGCCGCTCGCGCGGATGCGCGGCGGGGCCGAGCTTGCGGTGCCAGACCGCGATCAGCGCCCGAAACAGCCGCAGCGGCTCCGGCGGCCACGCCACGGCGGCCTCGTTGACGTGTCGGCCCCACGGCGTGGCGTGGAAGCGCCCTGCCGGAAACGTGATGGCAATGGCCAGCATATGCGCGGTCCCGGTCAGTCGGCGCTCTCGGCGGCCGGCTCGTCGCCGTTGCCCTTCTTCTTGCCCGCCTTCGCGCTGGCCTCCCAGCGCACGAGCGTGGCGCGGTCGGTCGGCCACTGCTGCTCCCGGGCGACGACGGCGATCAGGTCGCGCAGCTCGGCCACCAGCACCGCGCGTTCCGGCACGTCGAAGCCGGCCGGGCGCGTGACGACGAGCGACTGGCACTGCAGGTCGCAGGCCGTGCGCAGCCGCAGCCCGTCGTCGAGCAGCGCGCGGATCTTGTAGAGCGCCATCGCGATCAGCAGGTCGGTCGCGGCCTCGCCGAGGCCGTAGCCGCGCAGCTGGGCGAGGTCGACGTTGAAGTACGCGACGACCGACGGCGCGGTGAACTCCGAGCGCGCGAACGGCACGTTGCCGAAGCCGCGCGCGGTGTCGCCGGACGGGTTCACGTGGTCGTTCTTCACGCCGCCGCTCTGCGCCTCGCGCACGTCGGCGGCCTCGATGAACGAGGACAGCGCCCGCGCCAGCCGCAGGCGCCCGCCCGCGAGGTCGGACTTCGCGAGGAAGACGCCGTGCAGCAGCGCGTTGACGTCCAGCCGCAGCAGCAGCTTCGCGAGCTTGCGGGTGTCGACCGGCCCCTCCTCCATGCCGGCCAACTCGCGCTTGAGCACGTCCAGCACCGAGGTGTCCTTGCCTTCGAGGATGTAAGGCGAGTTGATGCGGTGCGCCTCCAGCACGCTGTTCGTCAGCGGCCGCCCCTGACGGTCCTGCACGCGGATCAGCGGCAGGCCCTTCAGGGCCGGCACCCAGTCGTCGGCGAGCCGGTCCCAGCAGACCGTCTCCAGCCGGTTGGCCATGCTCTGCGCGGATTCGACGAGCAGCATCCGCTGGCCTTCCGGACCGTCGTAGGTGGCGGCGCCGAGGTTCGGGAAGCCGGTGGGCTGGAAGCGGGTGCCCTGGACGGGCTGCAGCCGCGCCTCCATCAGCAGGCGGGGCACGGTGGCGAGGGCTTGGAATCGGGACACGGGTTGCTCCTTCAGGTAGAGGATTCGTCAGTGACGGAAGCCGCCGCGCTGGCGGCCGGCGTGAGGTCCAGCCAGCGGACGAGGCGGGCGGTGGCGTGGTGCGTCAACGGCACGGTCAGCGCGGCGAGCAGGCGCGGCCCGGCGACGCCGGAGGCGCCGGGCGGATGCCGGCCGGGCAGCGCGATGCCGAGACCCCGCAGCCGCTGCCAGGCGAGCGCGAGCGCACCGGGGACGTCGTGCGCGGCCAGCCGCGCGGCCAGCGCCGGCGGCCGGGGCATCGGCAGGCCGTCGGGCAGCCAGCCGATCGCGTGCAGCGTCGCGTCCGAGGTAAAGAACGGCTTCAGCAGCGCGTAGCACGCAGACAGCGCGTCGACGCGGTGTCCCGGCCGCTCGCCGAAATGCCGATGGTTCAGGTCGACGGCGGCCAGCCCGGCCGCGAGCTCGGCGATCCGGCGGTCGTCGGTGCGCCCAGCCAGGAACTCGTGCAGGTCCGCGAGTTCGGCGCCAGATCGGCCGTGCAGCGCGTACCCGGCGGCCCCCCAACGGGTCGCGAGCAGCGTGCGGCGCTGCGCCACCGCCGCCAGGTTGCGGTCCAGCGGCCCCGGCCCCCAGCAGACGAGGTGGCTTTCCGGATGCCAGCCGCGCGCGTCCAGCCCGACCGGCGCGAGGTGCTGGCGCAGCCCCGCGACGACGGAACGCCCGTCCTGCTCGCCCCGCATCGCGAGGCCAGCCAGTGCCTGGGCGATGCGGAACTCGGCGCTGCCGTCGTCGGCGCGGAGCGCCCAGGCAGCCGAGAGTTGCGGCAGCGGACACAGCGTCTCGCGCGTCCTCACACTGGTGGCGCACAGCCCTTCAATTCGGCCGGCCAGCCGCAGCACGCGCTGCACGGTGGTCCGGTCCGACCGCTGCGTCAGCGCGAACAGCGCGGCGTCGAGCTGCGCGGCCAGCGCGCGGAACGAGCCGGGGGCATTGGCGTCGCGAGCATGGCGCTGGACTCGGGGGAGCCAGTCGTGGCGCTCCAGTTCGTCGATCAGGTCCGCCGCCGCGTTTCGCCGGACGGCCACGCGGTCCAGCGGCGTCGCCAGGAAGGCCTTTCCGGAGCGCATCAGGAACCCGAAGCGCTGGAAAGCATGGAGGCCGCGGTCGACGCCCAGTCGCGCGACGGCCCGCGCGAAATCCAGCCCGTCGCGGGCCGCGCGCTGTCCGATCGCGGCACGGCCTTCGGCGAACAGGGTCGCGACTTCCGCTTGCGACATCGGAGCCGACCACAGCGGCAGCCATATCTCGCCGCGCGCGTCTCCGTCATCGGCGGCAGCCGCCGCTCCGGCGCTGCCGACCCGGCTGCGGACGGTGAACGGTGCCGCCAGCGCCGCCTGACCGCCGGACTCCAGGCGACGCACCACGGACGCGGCAAAGGCCAGCGCGCCCTCGAGCATCAGCACGAAGTCCCAGGGGTTCACCCGTGCGCCGCTGTCGAACCCGGCTCCGCCGTTCGGCCCGCCGGAAGAGCCCGGAGCAAACTGGCCGATCGCGCGGTCACGCAGGCCGTCAGCGGGGCGGCCCAGCAGGCTGGCCTGCAGGAGCGGCCCAGCTGCATCCTGCGCGGAGCCGCTGTCCTTGTCGAAAAGCTCGGTCAGCCGCTGCATCTGGTTGTTCGTGAAGTCCAACCGGCCGTCGTTGCCACCGGTTCCCAGCAGCGGCGGATAGCGCGGCTCGCCGTCGGCCAGGATGACCGCGGCGTCGATCCACAGCAGCAGCGCTTCGGGCGCCCCGTTGCGCAGAGCTAGCAGGAAAGCGAGCTTGTCCGCTCCCTTCGGGCTCTCCAGCAGGCTGGCCCGCTGAACCATGGCCCGCGCATATGCGATCGCATCCCGGAACGCCGCGAACCGCTGGGCCGTCGACGAGCCCAGCGCGTCGATGCCGTCCCGGTTGTCCTTCGGGTAGAAACCGCTGCCGCCGTTCCAAGGCGCCACCAGCGGCGTCGGCGCGTAGTCCTCCAGCAGGAACTGCAGCAGCGCGGGCCGGTCGAGCGTGCTGCGCAGCACGAACACGTCATCGCGCCAGAAGCCAGTGGCGTCAGGATCGCCGCCCTGTTCGGCGACCAGACGCAGCACGGCCAGGACCTTCAGGTACGAACCCAGCGGCGTTGGCGTGCAGCCGGCCAGTTCGACCTCGTGGATCGTCGTCTTCGTTTCGGTGGTCATTGCTGCTCCTTGCGCGACGCGCGCCAGTCGGCGATGCGCACCAGCGCCTCCAGCCAGGCCAGTTCGAACGGTCCGATTGCGGCCAGCAGACCGCGGACGCGGGTGGTCCACGACGGGCCCTGTTCGCCTTCGCCCAGGCGCATCAGCCCCAGCCGCAGGGTCTGCGCCGGCACCGTCTCGCCGTCCTCGAACGTCACCGCCGGCAGCGTGTCGCCATCCCACACGCCGCGCGCGAACAGCCGGCCATTGGGGGCCTCGGCCTCGACCGGCAGGGCCCGCAACGACATCCGTACCTTGCCGTGGTGCGCGGCGATCAGGTAAGCGACGAGATCGGTTCGACCATCGCGCGCATGGCCGTTCGCAGCCAGCCAAGCCAGCGCCGACGCCAGTTCGTGGCGGAAGCCCGGGCGTTCCTCGCGGTGTCCCTCCCGTTGCACCCAGTACCGCGGACGGACGCAGCGGCGCCCGTCGATGCGGCCGGCCTTCGCCCACGGCCCTTCGCCCAGGACCCGGCCGGTGCCCTGCTCGTGCGCGTCGCGCAGCATGTTGTCCATCGCCTCGTGGGACTTGCCGACGTCGTGGCGGCGGGCGGCCTGGACGACCGCCTCCGCGTGCGCCGACGGCAGCGCGGCGCAGAGAAGCCTCGCCTCGCGCTCGCAGTCCCCGAGGTGCCGGGCCAGCGCGACTTCGGTAGCCAGCAGGCTTCGCGGGTCCTCGCCGTAGGCTTCGCCACCGCGCGCGTCGGCAGCCGCCGGCATCGCGGGCACCGGCTGCTTCTCGTCGACGGCGAAACCCAGATCGGCGCGGTAGCCGCCAGCTTCGGCATGCAGCAGCACGGTCTGGCCCGGGCGGATCCGTGCCTGCCGGGCCAGCGGCTGCCAGCGGGCGACCAGCGGATCCCAGGTCCAGGCGTGGACCGGGTCGACGCGCCGCAGCAGTTCGCGCGCATCGCCCAGGCCGACGCGGCAGAGTTCGTCGCGCGCGGGCGCCGCTTCGGGGCGCTCGTTCGGGTCGCGCTGGAACGCCCGCCAGAACACCATCACGTCGGCCTCGTCGAGATCGCGGACGTAGGGCGCGATGTCGATATCGAAACCGGCGAGATCGGCGTCGGTGTTGAACAGTTCGACGAAGTCCTTGCGCCGGATGACCGGATGCAGCGGCGCGGCCTCGTCGACCGGCGGCAACACCACCGGGCTCGCGCTGTCGAGCGCCAGCAGACGGGCTCGCGCCGGTGCGATTCGGGCGGCCTCGTACGGACGCGCCGCGTCGTCGGCCACGTCGATCCAGAAGACCCGGGCACCGCCCCGATCGTTGCATTCGCCATAGCGGTTGCAGCGGCCGAACCGTTGCACCAGTGATGCCCACGGCGCGAGTTCGGTGAAGAGCACGCTGCTGGTGAAGTCCACGCCCGCCTCGATCGCCTGCGTCGCGACGACGATGCGGCCGGCCGACGTCGGCGGTGTGCCGAGCACAGCTTCGCGCGCCTGGCGGTCGGGTCCGCGGAACCGGGCGTGGACCAGCAGCCGTTCGGCGCCGGTGTCGGCGCGGTGGCGGACACTGCGTGACGGCGGTTCGCCCAGCAGCCGGTACAGCGCCTGGGCGCGCTCGACGGTGTTGACGATGACCAGCGTGGTCTCGCCGGGTCGGTGTGCGCGAAGCACCTCGTCGGCCAGTGCCTGCAGATACCGCGACACCTCGGCCTTCACCGACGAACCCAGCCGCGCCGCGGCTGGCTGCAACGCCTTCACCGCCTCCCGCCGCGCCTTGACCGGTGCGGATTGCCGCTCGCTCTCCGACAGTTCGTGCAGCGCCAGTCCGCCGGCATCGAGGTCGACAGTCGTCAGCCAGTCCCGGTTCAGCGTGGCGGAAACCCAGAGGCTGCGGCTGGATGCGGCCAGCGGCATCGAGCGCCGGAACGCCTCGAGCTGGACGCTGGTCGGCAGGGCCGGACCCATCGCTTGCACTTCGTCGAACACCCAGAAGGCGTCGTTGTGCAGCCAAGCGAAGTGGATCGGCCACTGGTAGCGGCTCATCCCGTAGCCGCGCATCAGCGCCCTCGAAAGCAGCATGTCCTGCGTGCCGATCAGCACCATGTCTTCTTCGGGGTGCTCGGCCCAGTTGGCGGTGGCGATGTCTTCGCTGCCGCCCATCAGCATGTGGACCGAGACGCGCCCCTCGCCGGGCTGGCCGGCGACGCCCAGGTTGCGCAGCCATTCCTCGATCTGGCGCTGGCTCTGCCCGACCAGCACGCGCATCGGCAGGCACAGCACCAGCCGGCGGGGGGTGCCGCCGTCGGGGCGTTCGCGGCGGCCGCCTTGGCGCCAGCCCCGCTTCCACAGCCACGCCAGCACGACTGCTGCGGTCTTGCCCATGCCAGTGGGAACAGCCAGCAGATCGGGCCAGGCTTCGGTCGCCAGGCGACGCTGGTAATCGAACGGCGCAAAACCGTCGCTAGGTCGACCGTAAGCCGCGCAGAAGAACCGATCGAAATCGTCCATCCTCGTCCTTCGTCTCCGGAGTCAACGTTCCTTCAGCCGCCGTCGCGGCCCGGGCGCAACAAAGCGCAGCGCTCCACATCCACTGTCGCAAGGCGCGGGTTCAGCACGTGAGCCTGGGAAGAGCTCATCAGCTGGCTTTTCATCCAGCCAGCTTCGCCAAACCCGTCCGCAGCCGCGCCAGCACCTCGTCCGCCAGCTCCTGCGGCCACAGCACCTCGACTTCGGGCGCGTGGCGCAGCACGTCCATCACCAGCTCGCGCGGGTCGGCGTAGGGCAGGTCCAGCAGCCAGCGGCCCTCGGCGTCGAAGCGGCCGCGCTGGTCGGCGTGCCAGCGCTCGGCGGCTACCCAGCGCGCACGCTCGGCGCTGAAGCGCAGCCGCGCCCAGGTGACGTCGCGGCCGGCAAAGATGCCGTAGCCGGCGCCCAGCACGGCGTCGAGTTCTTCTTCCGGCACGTCGATGGCGGCGCGGTCCAGCACGCGCACCTGCTGCACGGCGTCGACGCTGAAGTGGCGCAGCGCCTCGCGCTGGTGGCACCAGGCGTCCAGGTACCAGTTGTCGCGGTAGTGCACCAGGCGCTGCGGCGACACCTCGCGCTCGCTGGTCTCGGCGCTGGTGCGGCTGCGGTAGCCGATCTGCAGCCGCTGGCGGCGCAGCAGCGCGGTGCCGATGGCCTGGAAGCCCGGCAGGTCGATGCGGCGCGCGCCGACGGTCTGCACGCGGATGCGCCGCGCCACGTCGCTGCGCGGCGGCGCGCCGGTGCCCAGCAGTTGCGACAGGCGCTTGCGCAGCGGCTCGATGTGCGGGCCCAGGAAGCCGCCTGCGTCGAGGTTGGACAGCAGGTGCTGCATCGTCAGCAACGCGTGGATCTCCTCGGCGCTGAACCACAGCCCGGGCAGCTCGTACTGGCCGTCGGGCCCCGCGGGCCGGCGCTGCAGCCGCCAGCCGCGGCGCTCGCGGTCCCATTCGACGGGCGTGTTCAGCCGGTCGCGCAGCAGCGCGATGTCGCGCTTGAGCGTGGAGGCCGACACCTCCAGCTCGCGCATCAGCCACTCGCGGCTCACGCAGCGGCCCGAGTCCAGCCACTGGCGGATCTTGTAATGGCGGTCGGTCTGTGCCACCTGCCCTCCCTGGCCGCGACGTCCGCGGCGCGCCCAATCTAGTGCAGGGCGCAGGAGATGGCTGCCCGGCAGCGCAGCAATCTGCCCTGCGGGCGGCGGACGGCACCGCGGATGAGGGGTCGCGGCGTCGTCAGCAGGCCGGAGCAACGAAAGGATCCGGACCTGGCCGAACAGGTCGCCCGCGTCGGGCGGCTGATCGACGGCTACCAGTCCTCGTACGGCATGGAACTGCTGGCCTCCGTCCACTGGGTCGCCACGCGCGAAGAGGGCGTCACGTCGTCCGATGACGCGCTGGCCGCCGTGCAGGCGTGGAACGACCGCAAGCGCCGCCTGATGAAGCGCGAGCATGTCGCCGCCGCATGGCAGCGCCTGCAGGACGAGGGCTGGCTGAAACCGCTCGCCGAAAGCCCGACGGCCGCACAAGCCATCTCGGCCTGAAGGCTGCGAGACCCCGCGCCGCTGGGTCCAGTCCCTCCGGGCCCGCCGGCCCCGCACCTCACCCGCGCCGCCGCCCTCCCGCCCGCTCCCGGTGCAGCCAGGTCAGGCCCGAGGACGTGCCCAGCGGTTTGCCGCCGCGCGCGGGCCGGTACTCGCAGCCGATCCAGCCGTCCCAGTGCCCCTGTGCGGCCAGCTCGTCGATGAGCTCGAAGAGGTACGGGTAGTGCACCTCGCCGCGGTCGGGCTCGTGGCGTTCGGGCACGCCGGCGATCTGCAGGTGGCCGACCTGTCCGCTGGGCAGCCAGCGGCGCAGCTGCATCGCCAGGTCGCCCTCGGTGATCTGGCAGTGGTACAGGTCCATCTGCACCTTCAGCGCCGGCGAGCCCAGGGCCTGCACCGCGTCGTGCGCGTCCTGCTGGCGGCTGAGGAAGTAGCCCGGCATGTCGCGCTGGTTGATGGGCTCGATCAGCAGGGTGCAGCCGGCAGCCGACGCGCGTGCCGCGGCCCACGCGAGGTTGTCGTGCCAGAGCGCCAGGCGTTCCTCGCGGCGCACGCCGGCGGGCAGCAGGCCCGACATCACGTGCACGCGGCGGCAGCCCAGCACCCGCGCACAGGCCAGCGCACGCTCGATGCCGTCGCGGAACTCGGCCTCGCGCCCGGGCAGGCTGGCCAGGCCGCGCTCGCCGCCGGCCCAGTCGCCGGGGGGCGCGTTGAACAGCACCTGCGTCAGGCCGTGCTCGTCGAGCAGGGCGCGCAGCGTCGCGGCGTCGTGCTCGTAGGGGAAGAGGTACTCCACGCCCTCGAAGCCGTCCTGCGCCGCGGCGCGGAAGCGCTCGAGGAAGGGCTGCTCGGGATACATCAGCGACAGGTTGGCGGCGAAGCGGGGCATGGTGGCGGCTGGTCGCGTAACGAGTGGGATGCGGTGGCGGGGCCGGCCGGCGGCCACCGCGGGCCGGCCCGGCCGGCGCAGGCCCGGGTCGTCCTGCGCGTCGGCCGGCCCCGGCGGTGTGCCGGGCGCGGGCTTACTTCGCTTCGCGCAGGCGTTCGACCTCGGCGGTCACCTCGCTCACCAGCGCCTCGCCGATGTCCTTGGCCAGCTTGGCCGAGACCGGCGCCAGGTGGCGGCGCATGCGCTCGATCTCGGCGGCGCTGACCTCGTTGACGAGGGTGCCGCGGGCCTTCAGCGAGGCGGTGGACTTGGCCTCCATCTCGCGCGAGACCTGGCGCTGGTAGGCCCGCGTCTCGACCGCGGCCTCGGTGAGCACGCGGCGTTCGGCGTCGTTGAGCCGCGCCCAGGCCTTGCCGCTGGCCAGCACGATGAGCGGGTTGTACTGGTGGCGCGTCAGCGAGAGGTACTTCTGCACCTCGTTGAACTTGTTGGCGTCGAACACCGCGGTGGGGTTCTCCTGGCCGTCGACGGCCCGGGTCTCCAGCGCGGAATAGACCTCGGTGAAGGCCATCGGCGTGGCGTTGGCGCCCAGGCCGTTGATGGTCTCGATGATCATCGGCGACTGCGACACGCGGATCTTCAGCCCCGCGAAGTCCTCCAGCCGGGCCACCGGACGGCGGCTGTTGCTGACGTTGCGGAAACCGTGGTCCCAGTACGCCAGGCCCACCAGGCCGGCCGGCGCCTGCGCCATCAGCTTCTGGCCGACGGGGCCGTCGAGCAGCGCGTCGGCCTCGGCGAAGCTGTTGAACAGGAAGGGCATGTCGAAGACCGCGAACGGCTTGGACAGGCCCACCATCAGGCCCGGCGGCATGGTCGTCATCTCGACGGTGCCGCCCTGCAGCGCCGAGATGGTCTGGATGTCGCCGCCCAGCGTGCCGCCGGGGAAGAGCCGGATCTGCATGCGCCCCTTGGACTTGGCCGCCACCAGCTCGGCGAAACGCACGGCGCCGGCGCCCATGTGGCTGTCCTTGGGCTGGACGAAGGCGAACTTGAACGACTGGTCGCGGATCTCCTGCGCGGCCGCGGGCAGCGCGGCGGCAGCGAGCAGAGGGGCGGCGATCAGGGCGCGGGCGAGCAGGCGTCGCAGGGTGTCGGGGGTCTGCATGGTGATGTCTCCGTTGTGTCGAGGGCCTTCTGGGGGCGGTGGGCCCGGCGCCGTGGCGGCGCCGGGGCGGCGTCGTGGCCGCGGGGTCAGGGCCGCAGTTCGCGGCGGAACATGTCCTCCTGGGCGCGGCGCACCTGCACGGCCTGCTTGCTGGCGTCGTAGTCGACGTCGTCCCAGCTCACGACCTCGCCGGCCGCGATGTCGCGCTTGAGCACCATGTTGTGCGCCAGGCCGATCGGCAGCGCGCGCCGGCGCAGCGAGGTGGCGGTGGGCATCAGCTTGCCGTAGACGGTGAAGCCGCCTTCGCCGTCGAGCTTCTCGCCGGCCCTGAGCGCACGCTTGGCGGTGGCGCCGACGTCGCCGCGCCACTGGCCGGTGGCGCCGGTGGCTTCCTGGCGCACGGCGATGCTGGCCACCGAGATGCCCAGCTCCAGGCCGATCAGGTGGTAGGGCTTGTACATGGCGGCGTAGCGGCCGCTGGCGTCGGTCTTCAAGCCGTACTGCTGGAAGCAGTCCTTCACGTAGGGGCTGGGCGCCTCGAAGACGGCGTACACGCCCCAGCGCAGGTCGCGGAACACCGGGCGGCCGTCGCGCTCGAGCGAGCTGACCACCTCGACCATGCCCTTCTTCGGCAGGATGCCGCCGTCGGCGGCCGGGCGCAGGACGTGCGGCAGGTCGTCCACGCCCACCGGCGGGAACACCAGGCCGTCCTCCGGCGGCGACAGCTCGCAGCCGTTGGCCACCGCGGCCATCTCCAGCGCCGACTTGGTGCCGTCGAGGAAGCTGTTGAACATCTGCGCGTTGAAGTCGCCGCCGGCGACCTGCGCCTCGCTGAAGCCGTAGTGGCCCCAGACCGTCTCGGGCGTGCTGGCGTGGTAGACCGGCAGGTACTTGGTGCCCTTGCCGGCGCACACGACCTCCATGCCGATGGTGCGCGCCCAGTCCACCAGCTCGGCGATCAGCGCCGGCTGGTCGCCCGAGGCCATGCTGTAGATGATGCCGGCCTCGGCCGCCCGGCGCGCCAGGTAGGGGCCGGCCAGCACGTCGGCCTCGACGTTGACCATGATGATGTGCTTGCGGTGCTCGCAGCACAGCAGCGCGTGGGCGATGCCGGCGGCGGGGCTGCCGGTGGCGTCGATGACGATGTCCACCGCGTCGCTGGCGATGACGGCGTGGGCGTCGTCGGTGATGAAGGTGCTGCCGTCCTTCTTCGCCTGGGCCAGCGAGGTGGCGGCGAAACGCGGCGCGTCCCAGCCGACGCGCGCCAGCGAGGCGCGGGCGCGGTCGGGCGAGAGGTCGACCACCGCGGTCAGGTGGATGCCCGGCGTGCGCGGCGCCTGCGACAGGTACATGGAGCCGAACTTGCCGGCGCCGATCACGGCGACGCGCACCGGCTGGCCGTTCTGCGCGCGGGTCTTGAGCTTGCGGATGAGGGACATGGACTCGGGGTCTCCGTCTGGGGGTTGGGAAGGAGCGCCGTGCGCTCCGGATCGGGCGAGCCGGCCTGCCGGCTCTCTGTCGGAAGCAGTCGAAACGGTGAACGAGCCGCGCGTGTGCGGGCCACTCGCCCGGCGGCGCCGGGCGGGTGTGGCGGGCTCGTTCACGGCCTGTCAGCCGTGGAGCCAGCGCAGCGGCACCAGGACCAGTTGCGGAAAGAAGACGAGCAGGAACATCACGGCCGTCTGCGCGGCCATGAACGGCAGGACGCCGCGCGTGACCTCGGTGATGTTCATGCGGCCGACGCCGGCCACCACGTTGAGCACGGTGCCCACCGGCGGCGTGATCAGGCCGATGGCGTTGTTCATGATGAACAGCACGCCGAAGTAGACCGGGTCGATGCCCGCGGCCTTCACCAGCGGCATCAGCACCGGGGTCATGATCAGGATGGTGGGCGTCATGTCCATCGCCATGCCCACCAGCATCACCAGCGCCATGATGGCCAGCAGCAGCAGCGTCGGGCTGTCCAGCAGCGGCTCGAGCAGGCTCACCACCTGGCTGGGCACGTCGGCCACCGTGATCAGCCAGGCGCTGACCATCGCCGCCGCGACCAGGAACATGATCACGGCGGTGGTGCGCGAGGCGCTGACGAAAACCTCGGTCAGCTGCTGCCAGCGCAGCTCGCGGTAGACCAGCGTGGACACCGCCAGTGCGTAGACCGCCGCCACCACGGCCGCCTCGGTGGGCGTGAACACGCCCATGCGCAGGCCGACCACGACGATCACCGGCAGCGCCAGGGCCCAGGTCGATTCGCGCAGCGCCTTCCAGCGTTCGGCCGCGGAGGCCGGCGGCGGCGGCTGCACCGCCTCGCGGCGCGAGATCCAGCCCCAGGTCAGCGCCAGCGCCAGGCCCATCATCAGGCCGGGCACGATGCCGGCGAGGAAGAGCTTGCCCACCGACACGTTGGCCGCGACGCCGAAGACGATGAAGCCGATGGACGGCGGGATGACCGGCGCGATGATGCCCGCCGAGGCGATGAGGCCGCCGGCGCGCGCCCGGTCGTGACCGGCGCGCACCATCATCGGCAGCAGCAGCGTGGCCAGCGCCGCGGTGTCGGCCACCGCCGAGCCCGACAGCGCGGCCATCAGGCAGGCGGCGACGATGGTCACGAAACCCAGGCCGCCGCGGCGGTGGCCCACCAGCGCCAGCGCGAGGTTGACGATGCGGCGCGACAGCCCGCCGACGTTCATGATCTCGCCGGCCAGCATGAAGAAGGGCACGGCCAGCAGCGGGAAGCTGTCGGCGCCGTTGATGACGTTCTGCGCCAGGATCTGGGCGTCGAACAGGTCGAGCTGCCACATCAGCGCCACGCCGCTGGCCAGCAGCGCGTAGGCGATGGGCGTGCCCAGGGCCATCACGGCCAGCAGCGAGCCGACGAAGAGAAACACGGTCATGGCCTGCTCCTCAGTGGCGCCAGGCGGCGCTGCGGTCCAGGTGCAGATCCTGGATCTGGGCCACGTCCTCGGACTCCTGCAGCGGCGCCAGCTCTTCGTCGCCGGCGCCGGTGAGGGTGCGCAGAGCCTGGCGCAGCAGCAGCCCCAGCACGAGCACGCCGAAGACCACGCCGGCGCCGTAGAACCAGGCCATCGACAGGCCGCTGACCGGCGCGCGCACCGGCCAGTTGATCGCCGCCTGCTGCCAGCTGCCCACCAGGAGCATCGCGGTGATGCCGATCATCAGCGCCTGGCTGAGCAGCAGGCAGGCGCGGCGCGCGCCGGGGCCCAGGCGCTCGACCAGAAGGTTGCTGCCCAGGTGGCCCCGGTTCTCGACGGCCACCACCGCACCGAGCATCGTCATCCAGACGAAGGCCCAGCGGGCCAGCTCCTCCGACACGGTGATGCTGGCGTCGAAGCCGTAGCGCATCACCACGTTGCCGAAGACCAGCACCACCATCAGTGCCAGCAGCGTGGCGCAGGCGAGGTCGAGCACCCGCATGCCCCTGCGTATCCAGAAAGCCATGTCTGTCTCCGATCTTGTCTCGTCGGTCACCTCTGCGGGTGCCGGCCCCGGCCGGTGTGGACGGGGCGAGGCCACGATAGCATCGGCATTCCTGCAAAAAAACCTGCAAATCAGCACACCGGTTGTGCAGAAACTCGCATGCCCGACTTCGACTGGAACGACCTGCGCGCCTTTCTGGCGATGGCCCGCACCGGGCGCCTGACGGTCGCCGCACGGCAGCTGGGCGTGGACCACAGCACGCTGAGCCGGCGCATCAGCGGCCTGGAGGCGGCGCTGGGCACGCCGCTGTTCGACCGCCGCCCGGCCGGCTTCGTGCCCACGCCCGAGGGCGAACGGCTGCTGCCCGACGCCGAGGCCATGGAGGCGACGGCGCTGCGCCTGACGGGGCGCCTGGCGGACGCCGGCCAGCAGCTCTCGGGCAGCGTGCGCGTGGGCTCGCCCGAGGGTTTCGGCACCTATTTCTTCGGGCCGCGCCTGGCGACGCTGGCCACGCGCCACCCGCAGCTCGAACTGGAGCTGGTGGCCATGCCGCGCAGCTTCAGCCTGTCCAAGCGCGAGGCCGACCTCGCCATCACGATGACGCGCCCGGCCCAGGGCCGGGTCTACGCGCACAAGCTGGTGGACTACGCGCTGGGCCTGTACGCCAGCCCGCAGTACCTGCAGGGCCGGCGGGCCATCCGCCAGCGCGAGGACCTCACCAGCCACCGCTGGATCGGCTACGTCGAGGAGCTGATGTGGACCGAGGAGCTGGACTATCTGCCCCAGGTGCAGCGCGGCCTGGTGCCGCAGCTGCGCATCTCCAACGTCATCAGCCAGATGATGGCGCTGGCCGGCGGCGCGGGCCTGGGCGTGCTGCCGCACTTCATGGCGCGCCAGCAGCCGGGCCTGGTGCAGGTGCTGGCGGACAAGGTGCGCCTGGTGCGCAGCTACTGGTGCGTGACGCACGAGGACACGCACGAGCTGGCCCGCGTGCGGCGTGTGGTCGAGTTCCTGGACGAGCAGGTCGCGGCGGCGGGCGAGGACTTCTGGCTCGACTGAAGCGGGTGTGGACGCCGCGCGTGGGGGCCGAGGCCCGGCAGCGCCGGCTCGCGCCGAGACACCGGCCGCCCGCCTCGAGGCGACTGCGTCACGCAGGAGGCAGGCTCGGCGTGATCTCGTCACGCCTCTTGACATAGGTCTAGTCACAAGCCTGGGCCGGCCCCGGGTCACCGTGTATCGTCCCGTCGAGTCCGATCCGCCCGTCCGTCTCGAATCCGATGAACCTCGCCCTGCCCCCCGGCCACCCGCTGCGTCTGTGCAGCGCCGCGCTGGAGATCGCACCGCTGCCGCCCGAGCGCCTGCTCGCCGCGGGCGGCGAGCCGACGGCGGCGTTCCTGGCGCCCAACGGCGAGTCCTGGGTCGGCATGGGCGCGGTGCGCTGGCTCACCGGCAAGCCGGGTGACGCGCACGCGCTGTGGGCCGGGCTGGCCGACGTCAGCCCCGACGCCCCGCCGCCCACCGCGCTGGGCGTGCTGCCGTTCTCGGCACGCGAGCATCCCGACGCGCTGTGGGCCGGCCTGCTGCCCGGCGGCGTGGTGCTGCCCGAGCGCCTGGTGGTGCAGCGCGGCGGCCGCGCCTGGCTGCGCCTGACGCTGCCGGCCGCCGAGGCCGACACGCTGCGCGCCCGGCTGACCTCGGTCGCGCGCGAGCTGGCGGCGCTGCCGGCGGCCGAGGCCGTGCCGCTGCCGGGCTTCGAGACCTTCGAGGACCGCGCCGCGGCGCGGCAGTACACCGCCGCCGTCGGCGACGCGGTGGCGCGCATCCGCGCCGGCGAGCTGGTCAAGGTGGTGCTGGCGCGCCGCGCCAGCATCGCGTTCGACGGCACGCCCACCGCCGCGGCGGTGCTGCGCCGGCTGTCGGCGCACCAGAGCGGCGCCGTGCGCTACGCCTGGTGCCGCGGCGGCAAGGCCTGGCTGGGCGCGACACCCGAGACGCTGCTGCGCCTGGACGGCCGCACGCTGCGCACCGAGGCGCTGGCCGGCACCCGCCCCGAGGCGCAGGCCGACGAGCTGCACGCCGACGCCAAGGAGCGCCACGAACACGCCGTCGTCGTCGACGCGGTGCGCGCCGCCATCGCGCCCTGGGTGCAGGCGCTGCCGCCGACGCGCCCGCCCGGCCTGCGCCGCACACGCGGCCTGGCCCACCTGCACACCCCGATCGAGGCCACGCTCAGCGCCGACACCGACGCGCTGGCGCTGGTGCACGCGCTGCACCCGACGCCGGCGGTCTGCGGCCTGCCCACCGCGCGTGCGGCACAGCTGCTGGCGTCGCTGGAAGGCCAGCCGCGCGGTCTGTACGCCGGGCCGGTGCTGCGCCTGTCGGCCGACGGCACGGCGCACGCCGTCGTCGGCCTGCGCGGCGCGGTGCTCAGCGGCCGGCTGGCCGTGCTGCCGGCCGGCGCCGGCATCGTCGAGGGCTCCGACGGCGACCGCGAACTCGCCGAGACATGCGCCAAACAAGGCAGCGTGCTCGACGCCTGGCGCGCCTTCGTCGCGGCATGAGTCCGCAAGGCTTGTCCGGGGCGCGTTCCCGCGGGGCGGGGCCGGCCGCAGGACCGGGGGTGCCCCGATGAGCGACCTGCACACCGCCTGGGCCCGGCTGTTCGCCGGCGCGCTGCGCGCCGCGGGCGTGGGCCACGCCGTCATCAGCCCCGGCTCGCGCTCGACGCCGCTGGCGCTGGCGCTGGCGCGCACGCTGCCGCACACGCTGCTGCACGACGAACGCGCGGCGGCCTTCTTCGCGCTCGGCCAGGCCCGCGCCAGCGGCCGCCCGGCGGTGGTGCTGGCCACCAGCGGCACCGCGCCCGGCCACTGGCTGCCGGCGGCGATGGAAGCGCGTGAAGCCGGCATCCCGCTGCTGCTGCTCAGCGCCGACCGGCCCTGGGAGGTGCAGGACGCGCAGGCCTCGCAGACGGTGGACCAGCAGCATCTGTTCGGCCGCCACGTGCGCGCCTTCTACGACCTGGGCGTGCCCGACGAGCACCCGGCCGCGCTGCGCGCGGTGCCGCGCATCGCCGCGCAGGCGGTGCTGGCCACGCAGTACCCGCTGGCCGGCGCGGTGCACGTCAACGCGCGGTTCCGCAAGCCGCTGGAGCCGCAGCCCGGCCCGGGCGACGAACCCTGGCGGCCGCTGGTCGAGCGCCTGGCACGCGACGGCGCGCCGCGCCTGCTGCCGCCGGCGGCGCAGCCCTCGCCCGAGGCGGTGGCGCTGCTCGTCGAGCGGGTGCGCGCGACGCCGCAGGGTGTCATCGTCGCCGGCCCGCTGCCCGCGCCCGACGCGCCGGCGCTGCGCCGCGCGGTGGCGCGTTTCGTCGCCGCCAGCGGCTACGTGCTGCTGGCCGAGGCGACGAGCCAGCTGCGGTTCGGCCTGCCCGACACGGTGCTGCCGCGCTGCCTGGGGGCCTTCGACGCGCTGCTGCGCTCGCGCCCGGTGCGCGCGGCGCTGGCGCCGGCGCTGGCGCTGGAGATCGGCGCGCCGGCGGTGTCGGCGCAGTGGCTGGCGCTGGTGTCGGGGGCCGACGCGCCCGAGCGCATCGTGCTGCCCGGTGAACGCCCGGCCGACCCGGCCGGCGGTGCCGCGGCGATGCTGCTCGGCCCGGTGGCCGCGCTGCTGGATGCCGCCGCCGAGCGGCTGGAGGCCGAGCCCCGCACGGCGGCCGGGCAGCAGGCCGCGAGCTTCTACGCCCAGCGCTGGCAGTTCGCCGAGGCCGGGGCCTGGGCGGCCCGCGAGGACGCGGCCGACGGCGGCGACGACGGCCCGCTGCACGAGCACCAGATCCCGGCGCTGCTGCGCGCCGCGCTGCCGGCCGGCGCGACGCTGATGGTCGGCAACAGCAACCCGGTGCGCGACCTCGACCACGACCTGCGCCCCGACACGCAGCCGCTGGCCATGCTGCACCAGCGCGGCGCCGCCGGCATCGACGGGCTGGTGGCCGGTGCCGCCGGCGCCCGGCGTGTGCTCGACGGCCCGCTGGCGCTGCTGCTGGGCGACGTCTCGCTGCTGCACGACGCCGGCGGCCTGGCCGCGGCGGCCGCGGTGCGCGGGCCGCTGGCCATCGTCGCGGTGCACAACGACGGCGGGCGGATCTTCGAGCGCCTGCCGATCGGGCGAGACCCGGCGCTGGCCGACGACTGCGACACGCTGTTCGTCGCCGGCCACGGCCGCGGCTTCGAGGGCCTGGCCGCCACCTGGGACCTGGGCTACGCACGCGTGGCCACGCCGGCCGCGCTGCGAGACGCGCTGGCCGCGGCGCTGGCCGCCGACCGGCCGGTGCTGATCGAGGCCCGTGTCGCCGACGGCGGCAGCGCCACGCGCGCCGCGCTGCTGGCGGCGATGGCCGACGCCGGCGCCGCCGCGGTGGCGATGTCGTGAACGCCGGCCCCGGCACCCGCCACGCCGCACGCGGCGACGGGCCGCCGCTGGTGCTGCTGCACGGGTTTCTCGGCCACCCCGGCGCCTGGGACGGTGTGCTCGCCGCGCTGCCGTCGCACGGCGAGGCCTGGTGCCCCTGGCTGCCCGGCCACGGGCCGGCGGCGGCCACGCCGGCCACCTGGGCCGAGGCGGTGGACACGATCGCCGCCACGCTGCCGGCCGGCGCGCTGCTGGCCGGTTATTCGATGGGCGCGCGGCTGGCGCTGGGCGCGGCGCTGGCGCGGCCCGGCCGGGTGCGCGCGGTGCTGCTCGTCGGCGGCCATGTCGGCCTGGCCGGCGAGGCCGAACGCGCCGAACGTGCGGCGCAGGACGCGGGGCGTGCCGCCGCGCTGCGGCGCGACGGCCTCGCGGCATTCGTCGACGCCTGGGAGGCGATGCCGCTGTTCGCCAGCCAGCAGGCGCTGCCGGCCGAGGCGCAGGCGGCCCAGCGTGCCGCCCGGCTGGCGCACGACGCCGAAGGGCTGACCTGGGCCTTCGAGGTCGCGGGGCTGGCGTGCATGCCCGACTACCGTGCCGCGGTCGCCACGACCGGGCAGCGGCTGCACTGGCTGACCGGCGCCGAGGACCCACGCTTCGACACGCTGGCCGCCGGGCTGGCACGGCCACCGCAGGTCACGCACGAGCGTGTGGCCGGCGCCGGCCACAACCTGCTGCTGGAGGCGCCGCAGGCCGTGGCGGCGGCGCTGGCGAGGCTGGCTGCATGAGCGCCGGGGCTCTGGCCCGTCTGGCAGAACCGGCCGCAAGCCGGAGGGTGCCAAGGTGAGCGCCGCCCCGCTGCGGCTGACGCTGGGCGCCCCGCAGCGCGTCGTCTGCGGCACGGTCGTCGTGCGCGGCACGGCGCGGCCGCGTGTCGCGCTGCGCGTCGCGCTGACGGCCGGCGCGCTGGCCGGCCACGGCGAGGCGCTGCCGCTGGCGGGGTTCAGCCCCGACGACGCGGACAGCGTCGAGGACACGCTGGCCGCACTCGCCGGCAGCGAGCTCGCACTGCCGGCCGCCGGCACGCCGGCGGCGCGGCTGGACGCCGCGCTGGCGCCGCACGCGGCCCGGCTGGCGCGCACGCCGTCGGCCCGCTTCGCGCTGGAATGCGCGCTGCTGGACGCCGCGTCGCAGGCCGAAGGCCGCAGCGCCGCCGAATGGCTGGCCGGCGGCCGTGCGCTGCAGCCGGTGCCGGTGAGCGTGCTGCTGCCCGACGACGAACGCGCGCCAGCCGTCGCCGCGGCCGCCGCGGCGCGAGGCCACCGCGTGCTGAAGCTGAAGATCACGATCCCCGGCCGCAGCGACGCCGACGAAGACCGGCGGCTGGCCGCAGTGCGCGCCGCAGCCGACGCCGCCGCCGGCCCCGGCACCGTGGCGCTGCGGCTGGACGCCAACGGCGCGCTGGCCCCGGCCGACGCGCCGGCCCGGCTGGCGGCGTTGGCGCAGCACGGCGTCGAGCTGGTCGAGGAGCCCTGCCGGGGCATCCCGCCGCCGCTGCCGCTGCCCTGGGCCGCCGACGAGTCGCTGGCCGACCCGGCGCGCGTGGCCGCGCTGCTGGCGCTGCCGCCCGGGCGCCGGCCCGCCGCCTGGGTGCTCAAGCCGGCGCTGCTGGGCCTGGCACGCTGCCTGACGCTGGCCGACGCGGCGGCCGCGGCCGGCATCGGCCTGATCGTCACGCACGCCTTCGACGGCGACACCGGCTTCGCCACGGCCTGCGCGCTGGCGCAGGCGCTGCCGCTGCCGCCGCTGCCCTGCGGCCTGGCGCCGCACGCCGGGCTCGGCCGGGCCTGGCCCGACCTGCCGGAGCTGCCCGTCCGCGACGGCACGGGCCTGCTCTAGGGCGGCCGGGGTGGCAAGCGCCGCCGGGACAGGAAAGACGCGAGACCTGACCCCAAGCGATGAAACGTATACGTTTCGTATACTGACTGCATGGGAATCGTCAAAATCTCCGAGCCGATGCACGAGAGCCTGCGCATCGCCGCCGGCGCGCTGTCGCGCTCGATCAACGCGCAGGCCGAACACTGGATGCGCATCGGCATGCTCGCCGAGCTGCACCCCGACCTGCCGCACGGCGAGCTGTGCCGGATGCTGGTGCGCGCCGAGCTGGCCGGCGGGCTGGACCTGGCCCGGGTGGCCGCGGCGCCCGAAGCGAGGGTGCAATGAGGGGCCCGATCCCGCGCCGCAGCCCGGCCGAAGTCGCGAAGGCGCGTGCCGCCGGCCAGATGGCCGCGTCGGTGCTGGCGATGATCGCGCCGCACGTGCGTGCCGGCGTCAGCACCGAGGAACTCGACACGCTGTGCCACGACTACATCGTCGGCACGCTGAAGGCGGTGCCGGCCAACGTCGGCTACCACGGCTTCCCGAAGACGGTCTGCGCGTCGGTGAACGAGGTCGTCTGCCACGGCATCCCGTCGCCGGCCACGGTGCTGGCCGACGGCGACATCGTCAACATCGACGTCGCCGTGATCCACGACGGCTGGTACGGCGACTGCAGCCGCATGTACTGCGTCGGCGAGGTCTCGCCGCTGGCGCGGCGGCTGGTGGACACCACCTACGAGGCGATGCGCGCCGGCATCCGCCGCGTGCGCCCGGGCGCGACGCTGGGTGACGTCGGCCACGCGATCCAGACGGTCGCGCGGCGCGAGGGTTTCGGCGTCGTGCGCGAGTACGGCGGCCACGGCATCGGCACCGTCTACCACGGCGAGCCGCACGTCGCGCACTACGGCCAGCGCGGCCAGGGGCTGCGGCTGGCCGAGGGCATGATCTTCACGATCGAGCCGATGCTCAACGCCGGCAGCGCCGCGATCCGCGACGCCGGCGACGGCTGGACCGTCGTCACGCGCGACGGCTCGCTGTCGGCGCAGTGGGAGCACATGGTGGCCGTCACGCGCGACGGCTGCGAGGTGCTGACGCCCTGGCCCGACGGCCTGGGCGGCTACGCGCCGATCTAGACACGAACGCGCCGCCCGAGAGGCGCGCCGCGCCCGACCTCACTGCTTGAGCACCCAGGCGATGACGGTCTTCAAGTCGGCGTCGGAAATCTGCTGCGGCGTGTGCGGAATCATCGGCACCGGCCCCCAGACGCCGCCGCCGCCCTTGCGCACCTTGTCGAAGAGCTGGGCCTCGACCTTCTTGCCCTTGTACTTGGCCGCGATCTCCTTGTAGGACGGGCCGACGACCTTCTTGTCGACCTGGTGGCACATCAGGCAGCCGGACTTCTTGACGATGTCCTCGGGCGCGGCCTGGGCGCCGGCGGACAGGAGGGCGAGGCCGAGTGCGGCCAGCAGGGGCTTGATCATCTGGAAGGTTCCTGTTCCGGCCCGCGGCGTCTGCTCGCCCGACGGGCTCGATGCAAATGGGAACGCTTATCGTATTCAGTCTAGACGGCTTGGCTTTGATCAAGAACAGGCCGGCCTGCGCAGCCGGCTCAGTGCGAAGTGCCCTCCGAGCGCGTGATCTTGTTCCAGACGTTGTACTTGCCGACCGGCTTGCTCATCGGCAGGCGCTTCACCTCCTTCAGCGTCTTCGCGTCGTAGACGACGAGCGCGCCGTCCAGCTCCCAGACGCTGGCCAGCGCGTAGCGGCCGTCCTTCGTGAACTCGATGTGCGCCAGCGTGCGGCCGGGCTCGCGGATCGTCGCCACCGGCGAGAGCGTCGCCTTGTCGATCAGCGTCAGCGTGTCCTTGGCCGTCGGGCTCATCATCGAGTCGGCCCAGGCATAGGGCGTGGCCTCGTGGCTGCGCATGAAGAAGCCCGGGCCCGGCGTGGGGATGGTCTTCACCGGCTTCCAGGTCTTCATGTCGATGACGTCGATCGCGCCGCCCTTCAGGTTGGGGCTGGCAAGCACCGTCGTGCCGTTCCACGCGAAGGTGATGCCCGAGCCCAGGTGCGGCATGCCGGCGATCGGCAGGTCGGCCACCTTGCGCCGGATGTCGAGGTTGACGACCTGCGCGCTGGCGCCCTGCCCGTCGGCCTTGGGCCGCGTCGCGCCGAGCACGTGGCGGTAGCCCTGGTCGAAGAAGAAGTCGTCCAGCGGCTCGTCGAGCACGGTGCGGCGCGGGTTCTGGAAGCCCGGCGTGGCGATCGCCTCGCCCATCTTGTAGTCGTGCACCAGGCCGTCGTGGATGGGCTCGGCCTTCGGGTCGTAGCTGATCTCCCAGACCTCGGGGATGTCCTTCATCGCGACGACGAAGCTCTTGCGCGGCGCGGCGTCGTACACGGCCGAGACCCGTGACGCCTGCTTGCCGTCCAGCGTCTGCGCGGCGATCGTCTTCACGAGCTTCAGGTCGGCGTCGAACAGCGCCACCGTCTTGGGCAGGTAGTTGGCCGCCATCACCCAGCGGCCGTCGCCGCTGACGGCGATGTTGCGCATGTTGAGCCCGGCACGCACCTCGGCGACCACCGTCAGGTTCCAGAGGTCGTACTTGGTGATCCAGCCGTCGCGGCTGCCGAAATAGACGTAGCGTCCGTCGGGCGTGAACTTCGGGCCGCCGTGCAGCGCGTAGCGGCTGGCGAAGCGGTGGATGAGCTCGAAGCGGTCGCCGTCGACCAGCGAGACGTGGTGGTCGCCGCCTTCGACGACGACGAAGAGGTTCATCGGGTCGGCACGCCACACCGGCTTGGCCGGCAGCTTCGCGGCGCCCGGCGTCTCTTCGCGCGAGGCGCGGATGTCGGCCTCGCTCCAAGCCGGCGCCGGGTTCACCGGCTGGTAGACCCAGGCGGCCAGCGCGTCGATCTCGGCGGCGCTCAGCGTGGCGGCAAAACCCGCCATCTGCGTCGCCGGGCGGCCCTGGGCGATGACCTTGCGCGCTTCGGCCGGGCGCAGGCGCTCCAGGCTCTCGGGCAGCAGCGCCGGGCCCATGGCGCCGGTGCGCTGGGCGCCGTGGCAGGCGGCGCAGTGCGTCGTGTACAGCGCCGGGGCGGCCGGTTCGGCCACCGGCTGTGCCAGCGCGACGTCCCAGCCGGCCCAGACGACGGCCGCGGCCTGCACCAGCTTCAGCGTGCGCTTACGCATGTTCGTTCTCCCGACGGCCGAAGGGCGCCAGCGCGACGCGCGCCGCGTCGGCACCGGCGGCCAGGCCGATCTCCTCGTCGTCGAGATAGCAGCCCGGGTCTTCGGCCCAGGCGTCGCCGGTGAGCTGCTGGGCACGCACACGCGTGTTGCCGCCGCAGATCACGCAGTGGCGGCAGCCGGCGCAGCGGCCGCCGACCGGGCGCGGGTGCGCCTTCAGGCCGGCCATCAGCGGGTCGCTGGTGTCGCTCCAGATCGCCGAGAACGGCCGCTCGCGCACGTTGCCCAGCGTGTGGTGCCACCACATCGTGTCGGGGTGCACGTTGCCGAGGTTGTCGATGTTGGCGACGTTGACGCCGCTGGAGTTGCCGCCCCAGGCGATGAGGCGCTCGCGCAGCGCCTCGGCCCACTCGGGCCAGCGCGCGGCCACCCACTGCAGCAGGAAGGGGCCGTCGGCGTCGTTGTTGCCGGTGACGTAGTCCTCGTCGCGGCCTTCCTGCACGCTCTGCCAGGCGCGTTCGAACAGCAGCGCCATCGCCTGGCGCGTGGCGGCGAACTGCGAGTCCTTGCCGCGGTGGATGTTGCCGCGGCCGGCGTAGTTCAGGTGCGAGAAGTAGAACTTGTCGACCTGCTCCTCGCGCATCAGCGCCAGCAGCGCCGGCAGGTCCTGCTGGTTCAGCGCCGTCATCGTGAAGCGCAGGCCGACCTTGACGCCGCGTGCACGCAGCAGGCGCACCGCGGCCAGGCTGCGGTCGAAGGCGCCGTCCAGGCGGCGGAACTTGTCGTGCGTGGCTTTGAGCCCGTCCAGGCTGATGCCGACGTAGTCGAAGCCGGTGGCGGCGATGCGGTCGGCTGTAGGCAAGTCGATCAGCGTGCCGTTGGTCGACAGGCCGGTGTAGAAGCGCATGGCCTTGGCGCGCTCGGCGATCTCGAACAGGTCCGGGCGCATCAGCGGCTCGCCGCCGGAGAGGATCAGCACCGGCACCTGATAAGCCTTCAGGTCGTCCATCACCGTGCCGACTTCGGCGTTGGACAGCTCGCCGGCGTAGTCGTGGTCGGCCGACAGCGCGTAGCAGTGTTTGCAGGTCAGGTTGCAGCGCCGGATCAGGTTCCAGATGACGACCGGCCCCGAGGGGCGCGGCGTGCGCACCGCCGGCCAGGCGCCGGTGCGGATCGCGGCATCGAGTTCACGCAGGTACTGGCTGATGCGGAACATGGTGTTAGGGCCTTCTCGATTGCTCCCTCTCCCGCCTGCGGGAGAGGGTGGGGGTGAGGGCTCGCGGCGCACCACCACCCTCACCCCGGCCCTCTCCCGCACGCGGGAGAGGGGGCAAGGCAGAGCGGCACGAGGCACCGGAGCTCATATCCGCAACCCGGTCTTCTTGAGGATCGCGGTGGAGTAAAGGATGTCGTGGCCGCGGCAGGCGCTGCCGAGCAGCGTTTCGACCTCGCGGGCCTGGGCCTCGACTTCGGCGCGGCTGCGGCCGTGCAGCATCGCGAACAGGTTGTAGGGCCAGGCCGGCAGGTGGCGCGGGCGGCGGTAGCAGTGGCTGACGCCGGCCAGCGCGCCGATGCGTTCGCCGAGCGCGTCGACCTGCTCGTCGGCGACGTCCCAGACGCTCATGCCGTTGGCGGTGAAGCCGAGCCGGTAGTGGTTGGGCACGGCACCGATGCGGCGCACCAGGCCTTGCTCGAGCATCTGCGCCAGGCGCTCGCGCACACGTTCGCCGGACACGCCGAGCATCGCGCCGACGGCCTCGTAGGGCCGCGGCACCAGCGGCAACCCGCCTTGCGTGGCGGCGATCAGTTCACGGTCGAAGGCGTCAAGCGGCATCGTCGGCCTCCTCGGTCTCCAGCGCCGCGGCGGCGTCCACCAGCGGCAGGCGCAGCTCGACGAAGTACTCGCGCTCCTTCGGGAAGGCGAGCACCGGCAGGCCGGTCTCGGCTTCGATGCGTGCGATCGCGACGTCGGCCGCTGCCGGCGATTCGGCGGCGACGACGAACCACATGTTCAGCGCGTGCTCGCGGCGGTAGTTGTGCGCCACCTCGGGCAGCGCATTGACGATCGCGGCGACGGCGTCGAAACGCTCCTCGGGCACGGCGATCGCGGCGAGCACGAAACGCCCGCCGGCACGTTCGATCTGGAACAGCGGGCCGAAACGGGTCAGCACGCCGGCCGTCAGCCAGCCGTGCACCCGTTCGATCAGCGTGTACTCGCTGCAGCCGAGTTCGGCGGCGAGTTCGGCGAACGGCCGGTCGCTGAGCGGCAGGCCGCCGTGCAGGCGGTCGATCAGCCGCAGGTCCTCAGGCGTGAGCATGGGCGGACTCCAGGACGGGGGCGCCGAAACGCGAGGCACCGGTCTGCTTGAAGCGCCGGCACGAGAACAGCACCGAACGCGGGACGTGCTGCAGGCCGGCGGCCACGGTGGCACGCTCGAGCACGGCGTGCACCGCCTCGCGGTCGCGGCCGTGCACCATGCCGTACAGGTTGAAGGGCCAGCCTTCGCCACGCGCGCGGCGGTAGGCCAGCGTGACGCCGGGCACCTGCGCCAGCGCTTCGCCGCGCGTGTCGACCTCGGTGTCGGGCACGTCGAACACGGCCATCGCATTGGCGGCGAAACCGAGCTCGTGGTGGCGCACGATGGCGCCGAAACGTTTCAAGGTGCCGTCGCTCAGCCAGCCGCCCAGCGTCGCGAGCACGGCTTCGGGCTCGCGGCCGAGTTCACGCGCCCAGAGGTCGTAAGGCCGCGCCACCAGCGGCAGGCCTTGTTCGACGAGCGCGGCCAGCGGCCGGTCGGCGGCCGGCACCGCCGGCGCGCGGCGCTGCGGCGCCATCGCCTCGGGCGCGGTGCGTGCGCGCAGGTCGAAGCCGAGGTCGATGCGGTAGGGCCGCACGAGCGGCAGGCGCAGCGCCGGCAGGCCGGTGGCGTGTTCCAGCCGCGCGACGACGGCCTCGACCGCGCCGGCGTCGCCGGCGTTGACGACGAACCACAGGTTCAGCGTGTGCTCGCGCTCGTAGTTGTGGTTGACCTGCGGCTCGGCCGAGACGAGCGCCGCCACCGCCTCCAGCCGCGCCGGCGGCACGGCCATCGCGACCAGCAGCCCGGCACCGCCGGCACCGGGGCCGAAGACGCCGCCGATGCGCGACAGCGCGCCGCGGCGCAACGCATCGCGGAACGCCGCCAGCACCTCGGGCGCCGGGCGGCCGGTGGCCGCGGCGATCGCCGCGAACGGCGTGCGCTCGAGCGGGAAACGCTGCTGCCAGCGGTTGAGCAGGTCGGTGCCGTCCATGCCTAGAACCCGACCCGGTGGGCACGCGAGGTGAAGAAGATGCCGCTGGGCGAGTCGACGGCCAGCGTCGCCAGCGTCGTGAAACGCGTGGTGTCGACGATGCTGACGCGGTGGTCGTCGCGGCTGCTGATCCAGACCGCGTCACCGCGCGGCGTGAACTCCAGGTGCAGCACCGCCTTGCCCGGCGAGAAGGTCTGCACGACCTGCTGCGTCAGCGTGTCGATGACCTGCACGCGGTCGTAGTCGGGCACGGCGAAGTTGACCCAGACCTGGCGGCCGTCGGGCCGCGCCATCACGAACACCGGCTGGCCGGCGACCGCGATGCGGCCGACTTCCTGCCAGCTCTCGGTGTCGACAACCAGCACCTCGTGGCGGCCGATCGCCGGCAGGTAGGCGCGGCGCCCGGCGACGGCCCAGCCGCGCAGATGCGGCATCTTGTAGACCGGCAGCGGCTCCTGGCCGCGGCCGTAGCCCGACAGCACCTTGCGTGCGCGCAGCGGCTCGGCCCAGAGGTCGACGAGCGCCAGGCCGTCCTCGCCGAACAGGCCGGCGACGTAGTGGCGGCCATTGGGCGTGACCAGCGCGTCGTAGGGCTGGCGGCCGATGCCGGCGAGCTGGGTCGTCTTCGGCGCCGCGGCGTCGCTGCAGTCGGTGATCCAGATCGCGTCGGCGTCGAACAGGCTGTAGGCGAAACGCCGGCCCGGCAGGTCGACGAGGCCGACGACACGCGAGCGCTGGCCGGGCGCGTATTCCGCCGGCACGTCGGCCACGAGCGCCAGCGTCGCGGCGTCGAAGACCTTGATGCCGCCGGGCGTGTAGTTCTGCGCCGCGACCAGCGTGCCGTCGGCGCTGATCGCGCCGCCGATCGAGTTGCCGGCCTGCATCACGCGGCCGGCGATGCGGCGCTCCAGCAGGTCGACCTTGCTGAGGCCGCCGTCGCGGCCGAAGACGTAGGCGTAGCGGCCGTCGCGCGAGAACACCGCCGAGGCGTGCGACAGGTCGCCCAGGCCGCCGACGCGGCCGAGCACGGCGCGCGCGCTGGTGTCGACGACGACGACGGAACCGGCGGCACGTTCGACGACGAGGCCGAGGTCACCGGTGCCGCGCAGGGCGGGCGTCTGGGCACAGCCGGGCAGCAGCGCGGCCAGCGGCGGCAGCGCGAGCGCGGCGAGCAGGTCGCGGCGTTTCATCGGGAGGCGGGCAGTTCGGGGAAGCCTGTGAGCAGCCGTTCGGCGATCCAGCGCGCCTCGCCCTCGTCGAGCATCGCGCGCCAGGGCGGCATCGGCGTGCCGGGGCGTCCGTGGAAGATCGTCGCGGCCAGGCCGTCGACGGGTTTGTCGGCCAGGGCCTGCGGCGTCAGCGCGGGGCCGAGGCCGCCGCCGAGCCGCATGCCGTGGCACGAGCCGCAGTCCTGCCGGACCATGCGCACGAGCTGCTGCTGGCGTGGGGCATCAGGCTCGGACGCAGGTTCGGCGGCCGCGGCCGTGGCGGCAGCCGTCGTCAGCACGACGGCCGCCCACCGGCGCAGCCTCAGCCTTGCTTGAGGATCCACGCGATGACCTCCTTGAGGTCGGCGTCGGAGATCTTCTCGGGCGGGTTCGGCGACATCGGGATCGGGCCGAAGCTGCCCGAGCCGCCCTTGCGCACCTTGTCGAAGAGCTTGGCGCTGACGTCCTGGCCCTTGTACTTCGTCGCGATGTCCTTGAACGACGGGCCGACGAGCTTCTTGTCCTTGGTATGGCAGGCCATGCACGCGGCCTTGGTGAGCGCGTCCTCGGGTGCGGCCAGCGCACCGGCGGAGACGAAGGCGAGGCCGAGCGCGACCAGCAGGGTCTTCTTCATGGGAGTCCTTTCGGGGCGGGGAGGCCGGGAGCGGCGCCGGTGCCGCCCCCGGTGCGCGACATCAGTAGATGTCGTGCTGGGTGTTGAAGATGTTGAAGTGGCCCGTGGGCGTGATCAGCCGCGGGTCCTTGATGACGGCCTTCAGCTTCAGCGTCTTGTCGTCGACGACGACCAGCGCGCTCTGCTTGTTCTTGGCCGACCAGACCGAGAACCAGACCTCGTCACCGGCCTTGTTGAACTCCGGCTGCACGACCCGCTTGGCGCCGTCGTCGCCCAGGCCCGCCCACTGCGCGATCGGCAGCACGGTGAAGCCCTTGTCGAGGTTCTTCACGTCGTAGACCGCGACCGACTGCGACAGCGCCGGGTCGGGGTTCAGCGGCGTGTCGACGTACAGGTGCTGCGACTTCGGATGGCTCTTCAGGAACAGCGAGCCGCCGCCCTGGCCGGTGAGCTTGGCGACTTCCTTGAAGGCGTAGGGCTTGTGCTTGACCGGGTCGGTGCCGATCAGCGAGATCGTCTCGTCGCCCAGGTGGCCGGTGGCCCAGACGGGGCCGAAGGTCGGGTGCACGAAGTTGGCGCCGCGGCCCGGGTGCGGGATCTTGCCGACGTCGACGATGGCCGCCAGCTTGCCTTGCTTGGCGTCGATGACGGTGATCTTGTTGCTCTGGTTGGCCGCCACCATGAAGTAGCGTTTGCTGGCGTCCCAGCCGCCGTCGTGCAGGAAGGGCGCCGAGCCGATCTCGGTCATCTTCAGCGCGTCGAGGTTGGAGTAGTCGACCATCAAGGTCTTGCCCGTCTCCTTGACGTTGACGATGAACTCCGGCTTGTAGTGCGACGCGACGATCGACGCGACACGCGGCTCGGGGTGGTACTCCTGCGTGCCGACGACCATGCCGCGCGTGGCGACGATCTTCTTCGGCTCCAGCGTGTCGCCGTCCATGATCGTGAACTGCGGCGGCCAGTAGGTGCCGGCCACGGCCAGCTTGTCCTCGTAGCCCTTGTACTTGGAGGTCTCGACCGAACGCGCCTCCAGGCCGACGCGGATCTCGGCCACCGTCTCCGGGTGCTCCATCCACATGTCGATCATGTTGATCTTGGCGTCGCGGCCGATGACGAACAGGTAGCGGCCCGAGGCCGAGGTGCGCGAGATGTGCACCGCGTAGCCGGTCTTGATGACGCTGATGATCTGCTTGCTGTCGCCGTCGATCAGCGCGATCTCGCCGGCGTCACGCAGCGTCGTCGAGAAGATGTTGTCGATGTTGAACTTGTTCATCTTGCGCGTCGGCCGCTTCTCGGGCGGGACGAGCACCTTCCAGGTCTGCTTCATCTGCGCGAGGCCGAACTCCGGCGGCTGCGGCGGCTCCTGCTGGATGTAGCGGGCCATGATGTCGACGGTCTTCTCGTCGAGCTCGCCCGAGGTCAGCCAGTTCGGCATGCCGGCGGGGCTGCCGTAGGAGATGAAGACCTTCAGGTAGTCGGTGCCCTTGGCCAGCGTGATGTCCGGCGTCAGCGGCTTGCCGGTGGCGCCCTTGCGCAGCACGCCGTGGCAGCCGGCGCAGCGCTCGAAGTACGTCTTGCGGCCGAGCTCGAACTCGGCCTCGGTCATCGCCGGGGCCTTGGGGTTCGTGCTCTGGTGCATCGGCTCGTGGGCCAGCGGCGACGGGGCGCCTTGGTAGCTCTGCTGCGCCGGCGGCATGGTGCCGTGGGTGTCGGCAGCGGCGGACGCCGCGCCCTGGGCCATCGCGCCGGCGGACGCCAGCAGGGCCGCCAGCGCGGCGGCGCCTGCGACCGAGGTCTTGCGGATCATGTTCTCTCCTTCTTT
The DNA here is from genome assembly GCF_011065555.1 of Rubrivivax sp. JA1026. Taxonomy (NCBI): domain Bacteria; kingdom Pseudomonadati; phylum Pseudomonadota; class Betaproteobacteria; order Burkholderiales; family Sphaerotilaceae; genus Rubrivivax; species Rubrivivax sp. JA1026. The sequence continues at coordinate 203,974 of NZ_JAALCQ010000004.1, forward strand.
CTCAGCAGGTCGCGACCGGCAGGAAGACCGGCGGCGTGACGCGGGCGCGGCCGTGCCGCTTCCGTGGAACGCATGGTCCGCAGCGGCCGCCGGGGCGTCCTTAAACTGGTTCAAGGACGCTCCCGCCACCGCATTTCGACAATGGCCCCACATCGCGACACACCGGCAAGGAGCTCGGCATGACTGCATTCCCTGAGGCGCCGTACCTGCTGGCAGACCCGTCGCGCTACGGGCACGTGACGCTGCTGGGCGCCGGCCCGGGCGACCCGGAGCTGCTGACCCTCAAGGGCGCGAAGGCGCTGCAGCGCGCGTCGCTGCTGCTCTACGACGCGCTGGTCAGCGAGGAGATCCTGGCGCTGGCGCCGCCCACGGCCGAACGCCTCTACGTCGGCAAGCAGGCTTCGCGGCACGCGCTGCCGCAGGAGCAGATCATCGAGCTGATGCTGCGCCTGGCGCGCAGCGGGCGCTCGCTGGTGCGGCTGAAGGGCGGCGACGGCTACATCTTCGGCCGCGGCGGCGAGGAGGCGATCGCGCTGGCCGAAGCCGGCGTGCCGTTCAGCGTCATCCCGGGGCTGAGCGCGGCGCAGGGCGCCGGCGCCAGTGCCGGCATCCCGCTGACGCACCGCGACCACGCGGGCGCGCTGGTCTTCGCCACCGGCCACCTGCGCAGCGACCGCAACGCCGTCGACCTGGACTGGCAAGCGCTGGCGCGGCCGCGGCAGACGCTGGTGATCTACATGGGTGTCGGCACGCTGCCGATCATCTGCCGCGAGCTCGTCGCGCACGGGCTGGCGGCCGACACGCCGGCGGCGATCGTCGAACGCGCGACGCTGCCCGACGAACGCTGCCTCACCGGCACCGTGACGACGCTGCCGGTGCTGGCGGCACGGCAGAAGGTGCGCACGCCGGCGCTGATCGTCATCGGCAGCGTCGTCGGCCTGCGCCCGCTGCTGGCGCAGCGCCGGCGCGAGATCACCGAACTGGAGGCCTGCGCATGAACGAGAGCCGTGCCGCGGCCTTCGCCCGCATCCCCTACGAAGGCCCGCCCGAGTGGCGCGAGCCGGTGCTCGAGGCGCTGGCGCGGGTCGTCGACCCGGAGATCGCGCTGACCATCGTCGACGTCGGCCTGGTCTACGGCGTGCGGCTGCAAGACCGCATCGCCTCGATCCTGCTGACCACGACCTCGGCCGCCTGCCCGCTGGCCGACTCGATCGCCGACGACGTCGAGAGCGAGCTGATGCAGGTGCTGCCGGCCGGCTGGGCGGTGGACCTGGAGCTGACCTGGACGCCGGAGTGGACGCCGGAGCGCATGAGTCCGTCGGCGCGCCAGTTCATGGGCTGGTAAATGGACCACCCCCGTAGCGCCTTCGGCGCACCTTGCAGGCCGCGCCGGGCCGGTGGCCCGGCCCTTCGGCTGGCGCGGACCGTCCACCGGACGGTCCACGTCCCGCCGAAGCCCCCTCGAGGGGGCGCCGCCAGTGGCCCGGCAAAGCCGGTCCACGGCGTCCGCTTGATGCGCCGAAGACTCTCCACCCGATGCGCGTTCGTCCGAGCACGAAAGTCATGAAGTACCTGCGCCCGCTGGTCGCCACCGCCGTCGTCACCGTGCTCGTCTCGGCGGTGATCGGCGGGCTGCTGCGTGTGGGTGTCGGCCAGACGCTGCTGGCCACGGATGCCGGTGCGGCGGTCTTCGGCCGCGCGGCGGTGTTCCACGCGGCGCTGATGCTGTCGGGTTTCTTCGGCACCGTGATCGCCATCGAACGCGCGGTCGCGGCGCGGGTGCGCTGGGCCTTCGCGGCACCTGCCCTGTCGGGCGCCGGGGCGCTGGCGCTGCTGGGCGGGGCCACTGCGCTGGCGGCGGCGCTGTCGCTGGCCGGCGCGGCGGTGTTCGTCGCGGTGCACGCGCTGCTGCTGAAGCGCCAGGCGATGACGCACACCCGGCTGCTGGCGCTCGCCGCGGGGGCCTGGCTGGCCGGCAACGCCTTGTTCGCCGCCGGCCGCGGCGCCGACGCGCCGGTCTGGTGGTTCGTCTTCCTCGTGCTGACGGTCGGTGCCGAACGGCTGGAGATGACGCGTTTCGCGCCGCGCAAACCGGCGGCCGAACCGGCGCTGCTGGGCATCGTCGCGGCACTGCTGGCCGGCGCGCTGGCGTCGGCCTGGCAGCCGGCGGCCGGCGGCGTGGTCTACGGGCTGGCGCTGATCGCGCTGGGCGCCTGGTTCGCGCTCTACGACGTCGCGCGGCGCACGGTGCGCGCGCCGGGGCTGCCGCGCTACATGGCGCTGTGCCTGCTGTCGGGCTACGCCTGGCTGGTGGTCGGCGGGCTGGCCTGGATGGGCACCGCGTTGGGCTGCCCCGGGCGCGACATGGCGCTGCACGCGCTGGGCCTGGGCTTCGTCTTCAGCATGGTGATGGGCCACGCGCCGGTGATCCTGCCGGCGGTCGCCAAGGTCAAGCTGCGTTTCGGCGCACGTTTCTACGTGCCGGTGGTGGCGCTGCAGGCGTCGCTGGCGCTGCGGCTGTTCGGCGGCGCCGAAGACGCCGGCCTGAAGGCGCTGGGCTCGGCGCTGAACGCGGCCTCGGTGGCGCTGTTCGCCGCGATCGTCGTCAGCGCCATCGTCGCCGCGCGGCGCGCGGCGCGCCAGGCGCCGCCGCCGAAGCCGGTGGACGCCGCCGACGCCGAGGCCCGCCTGGCCGCGGCGCTGGCCGCCGCCCGCGCACGCCGCGGCGACGCGCCGCACTGATCAGCCCGGCGGCGCGAGCCACTCGCGCAGCGCCGGCGACGGCGTGCGCGCGCGGTGGTGCACGAGGTACAGCGGCCGCATGATGGGCGGCAGCCCGCCGTCCAGCAGCCGGACGCGGCCCAGCGCCAGCGCGTCGGCCACGGCCAGCGCGCTGAGGCAGCTGATGCCCAGCCCGGCGGCCACGCCCTGCAGCAGCGCCTCGTTGGTGTCGAACTGCAGCGTGCGCGCGAAGTGGTCCAGCCGCGGCAGCAGCGCCTGCTCGACGGCCTCGCGTGTGCCCGAGCCCGGTTCGCGCAGCAGCCAGCGGGCCTGGCGCAGCTCGTCGAGGTCCAGCCGCCGGCCGGGGGCGGCCAGCGGGTCGTCGGCCGCGGCGACGAGCAGCAGCCGGTCTTCGGACCAGCGTTCGACGTTGAGCTCGGGTTCGCTGCAATGGCCTTCGACCAGCGCGACGTCGAGCTCCAGCCGCGCCGCGGCGGCGGCGATGGCGCGTGTGTTGTCGATCTGCAGCGTGACCTGCGCGTCGGGCCGCTGGCGCAGCAGCCGCGCCAAGAGCGGCGGCACGAGGTAGTTGCCGACGGTGCGGCTGGCGCCCAGGCGCAGCGCCAGCGGCGGCCCGGCTTCGCCGCCGCTGAACTGGTGCTCCAGCCGGCGCAGACGGTCCAGCGCCTCGCGCAGCTCGGGCAGCACGGCCCGGCCGCGTTCGTTGAGCAGCAGCCGGCGGCCGACACGGTCGAAGAGCCGCGTGCCGAGCAGCGACTCCAGCTCGCCGAGCGCGGCGCTGGTCGCCGACTGCGACAGCGCCACCCGTTCGCCGGCGGCCGCGGTGCTGCCGCATTCGGCCACCGCGAGCAGCACCTCCAGTTGGCGCAGCGTGAAACGCATCGTTCGATCGAGTTGCTTAGTCGATCGATGATACGCAAACAACTCGTTTTTCAGATCGTTCGGCGCGGCGCACGATGCGCGCCTTGTCGTTTGCCCTCCCCTCCTCTTCGATGAGCGCGCGGCTGCCCGGGCTGGCGCTGGCCGGCGCCATCGCCGCCGCGGCCACGGCGCTGGCCGCCGTGCCGGGCTTCGCGGCCCACGGCCTGGGTGCGCTGACGCTGGCCATCGTGCTCGGCATCGCCGTCGGTCACATGCCGGCGGCACGGCATGCGGCCACCGGGCCGGGCATCGAGTTCGCGAAGCAGCGCCTGCTGCGCTGGGGCATCGTGCTCTACGGGCTGCGGCTGGGGCTGGCCGACCTGGGCGCGCTGGGCGCCAGCGGGCTGGTGATCGATCTGCTGATGGTCGGCACGACCTTCGTGCTGGCCTACACGCTCGGGCGGCGCGTCTTCGGCCTGGACCACCGCACGACGGTGCTGATCGGCGCCGGCAGCTCGATCTGCGGCGCCGCCGCGGTGATGGCCTGCGCGCCGGTGCTGCGCGGCCGCGCCGACGAGGTGGCGGTGGCGGTGTCCACCGTGGTCGTCTTCGGCACGCTGGCGATGTTCGCCTACCCGCTGGCCTACCCGCTGCTGGGGCTGGACGCGGCGGGCTTCGGGCTCTACGTCGGCTCGACGCTGCACGAGGTGGCGCAGGTCGTCGCCGCGGCGCGGCCGGCGGGCGAGAGCGCGGCCGACGCCGCAGTGGTGGCCAAGCTGGCGCGTGTGATGCTGCTCGCGCCCTTCCTGCTGCTGCTGTCGGCCTGGGACACGCGCCGCGGCGATGGCGGCACGGGGCGCATCACCGTGCCCTGGTTCGCGCTCGGCTTCGTCGCCGTCGTGCTGCTGCACCCGCTGCTGGCGCTGCCGCCGGCGCTGGTGGACGCGCTGCTCGTGATCGACGCCGCGCTGCTGGCCACGGCGATGGCCGCGCTGGGGCTGACGACGCACGTCTCGGCGCTGCGCCGCGCCGGCACGCGGCCGCTGGCGCTGGCGGCGCTGCTGCTGGTCTGGCTGGCGGTCGGCGGGCTGGCGATCAACCTCGCCGTGCCGGCGCTGGCCGGCTGATCAGTCGAAGGCCGGCGCCTCGGGCCGCACGACCGGCTTGCCGGCCGCGACCCAGGCGTCGTAACCGCCGGCGATCGACACGACGTCGGTGTAGCCCATCTCCTGCAGCGCCACCGCGGCCAGCGCCGCGCGGCCGCTGCTCTTGCAGTACAGCACGACCTTCTGGCCGCGCTCGGCCAGCGCCGGCGTGGCGCTCAGCTTGAACTCCAGCATGCCGCGCGAGACGTGCAGCGCCCCGGGCAGATGGCCGGCGGCGTACTCGTCGGCCTCGCGCACGTCGAGCAGCACGTCGGCCTGCGCGACGGCGGCCTCGGCCTGGTCCGGCGGCAGTTCGCGGATGCGCGCCTTGGCGGCGACGACGAGGTCGTGGGCGGTCTTCATCGGGAGTCCTCGGGCGACGGGTGGGAAGGACGACGACTATACCGGCCGCGGTATGCGACGCCTTGCGCCGGCCCGGCCCGGGCCGGCCTGCAGCGGCACGCGGGAACGCCGGGCCCGCCCCTGCCAGATCGGCGAAATGCAGCACGACTGCCCGGCCGCGGTGCGCTGCGGCCGCGCGTGCCGCCGGCGACAGCGGACAAAATCGCGGCCAGAGAATCCGCCCCATTGCCCGCCCGATGCTCCAGTACCGCACCGTCCCCGTCACCCCTTTCCAGCAGAACTGCAGCATCCTCTGGTGCGACGAGACGCGCGAAGCCGCGGTGCTGGACCCGGGCGGGGACGTGCCGGCGATCCTGGCGGCGCTGCAGCGTCTGGACGTCGTGCCGCGGCTGATCCTGCTGACGCACGCCCACATCGACCACGCCGGCGGCGCCGGCCGTCTGGCGCGCGAGCTGTCGCTGCCGATCGTCGGCCCGCACGAAGGCGACCGCTTCTGGATCGACGGCCTCGCGCAGCAGGCGGCGATGTTCGGTTTCCCGGCCGCCGAGCCCTTCGTGCCGGCACGCTGGCTGAAGGACGGCGACACCGTCGCCGTCGGCCGCTCGGCGCTGGCCGTGCGCCACTGCCCCGGGCACACGCCGGGCCACGTCGTCTTCCACAGCGCCGAGGCGAAACGTGCCTTCGTCGGCGACGTGCTGTTCGCCGGCAGCATCGGCCGCACCGACTTCCCCGGCGGCGACCACGCGACGCTGATCGACAGCATCGTGCAGCGCCTGTGGCCGATGGGCGACGACACCGTCTTCGTGCCCGGCCACGGGCCGGAGAGCACGTTCGGCGACGAACGGCGCCACAACCCCTACGTGCGCGGCACCTGAGCCGCCGCACCGCCGGGGCCCGCCCGGCCGGTTGCAGGGCTCGCGCCGGGCGCCCGGCACGGGCCGGCCGCGGGAGGACAATCCGGCGCTCCCGGCCGTCGTGCGGACGGCCGTCACCCGGAGAACCCTGACGATGGCCGAACCCAACCCGCTGCGGGTCGAGCGCGACGGCGCGATCCTGCGCCTGACCGTCGACCGGCCGGAGCGCCACAACCCGCTGTCGATGGCGGTGCTGACCGCGCTGCGCGAGGCGCTGCTGCAGCACGCGCACGACCCCGCGCTGCGCTGCGTGATCGTCACCGGCGCCGGCGAGCGCTACTTCGCCGCCGGCGGCGACGTGCTGGAACTGGAGGCCGTGCGCAGCGAAGACGACGCGCGGCTGATGTCCGACCGCGGCCGCACCGTGCTGGACACGGTGCGCGACTGCCCGGTGCCGGTGGTCGCGGTGCTCAACGGCGACGCCATCGGCGGCGGCAGCGAGCTGGCCGTGGCCTGCGACTTCCGCCTGATGCGCGAAGGCACGCACATCGGCTTCATCCACGGCCGGCTGGCCATCACCTCGGCCTGGGGCGGCGGGCCGGACCTGGCCTCGCTGGTGGGCCCGGCGCGCGCGCTGCGCATGATGTCGCGCTGCGAGCTGGTGCCGGCGCAGACCGCGCTGGCCTGGGGCCTGGCCGACCTCGTCGTGCCCGACGCCGCGGCGATGCCGGCGGCGGTGGACGAGTTCATCGCCCCGATCCTGCGCCAGACGCGCGCCGCGCTGACCGGCGCCGTCGAGCAGACGCGCGCGCTGCGCCGGGGCGAGCCCTACCGCGAACGGCGCGAGATCGAGCAGCGCCACTTCGTGCAGGCCTGGGTGCACGAGGACCACTGGGCCGCGGTGGATCGCTTCAAGGCGCGCAAGCGCGGCGCCTGAGGGCTCATCAGGGCGGCGGCGTGCGCGCGTAGATGCGCGTCGTGCGCAAGCGCCCCTGCAGGTCCAGCCGTTCGTTGACCAGCGTGCCTTCGTGGCGGAAGCCGGCGCGTTCGGCCAGCTTCCAACTGCGCACGTTGCGTTCGTCGCAGGTGATGAAGACACGGTTGGCGGCCAGTTCGCCCAGGGCGTGCTCGGCCAGCGCGCGCACGCCTTCGGTCATCAGGCCCCGGCCCTCGTGGCCGGCGCGGCACCAGTAGCCGATCTCGAAGCGGCGCAGCGTCCAGTCGGCGTCGTGCAGGCCGCTGCCGCCGACGAGGCGGCCCGAGGACTTCAGGAAGAAGAACACCACCAGGCTCTCGTTGAGCAGCCAGCGGGCGTGGAAGCGGCGGCAGCTGGCCTCGGACTGCGCCGGCGTCGGCGGCGGCGTCACCCAGCCCAGCCAGGGCGCGAGCTGCGGCAGCGACTCGTGCACCGCCACGTTGAACACCGGCCCGTCGCCGGGGCGCGGCACGCGGATCAGCAGGCGCTCGGTCTCGAGCTGTTCGGGCAACTGGTTGGATGGCATCGGGACACTCCGGCGGAGTCGGCCGCAGCCTAGCCGCAGGACCGGCCGCGCGAAAGCGCGGGGCGCACGACCCGGGGATCAGCCGCCCAGCGGCTTGTCGTACAGCTCCAGCGTCTCGCCGCCGTGCTCGACGCACCGCAGCCGGCGCCAGCCGCAGCGCTGCAGCAGCGAGGCGGCCGACGCGGTGGCGCAGTACAGCCGCGTCTCGCCCAGTGCCGCGGCGCGACGCTGCAGCTCGAGCAGCAGCGCGCGGCCGATGCCCAGACGGCGCAGGCCCGGGTGCACGACCGCCGCGCCGACCCACGGCCCGAGTTCCGGCAGCGAAGCCAGCCCTTCACGCTTGAGCGCCATGAAGCCGCAGGGATGGCCGTCGAGCCGGGCCACCAGGCCCAGCGGCAGCGCGTCGTGGCGGGCGTAGTGCTGCAGATCGTGCAGCGCGTCGCCCGGCGCGCCGGGGCCGTACCAGGCCGGCCACTCGGCCTCGAAGCGGCGGCGGATCAGCGGCATCAGGTCGGGCCGTTCGGCCAGCGGCACGATCTGCGGCACGGCCGGGCCGCCGCGCATGACGACGACCTCGAAGCGCGTCTCGGCCGCGCCGCGCACGAAGAAGCCGTCCTCGACGGCGGCGAAGCCGTGGTGCTCGTAGAAGCGGCGCGAGTTGCGTGTCGCCACCACCGTCACCGGCCCGTCGTGGCCTTGCCGGGCGCGCAGCACCGCGACGTGCAGCAGATGCCCGCCCAGGCCGCTGCCGGCGGCCTCGGGGCGCACGAAGAGCAGCGTCACCTCGCCCGGCACGGCGGCGCAGAAGCCGAGCACGCGGCCGTCACGCTCGGCCAGCGTCATCCGGCCGGCCTCGATGCCCGGGTGGTGGATGGCGGCGCTGCGGCCCTCGAACCAGGCCGCCATCTGCGCCGGCGTGTAGGCCTCGGCACAGAGATGCAGCACCGAGTCGCGGTGGGCGTCGTAGACGGCCGGCGCGTCGGCGAGCACGGCGGGGCGCAGCGTGATCGCGCCGGAGGCCAGTTGTTCGAGCAGCGTCATCAACCCGGTCTTGCCCGCGATGGGGCGGGGAGAAATCGAGCGGTGCAGGGGCGGCGACAGGTGAGTCATTGAAGCTTGCCACAGCCGCTAAACTGGTCAGCACACTGGTTTGAAGGAGTCGACCATGAAGCACTGGCCTGTCCAGGACGCCAAGGCACGCTTCAGCGAGTTCCTCGAAACCTGCCTGGCCGAAGGCCCGCAGATGGTGACCAAACGCGGTGCCGAAGCGGCGGTGCTGGTGCCGGTGCAGGAATGGCGGCGGCTGCAGGCGGGCGCGCGCCCGTCCTTGAAGGAGCTGCTGCTGTGCGACGAGGCACGCGGCGATCTGCTGCTGCCCAGCCGCGGGGCAGCCCGCCGCCGCACGCCGAGCGCCGCGCGCTGACGGCGATGTACCTGCTCGACACCAACGTCGTCTCGGAGTTGCGCAAGCCCAGGCCGCACGGCGCCGTGCTGGCCTGGCTGCGCGGGCTGGACGAAGCCCAGGTGCATCTGTCGGCGGTGACGATCGGCCAGATCCAGGCCGGCATCGAGCTGACGCGCGAGCAGGACGCCGCCAAGGCCGCGGAGATCGAGGCCTGGCTGGAGATGATCGCGGCCTCGTTCCAGGTGCTGCCGATGGACGCCAGGACCTTCCGCGCCTGGGCGCGGCTGATGCACCGGCGCTCGAACACGCTGTACGAAGACGCGATGATCGCGTCGACCGCCCAGGTGCACGGCCTGACGGTGGCGACACGCAACGTCGCCGACTTCGACGCGCTCGGCGTGCCGGTGCTCAACCCGTTCGCACGCTAGCCCGCCGCCGCTCAGGACGCCCGGATCACCCAGCGCGCGAACGCCGGCAGGTCGGCGACGACCGGCACGTCGTCGTCGCCGTCGGACGGCGCGGCGCCGGCCGGGTTCAGCCACACCGCCTGCACGCCGAAGCGCCGCGGCGCCCGCACGTCGTGCTCCAGCGAGTCGCCGACCATCGCGATGCGCGAGCGCGGCACGCCCAGGCGGCGTTCGACGGCCTCCCAGAACTCGGGCTCGTTCTTGCGGTGGCCGAGTTCGGTGAAGCAGAAGACGTCGGCGAAGTGGCGTCCGAGGCCGACGCGGCGCAGCGCCAGCTCGATCATCGGCCGGCGCGAGACCGTGGCGTTGGTGGCGATGGCCAGCGGCAGCCGCCCGGCCAGCAGCGCCAGCGCCTCGGCGGCGCCGGCCAGCGCCTGCACCTGCGGCCACAGCCCCATCGGCGTGTCTTCGGGGCCCTGCTCCGACATCAGCGTGCCGCCCCAGTCGAAACACACGGCCTGCACCTCGTGCAGCGGGTTGGGCGCCTCGTCGCCCGCGACGGCCGCCACGGCCGGCAGCCCGGCCAGCGAGCGGCGGTAGAAGACCACACGCTCGGTCTCCTCGAACCCCAGGCGCTCGTGCAGCGCCTGGCTGGCGAGGTTGTCGAGCGCCGTGTCCGACGCCAGCTCGGCACAGCCGCGGCTGCGCGCCCAGGCGGCGACAGCGCCGACCAGCGCACGCGAGACGCCCTGCCGGCGCGCCTCGGGCACGACGTACAGGCCCTCGAGGAAGCCGACCGGGCTCGTGTCGGTGCCGTTGACGTAGTCGCGCCGGATCGAGGCTTCGGCCAGGCCGAGCGCGGCGCCGTCGTCGTCACGGGCCAGGAACTGCGCGTAGCGCTCCGGTTCGGCCAGCTGCGACTGCATCTCGTGCAGGTGCCCGGCCGCGTCGGCGTCGGGCCACAAGGCCTGGCGCAGTTGCAGCCAGGCGGGGGCAGGCAAGGTGGTGACGGGGTCGATCTTCATCGGCGATGGATGTGGGCGGCGGCGCGCCGGACGGCTGTCAGCGCGCGGGCGAGCCCGGCAGGCCCTGGCGCAGCCGCCACTCGTCGGCGTCCAGACGCGCCAGCGCGGCCTCGTAACGCGCCTGCGACGCGGCGGCGAGCTGGCCGCCGCGGCTTTGCATCAGCTCGAAGAAATGCTCGGCCAGCGCCGAACAGACGGCGTGCACCGCCTCGTGGCGGCCCAGCCCCTGGCCGACGAGCCGCGAGACGGCGTCGACGACCGCGGGCACGCCGAGCGCCACCTGGTTCTCGACGATCGCGTGGAACACCGCGTGCGCGCGCACGTTGGGCAGCGGGATGCCGGCCTTGCGGTGGTGCTGCTCGGCCAGCTCGATGCGCGCGCCTTCGTCCAGTTCGAGCCAATGCGCGGGGTCGGGGGCGAAGTCGGGGTCGTAGCGCTGCATCGGGGGGCCTCCGGCGGTCAGGGCGGGGAGTGGCGCTTCATTGTCGCCGCGGCCTGCCGCGCCGGGGCCGCTGACGCCGCGCCGCCGGCACGGCAGGCAGCCCGCGGACGTGGCTGCGGCTACTCCAGCACCACCGCCGTGCCGCTGGCCGAGACCATCAGCATGCCGTTGCCCTGGCCCAGCACCTCGTAGTCGAGGTCGATGCCGACGACGGCGTTGGCGCCGGCGGCGCGGGCGCGCTCCTCCAGCTCGGCCAGCGCGATGTCGCGGGCGCGCTGCAGCTCGCGTTCGTAGGTGGCCGAGCGCCCGCCGACGATGTCGCGGATGCCAGCGAACAAGTCCTTGAAGACGTTGGCGCCGAGGATGGCTTCGCCGGTGACGATGCCGCAGTAGCGGCTGATCTTGCGGCCTTCGACGCTGGGGGTGGTGGTGACGATCATGCGGGCTCCTGAGGGGCCGGCCGGAGAAGCGGCCGGCGCCCGGAGGCTAAGACGGCGCCCCCCGGGCGTCCAAGCGCCCTGGCCGCACGGGTTCATCCGGGCGGCCGAGCATCGCGGGGCCTGGCGGCAGGCGCGTCGGCCTCAAGCCTCGGCCGGGCCGGGGCCGTCGCCGCAGGAGCGGCGCGTGACGTAGGTCTCCAGGTCCCGGGCCTCCCGCTCGTCCAGCACGCCCAGCGTGCGCGCCACCGCGGCCGCGTATTGGCGGTAGGCCCAGGGCTGGGCGGTGATCAGCCGGCCGTCCTGCACGAGGTCGGCACGCACGAACTGCATGCCATCCCAGAAGTGGCGCGTCGCGGCGACCTTCTCGGGCGGCGCGTGTTCGGCGGTGTAGTTGTGCGTGCCGCGGCGCCCGACCAGCAGCCCGGCGCCGGCCATCACCAGGTTGCCGGCGCAGATGCCGGCGACGAGCGCACCGGCGGCGGCCTGCGCACGCAAGGCCTCGCTGGCGCGCGGCACCGGCAGCATCAGCGAGCGCGGGTCGCCGCCCGGCACCAGCACGGCCTGCAGCGAGGCCGACTTCAAGGCCGACAGGCCGCCCGCCGGCACGAGCGTGGCGCCGTTCGACGCGCGGTGCGGTTCGCCGTCCGGCGTGTAGTAGCTCAGCGTGCAGCGCCCGGCCAGCGTCTCGGCGGCCAGGGCGATCTCGAAGAAGATGCAGCCTGGGTAGAGCAGGACGGCGACGTGCATCGTCAGGACTCCAGGGTTGAGGAGCCGGGGCTCACGGCGCGCCGGGCTCGGGCATCACCGGCGGGCCGATCGGCGGATGACCGGGCGATCACATCAGTTGGCGCACGCTGCAGACCTGCTCGGTCGAAGCCGCGACGCGCACACGCGGCAACGGGATCAGGCGGTCGTCGATGCGGAGGCCGGGAAGCGAGAGCACGAGGGGATCGGCCACGGCGAACGGCTCGCCGACGATGACGAAGACGTGCTGCCGCCAGTTCTCGGTCTTGACGAACAGGCGCAGGAAGTCAGGCCCGCTCCTGTCGGCCGCACCCACGAACGGTGACGTGGGCGCGAAGGAGTACTTGAAGACCTCAAAGTGCTCGCCGCCGATGTAGGCCATGCCGTACAGCCGGACCCGGGAAGCACCCGCCGTCGGCATGTCTTCGGACGAGCTGCAGCGGCGCTCGCCGTTGGCCTTGTCGAGGCAGAAGACCTGGTACGAGGCCTCCGACAACGCCAGCGTTCCAGCCTGACCGGGCGCGGCCTCGGAGACATAGGGCAGCTCGGCACGCTCCAGTTGCAGCCGCCGCCCCTCGGGCGCCAGAACGGTCATGCAAAGGGTTCCGAAGGGCTCTCCAGGGCACCGGGAGAGATGGATCTCCGCTTCGGGCTCGAGTTGCAGGTTCAGGAAGTAGGGCTGCGGCTGCAGGGCCGTCACGGCAGGCGACACCGTGCCGACCGGTTCCACGCGCAGCACGCGCGCGTCGTGGCAGTTGGCGCAGCCTTGCAACAGCACAGCAAGCAGCAGCGCGCCCCAAGGCCACGGCCGCCCTCGCGAGTGCGGGGCGCCGGCAGGGTGCGGATGCGGGGAGCCCTCGCGGTTCATTCCGTGCACTCCACGAAGAAATGGCTGGTCAGCCGTGCGTACTCGTAGGCCCGGACGATGTCGGGGCCCGTGAAACCGTGCGGGCACAAGCCGCGCTCCACCAGAAGATCCGCCGCATGGCGGCGCATGCCTTCGCGGATTCGCTCGCTGGCCGCAAGTGGCAGCGCCTGGATCTCGGGGTACTTCTTCAAGCCAGGGTCGCCATGCACCACGAACCGCACCCGCTTCGGGTTGTCCGGGTCGACAGTCACCGTCTCGGGCACCGGCCGGCGAGACGGGTCGGTGACACAGCCGGCAACGGCCAACACCGCCAGGAGCAGCAAGGCGACGGTGCGAGCCTGCTGGCCGAGGGGGCCACGGGCCGAGGTGAGCGCGGTCATGGTGTGGTGCCGGGGCAGCCACCAGGCGACAGCTGAAGCCATCGTGGAGCGGATGTGATTTGGGCGACCGCACGGCGAGGTCGCCGACGGGCACCTGCGTGCGCAGCCGCCAGTGAGGCGAGGCCGGCGAGCAGCAAGCGGTTCAGGGCGAATTGCATGTCCGATTCCGACGCGACGCCGCGTCGAGCCACGACCAGACTGCAAGCCACTTTTTGCAGGAGCAGACCGATGCATGACTTGAACGGCAAGGTGGCGATCGTCGTGGGCGCCAGTTCCGGGATCGGGCGCGCGACGGCGTTGTTGTTCGCATCCTGCGGGGCGGCCGTCGTCCTGGGGGCACGGCGCCGCCACGAATTGGACTGGGTGGCGAAGGAAATCAGCAGCCGCGGCGGACGCGCCGAGTATCTCGCCGGCGACGCGAGTGACGAAGGCTTCGCGGAAAGCCTGGTCGCCCTGGCGGAGGAGCGTTTCGGCGGTCTGGACATCGCCTTCAACAACGCCGGCACGCTGGGCGAGATGGGGCCGAGCGACACCGTCTCGGCAGAGGGCTGGCGCCAGACCCTCGACACCAACCTGACGGGCGCGTTCTTCGGCGCCAAGCACCAGATCCGCGCGATGAAGAAACGTGGCGCCGGCAGCATCGTCTTCACGTCGACCTTCGTCGGCCACACCGTCGGCTTCCCGGGCGTTGCCGCTTATGCCGCCAGCAAGGCGGGCATCGTCGGGCTGACCCAGGCGCTGGCCGCAGAACTCGGCCCGGTCGGCATCCGCGTCAACGCGCTGCTCCCGGGCGGCACCGACACCGCGATGGGGCGGCAGATGAGTTCGACACCCGAGCAACGGCGCCGGGTCGCCGACCTCCATGCGCTGAAACGACTGGCCAGCCCGGAGGAACTGGCGCAGAGCGCGCTGTTCCTGGCCTCCGAAGCGTCGTCGTTCATGACCGGGGCGGCGATGCTGGTGGACGGCGGGGTTTCGATCAACCGGACGTAGGTGCAGCCGGAGCTTCCTGCCGGTTCAACGCCCACGATCCGACGTGCGGGAGCTCACAGCGCGCCGGCCTCGGGCATCACCAGCCGGCCGATCGACATCAGGCCCTGGGCGTCGAGTTCGGTGACCTCCGTCCAGCGGCGGCTGCCCGGCGCCGTTTCCAGTTCCGGCAGCGGCAAGCCGAGGACGAAGCGGGTCGACGCACCGGACAGGGCGAAGAAGCGGCGCGAGCCTGGCGCCAGCTTGACGGCCAGCGGCGGGGCCATCTCCCCGAACACCGGCAGGCCGGCGACGGTGCGCAACAGATGGTGGCCGGGCGGCAGGCTGATGACCGTGCAGGTACCCGAGTCCAGCGTCGCCAGATGGCGATCGCCCTCGACCACCCGGACGAGCTTCGAGTCGTGCGGCGCACGCAGCAGGTAGACGAGGGCCTGCCCCGGCGGCGCGTCCTGCAGCGGCAGGTCGACCGGCGGCACGTGGGGCTTGAACTCGGTGGCGCAGGACGCCAGTGCGGCGGAACAGAGCAGCAGCCAATGGCGGCGCGAGAGCGGGCGTTGCGTCATGCCTCAAAGACGCCCGGCGTCACGCGACAGGTCGTCGAGGGCCTCGAAGAGCACCTGGTGGATGTCGTCTCCGGCGATGTGGCCGGTGAGGCTTTGACGGGACAGCCCGACGACCGGCACGCCGTCGACCGTCGCTTCGATCCTGGCCGAGACGAGCGAGGACCGCGAGCGCCGCGCGATGTAGTCGATGACGACCGGCGCCAGCAGGCTGCCGACGACGGCCGACCTGCCGGAGCCGGCGGCGTCCACCGGCATCGGCAACGGCGCCGGGCCCGAGGCGAGACTGCTGTTGCCCGCCGCCGGCTGGAACACCTGGACCTTGAGCTCCTTCAGTTCGACCCTCTTGCCGGCCAACGCGGTGCCGGCACGGTCCTGCAGCCAGTTGCCGACCAGCACCGACGGCGGCCGCGTGAACGCGTCGTCACCGAAGAAGACCGTGGTGCCGAGCGAGTCCTGCTCTTGCGTCGTGACCAGCCGCAGTTGGCTGCGAGCATCGACGAAGGCGAACGACAGCGCCGTCGCCTCCGGTGGCGCGGTCTGGCAGCCGGCCACGAGAACGACGAGTGCGAGGAGCAGGCGGGTCATGGCGGGGCGCTGGTGGGATGAGGAACAGGCGGAATGGACTCTCACCGCACCCCCGCACCCGCCGCCTGGGGCCACGTCACCCGATAGACGGTCACGCCGTCACGCCAATAGGACGGGCCTTGGTGAACGCGGATGCCGAGGGCGGGCGAATCACCGATGGTCTCGCCGTCCTGGATGACGGGGCCCTTGGAGATCAAGTACTGCGCCATGCCCTGCAGGAGCACGAACACTTCCAGGCCGGGGCGGTTGACGTCCTTGGCCTCGATCTCGCGCAGGTCGAACTGCTCCATGCCCTGGGTCGACACCGAGAACCCGCGCTCGGCATCACGGCTGACCCGGAAGTTGATCCACAGCCATGCCGGCGGCTGGTCGCGGTTGGTGGCGGCGCTTTGGCGCAGGAAGGCGTCGCGCGACTGGAGGCTCGCGCCCCAGTAGCTCGCGATCGCGTTGCCGTCCATCAGCGAGGCGACCACGTCGGTGAGCAGCAGCGACGCGTCGAGCTTGTCGAGGCCCGTGCCGAGAACGCTGACGGCCACGTGAGCCCGGTGACCGGCCGTGGCTTGGCACGCCTGGCGCCAATACCAGGCGGCAGCACACAGATCGTCGATCTGGCCCTTGGGCAGCGGCGCGTCGATCAGGCCGACCATGACGGTGCCGCCGGCCACACGCAGCAGGATGACGTCGCGCCCATCGGCCTCCATGCCGGTGATCGCCAGACGCCCGGCCAGACGCTTCTCGACCTGGGCGCGGAACGCCTTCGCCTCGGGCAGCCTGGGCTCCGACAGCAGCACGAAGGACAGCACGTCGGCCTTGCTGGTCTCCGCCGCGCGGGCCGGGAGGAGCGTGAACAGCAGGCAGAGCAGCAGGGCGAGGGTGCGGATGGGCATGACGGTGTGGCTCAACGACTGATGCTGTTTCGCGACGTTCGATTGTTCCCGCAGACAGTGCGCACTGGCCCCGGTTCCCCGGGACCTCGATGGACCATCATCGAGCTTGGCTCAAAAGCCGGAATCCATTTCGCACATCACTGCGGACCACGCCATTTTTGAAAGGCACGCGACATCACTCAAGGCTGACCTTCACAGTGAAACCATACTCGTTTAGCTTGGCAGCAACTTTTGGTTCATAGCCTTCTTTGGGCACCAACTCCGCCGCACGAAAGAAGTCGCGTTTTGCCTGTACTCTGTCGCCGAGAGCCTCATACGACAGCGCACGCTGGTATAGGGCGTAGCCGTAGTCGGGCTGCTTTGGTATCCCGCTGGTCATGGCCTCAATCGCGTCGCTGTATCGCCCCATCTCATGCAGGGTCCTGGCGGTGTGATAGTGCACCGCCATCCCGGGCCCGGATCCTGGACCATCCTCGTCGAACTGCATCGCCGCTCGCAGCGCCTCGAGCGACTCGTCGAGCCTCCCGGCCTCCCTGAGGTATGCCCCAAGCATGATGTGCGGCCACGCATCCTTGGGTTTCTCTTCGAAGGTGGATTGGCGCTGATCCTCAGCGGCAAGGGCCCACTCTTTCATGTCCGCATACGCATTCGCTCGAGCCTGCAGCACGAAGGCTCTCGCCCGAGCGGGCAACTGTTGCTTTAGGCATTGCGAGAGCGGATCAATTGCCTCCGCTGGCCGGTTCGCTTGAAGGGCCTCCAACCCGTGCCGGCAGTCAGCGGGCTGCGCACTTGCGACACCGACAGAGCAGAGGACGAGCGCGAATAGTGAGCGACGCATGGCGGACCAAGGGTTGATATGTGAAAGCTGACGCAAGCAGATGTCCATCACGATCCTGGAGTCAGGTCTCCCATGGGAGCGGACTTGTACAGCCTCGGTCACTGCCCGTGCTGGACACAAAGAGCTCGATTCCGAGTGAAGCGGCCCACATCACTAACGCCACCGGCAATCGGGATGACCAGAAAGGCTGTCCCAGCAAAGGACGCGGAACTCACTGCACGTCCATTCCCATCCGAATCAATCCCCAGTTTCTTCGTCTGAGTTCCGACGCCTATGAAAACATTACCAGACTCACTGGCAGCGGAGCCAAATGGACGAGTCAGCCTCACTTGACCGGACTCAAAGGTGAAGTCTCGGCCCGATGCGAAGACTTGCTCCTTGATGACTCCATTTGAGGTATGTGCCGAGACAGAAACCTTGTCATCCATGAGCGACCGCACCTCCACCGCCGTGATGTCACCGTGTGGAAGCTTGGAGTCGGGCCAAATGATGGAGCTCAAGAACATGAGGCCGACGCCCTTTCCGACATGCGCTCGGTTTTCGTAGCAACCGGCGAGCGACTCCAACGATGCGACGCGTTCGAAGCCGAGGTCATCAATCGGCTTCGTCGACATGCATCCACACAGCAGTGCTGCGGTGGCGGTGCAATAGGTTATTGGTCGCATGCGAATCCTAACACTGGAGATAAACGGCCACATCAATCGCTTCGCGATTGATGTGGCCCACTTGAGCGAAACGCTAGACGCCAAGGTTGCCACTAGCCCCGCCACTCCGCCAGCGCATCGGAAGAGTGGAAACCAAGCGCATTGAGCCGCCCCGGGTGCGGCCCGTAGGCCAGGAAGAACTCCTTGACACCAGGGAGATAGCCCAACCAGTTGTCGCCGGAGCGCGCGATGACAAGCGGAGGGTCTTGTGCGACGAGCTGCTTAAGGCCGGAATCATTTTGTGCGACGCCCAAAATTGTGGCGGCAGCGGGCTCAATGGCAGACGCAACCAAGTCAGCCGTGAGGCGCTCAATCTCAGCGTCTCTATCGAGCTCGAATAGTGGCGTGACGCTACCAAGCGCCACCGATGCTCGAATTGCCTGCATTGCCTCGTCGCGTGTCATTGGCGCCTAAATTTCGACGTGAGCCGCGATGGATTTATTAAGCCTCATAGGGCAGCAAGGAACATGCGCCAACCGTCGACGCCGAAGAACAGAGCCAGGGCGGATATGGTAAACGCCGCCAACACGGCGGTGTCCATAAGTAGCCGCTCCTGAAAAGAAGACTCGGACGAGACGCGTGACACACCAAATTGCGCCTCCCGTCCACCGAGCCGTTGCGTCAGGTACCGCAACGACCATGCGGAGCAGAACCAAGCAAAGGCCAATTGCCCCAGAGTCCTCTCCACGCTGACGTGGACGAGAATGGCTACTGTGACAAGACCGACTTGCATAAGCCAGCCCGCCATTGCGCTGAGCCCAACGCTTGGCACCAAGGACCAGGGGTTCTCATCCAAGAGCGGCTTCGGTTCCCAGCGCGAGCGCCTAGACATAGGTGCGGACAGGGGCGATGGGTAGCAAGCGCGGGTGTGTTGGCATGAGGCCTAACGAATGAAAGGGACACCCCCATAGCGTCCCACCCGCCCGAGGTTATCCCTCAGGCAAGGACGGCCGCCCGATACGACGATGGGGTTGCGAAATCTCATCCTCCACCCGGCTGACGCAAGGAGATGTCCATGACGATTCTGTTTCTCGGCATCGATCTGGCCAAGAACGTGTTTGCCCTGCACGGTGTCGACGAGCGCGGCAGGCCTGCGCTGGTGCGCCCGGCGGTGCGCCGCGACCAATTGCTCGAAGCGGTGGCCAAGTTGCCGCCATGCACCATCGGCATGGAAGCCTGTTCGGGTGCGCACCACTGGGCGCGCCGCTTCCAGGAGTTCGGCCACACGGTGCGACTGATGGCACCCAAGTTCGTCGTGCCCTACCGCATGAGCGGGCGCCGCGGCAAGAACGACGCGGCCGACGCGGCTGCAATCTGCGAAGCGCTGCAGCGCCCGGCGATGCGACTTGTCCACGTCCAAACCGGAGCAGGTTCCGACGGCCAGAACCGTGTCGATCAGGTCGACCGTGGGAACCGCGATCACACATTCCCTCGACTTCTCGAGCGCGGCATACGAGTGATTCCAGGGGCCGGAGGTGATGGCGAATCGGGGCGTGAAGTCCAGCACCATCGTCCACGTGATCGTCAAGACGTTGTGCCGACGGCCGTCGCTGATGCTGACCAGAACGACCGGCCCCGGCTCCAGCAGCGTGAAGGCCTTGGCGAGCGGAAAGTCGTTCATTCATCCCTTCCTTGCAGACGAGCGCCGGGGCCGTAGCCCTGCGGCCCGATATCGGAGCCGACTTCGTTGGCCTTGGGCAAACGCGCAAGCCGCGCGGTTAAATCCCTATATAGCGCGGCGTATCCACCGCGCATCTCATCGCTGCTCACCTCGGCCCTTGGAAAGATACGAGACCTCACCGAGGACCCGGAACTTGGATGCACTCGCACCGAAACCCTCGCAAAGCTGCTTCACCACCCCCGAGAGCACACTCCTTCTTGCAGTTGCCCATGGATCGGAGTTCAAGAATATGGAGTGGAGTAAAGATGACGCCGATGATGCTGCCTGCGATGCCGACTTTGATGGCAAGTCGACGAATCGCAGCTCCGGTCCACGGAAGCGTCTCATGCGGCTTTCCGGAAAGCTGCCCGCCAAAGTAGAAGCGCCCGCATGAACTGCACTGAAGGAAGCTGTAATAGCGCCAGTACAGCCAATGGACGAATACGTAGATGACAAGCAAGGACAGTGCGGGGTGGATAAACGCGAAGCCAAGCCCAAGAACAACGATTGCCCCAATCACCGGGAACAATGGCATCTGAAACTCTGGGCCCTTCTCCTCAAGGCTGAGCCAGGCGGGATGCACGACCGTTCTCTCCAGCGCCGAGCCGCAATGAGGACACTTGTAGCGACGCAACTGCATTTTTATCGAGACCCGATGAGCGGAGGCTCACCACAATACAGCATCCGCCCGCACGAGATTTTGGCCGACAGCCCTATGCGCGCATATCGAGCCATATAGTCCTGCCTGTTCTCTCGCCAGTGCAGCCGCGCCAGAATGATGTATGACTTCGAGGTGCCGCATCTTGTAGGCTGGAACGTGCCCGCAATCAGTTCTTCAACGGCCGGTTAGACCGCACTCCACCTACGGCAGCCAAGTTGCCTTGCCCACGACCGCAAGATACCGGGCATGATCGTCACCAATATTGCCTTTGCCCTCGACGGTGATGAAGGCAAGCCGGCCGCTTGGGGATACAAGCATGTACTGCAGGAAGTAGCCGGACGAGAAGAGACCTGAAGTTTCGGAGCCGATATAGACAAGGATGCTCCCGTCACTCAAGGTCTCGTTCGCAGAGGGCACGACGAGATTTCCGGCTCGCTCTGCCTGCTTGCGCAGAAAGCCACGGCCAAACGAGACCATCTTGGCTTGCTCATCAGGATTGGGCTCCCCAGATGTATCTGCCTTTGATCGCATGACCGTGACGAGAACCTTCTCTCCCGTTGGCCCAGCGAGCTCGAATGGCGGCTTGGCGCTGCGTACGCTGAAGCCTTCAGGCAGATCCAGTTTGAGCGAACCAAGCTGAACTCCCTCCGCAGCGCATATCAGTGAAAATGCTGCCAGCGCCACGGCGGCAATTACTTTTCGGAGACGATTCATGTTTTACTTTTGCAACCCAACGTATGCGGCACACCAACGCCGCCCATCACACTGAACGCTCGCGTAACAGCCCAACCCGCGACTCAGGCCTACTTTTCCTTTTGAGTTTCTCGTCGCCGAGCCACCTGTTCCACAGGCGTAAAAATGACGCCAAAGGCGGCGTCGGTTACAGATGATTCTGAGCCGCCCCACGTCCCCCGCCAAGCCCTCCGCCCGCCTTCGGGGGGAGGTCCGCCACCCCGAGCGAACAACCCCCACCCCGCCCTGCCGCGGACGCCGGGTGGCCGGTGGAGTGAAGTAAAGGAGGAGGCCCGGCGCAGCCGGGCCGGGGGACATGAACGGAACCGGCCACCCGGTGGCCGCGGCACGCCGCAGTCGTTCGCGGACGAGCAACCAGGACCAAACCCGGAACCGACGCGAAGAGATGGACGGCAATCAGGCAGCGCCAGAACAGCGCCGCCCCACAAACGCGAGAAACCAGCGCAGAAGCCCCTACACCCCCACCTTCAACGCCCCCCGCCGAATCTGATCCCGCTCCAGGCTCTCGAACAGCGCCTTGAAGTTGCCTTCGCCGAAACCCTCCTCGCGCCGGCGCTCGATGAACTCGAAGAACACCGGCCCGAGCAGCGTCTCGGAGAAGATCTGCAGCAGCAGCCGCTTGTCGCCGTCTTTCGTCGAGCCGTCGACCAGGATGCCGCGCGCCTGCAGTTGGGGCACCGGCAGGCCGTGGCCGGGCAGGCGTTCGTCGAGCATCTGGTAGTAGATGTCGTTGGGCGCCGTCATCAGTGGCACGCCGGCCATCTGCAGCGCGTCGACGGTGGCCACCAGGTCGTCGGTCAGCAGCGCGATGTGCTGGATGCCCTCGCCGCTGAACTTCATCAGGAACTCCTCGATCTGGCCGCTGCCGCCCTTGCCCGACTCCTCGTTCAGCGGAATGCGGATCAGCCCGTCGGGCGCGGTCATCGCGCGGCTCGTGAGGCCGGTGTACTCGCCCTGGATGTCGAAGTAGCGGATCTCGCGGAAGTTGAACAGCCGCTCGTAGAAGCCGCCCCAGAACGCCATGCGCCCGCGGTAGACGTTGTGCGTCAGGTGGTCGATGACGCGCAGACCGTGGCCCTGCGGGTGGCGCGCCGCCGGATCGGCATAACCGGGCAGGAACTCGAAATCGATGTCGTAGATGCTCTTGCCGTCCTCGAAGCGGTCGATCAGGTACAGCGCCGCGCCGCCGATGCCGCGGATGGCCGGCAGGCGCAGTTCCATCGGCCCGGTGGGCACGTCGATCGGTTGCGCGCCCAGTTCCAGCGCACGCGCGTAGGCGTGGTGCGAGTCGCGCACGCGGAAGGCCAGCGCGCAGGCGCAGGGCCCGTGCTCGGCGGCAAAGTAGCCGGCCAGGCTCTTGGGCTCGCGGTTGACGATGAAGTTGATGTCGCCCTGGCGGTACAGGACGACGTCCTTGCTGCGGTGGCGGGCGACGAGCGCGAAGCCCATCTTCTCGAACAGCGGCTCCAGGACGTTCGGCGTCGGCGAGGCGAACTCGACGAACTCGAAGCCCTGCAGCCCCATCGGGTTGGGGAACAGGTCGGGCATGGATGTCTCCGTGGGGAACGGTTGAAAGCGTGCGGCGGGGCTCAGCAGCCCGGCGGCGCGCACGCGATCCCGCGCACGGAGACGGCCAGATGGCCGCCGAAGGTCATCGCCTGCGCGGCGGCCCGCTCGTGCACACGGCCACCCCGGCGCGCCGGGGGCGCGCAGCGACGGAGACAGGCGGGGGAGCGGGTGGCGGGCATCGTGCGGTAGCAGGGGAACCGCGGCGCGCGCCACCGGCGCGCCGCCTTGCCTGCCGGATGCCAGCCTAAGCCCGGGCCGGGGGCGCCGGCCTCGGGATAAACGCCGGGGCGGCGCTCAGGCCTTCGGAACGCCGAGCACCACGTGGGACGCCTTGATGACGGCCGTGGCCGCCACGCCCGGCGCCAGGCCCAGCTCCTTCACGGCTTCCTTGGTGACGATGGCGGCGATCTGCGCGCCGCCCGGCAGCGTGATGACGACCTCGGCGTTCACGGCGCCGGTCTCGACGGCGCTGACGGTGCCGGCCAGCTGGTTGCGCGCCGACAGCTTCAGCTCGCTGTCGCCGGTCATCACGATGACCCAGGGCGCCTTGACCAGCGCCACCACCGGCTTGCCCGGGGCCAGCTCCAGGTCGGTGCAGCTGGCCAGCGTGACGATGGCCGTCAGCTGGTCGCCCGCCCCCAGATCGACATGGACTTCGGCATTGACGGCACCGGCCTTGACCGCCGAGATGGTGCCGCGGAGAACGTTGCGTGCGCTGATCTTCATCGTGCTTCCCTTGTGTTGCAGGCTCTGACGGGTTTTTTGTAGTGTTGCCTACATAGAATGTCGGGCACCCGACAGCGTCGGCCCGATGCAAGCCACTCTAAGGGCCACGCCTATGTCGATGCCACCATAACGACGGCATCGCACCACGCCCGCATCCGGCGGGCGCAGGACGGCCGTGGTGGCACGGCTTTCGCTATCTACCGCGGTACATAGAAATGCCGAACACGATGGACTCCGACGCCGCCCCCCGCTTCGCCGCCCGCATGACGCTGGACACCGACGGCGGCGCCTCGCTGGGCGAGACCCGTGTGCGCCTGCTGGAGGCCATCGACCGCCACGGCTCGATCAACCAGGCCGCCAAGGCCGTGCCGCTGTCGTACAAGGCCGCCTGGGACGCGATCGACACGCTGAACAACCTGGCGCCGCAGCCGCTGGTCGAACGGGTCACCGGCGGCCGCCAGGGCGGCGGCACCCGCCTCACCGACTACGGCCGGCGGGTCGTCGCGATGTACCGCGCGCTGGAGAGCGAGTACCAGACGGTGCTCGACCGTGTCGCCGCGCACCTGCCCGACGCCGGCGCGTCCGACGTGCGCGCCTTCCGCCAGCTGATGCGCCGCGCGTCGATGCGCAGCAGCGCCCGCAACCAGTTCCACGGCCGCATCGTCGGCCTGCGCGACGGCCGCGTCGATTACGAGGTGCGCCTGGCGCTGGACGACGCCACCGAGATCGTCGCCGTCATCACCCAGGCCAGCGCCGAGAACCTGGGCCTGGCCATCGGCCAGGAGGTGCTGGCGCTGGTGAAGTCGAGTTCGGTGCTCGTCGCCACCGACCGCGCCATGCGCGTCACCGCGCGCAACCAGCTCTGGGGCGAGGTCTCGGCGGTGCACCCGGGCGCCGTCAACGACGAGGTCGTCATCGCCCTGCCCGGCGGCCGCAGCGTCGCGGCCGTCGTCACGCACGGCAGCGTCGAGGCGCTGGGCCTGGTACCCGGCATGGCCGCCGGCGCGCTGTTCAAGTCCTCGGCGGTGATCCTGGCCACCTATGACTGACGCCTGTCCCGTTCCCCCGTCCCCCGTCACACGGAGCTTTCCCGCATGAAGAACCCGATCGCCCTCGCCGCCCTGCTCTTCGCCGCCAGCCTGGCCCATGCCGACGAGGTGCAGGTGGCCGTGGCCGCCAACTTCACCGCGCCGGCGCAGAAGATCGCCGCCCAGTTCGAGAAGGACACCGGCCACGTCGCCAAGCTGAGCTTCGGCGCCACCGGCAAGTTCTACGCGCAGATCACCAACGGCGCGCCGTTCGAGGTGCTGCTCGCGGCCGACGACGAGACGCCGGCCAAGCTGGAGAAGGAAGGCCAGGCCGCGCCGGGCACCCGTTTCACCTACGCCATCGGCACGCTGGTGCTGTGGAGCGCCAAGGCCGGCGTCGTCGACGACCAGGGTGCGCTGCTGAAGAGCGGCAACTTCGAGCGCCTGTCGATCGCCAACCCCAAGACCGCGCCCTACGGCGCCGCCGCCGTCGAGACGATGAAGGCGCTGGGTGTCTTCGACGCCGTGACGCCCAAGCTGGTGCAGGGCGAGAACATCGCCCAGGCCTACCAGTTCGTCGCCACCGGCAACGCGCCGATCGGCTTCGTCGCGCTGTCGCAGGTGTTCGAGGACGGCGCGCTGAAGAGCGGTTCGGCCTGGATCGTGCCGGCCAAGCTGCACCAGCCGATCCGCCAGGACGCCGTCGTGCTGGCCAAGGGTGCCGCCAACCCGGCGGCCAAGGCTTGGCTCGCGTACCTCAAGAGCGAAAAGGCGCTGACCATCATCCGCGCCTACGGCTACCAGGTCGCACCGTAACGCGACGCACGGAGCCCGCCGATGCCGTTCAGCAGCGAAGACTGGGGCGCGATCCGGCTGACGCTGGAGCTGGCGACGGTGGTCACCGCGCTGCTGCTCGTCATCGGCACGCCGATCGCGTGGTGGCTGGCGCGCACGCGGTCGTGGTGGAAGGGCCCGGTCGGCGCGGTCGTCGCGCTGCCGCTGGTGCTGCCGCCGACGGTGCTGGGCTTCTACCTGCTGCTGGCGATGGGGCCGCACGGCCCCGTCGGCGCGTTCACCGAGTGGCTGGGCATCGGCCGCCTGCCGTTCACCTTTCCCGGGCTGGTCGTGGCCTCGGTGTTCTATTCGATGCCTTTCGTCGTGCAGCCGCTGCAGAACGCCTTCGAGGCGCTGGGCGACCGGCCGCTGGAAGCCGCGGCGACGCTGCGCGCCGGGCCGCTGGACACCTTCTTCAGCGTCGTCGTGCCGCTGGCGCGGCCGGGTTTCCTCACCGCCTCCATCCTCGGCTTCGCGCACACCGTCGGCGAGTTCGGCGTCGTGCTGATGATCGGCGGCAACATCCCCGAGCAGACGCGCGTCGTCTCGGTGCAGATCTACGACCACGTCGAGGCGATGGAGTACGCCCAGGCCCACGTGCTGGCCGCCGGCATGGTGATCTTCAGCTTCGTCGTGCTGCTCGGGCTGTACACGCTGAACCCGTCGCGGAGGCGGGCATGAACGCCGGCCGCCCCGAAGCGCAGGCCGTCGAACGCGCGGCCGAACCGCGGGCGCCGATCGAGGCCCGTTTCGACGTCGACTACCCCGGCTTCCGGCTGCAGGCCGATCTGCGGCTGCCGGGCCGCGGCGTCACCGCGCTGTTCGGGCCGTCGGGCTCGGGCAAGACGACGCTGCTGCGCGCCATCGCCGGGCTGGAACGCCACCGCGGCCGGCTCGTCGTCGGCGGCGAGTGCTGGCAGGACGACGCACGCGGCCTCTTCGTGCCGACGCACAAGCGCCCGGTCGGCGTCGTCTTCCAGGACGCCTGCCTGTTCGAGCACCTGACGGTGCGCGCCAACCTCGACTTCGGCCGCAAGCGCATCGCGGCGGCCGATCGCCGTGTCGACTTCGACGCCGCCGTCGAGCTGATGGGCATCGCCCACCTGCTGGAGCGCAAGCCGGCGCATCTGTCCGGCGGCGAGCGCCAGCGTGTCGCCGTCGCGCGCGCCTTGCTGACCAGCCCGCGCCTGCTGCTGATGGACGAGCCGCTGGCCGCGCTGGACCAGGCGCGCAAACGCGAGATCCTGCCCTTCCTCGAGAAGCTGCACGCCGAGCTGGACCTGCCCATCCTCTACGTCAGCCACGCGCCCGACGAAGTGGCGCGGCTGGCCGACCACCTGGTGCTGCTGGACACCGGCCGCGTCGTCGCCCACGGCCCACTGGCCGAGCTGATGGCGCGGCTGGACCTGCCCACCGCGCAGGGCGAGGACGCCGGCGTCGTCATCGACGGCCGCGTCGTCGAGCACGACCTGCACTACGGCCTGGTAACGATCGCCTTCCCCGGCGGGCGCGTGCAGGTCGCGCACGGGCCCGAGCCCGTCGGCCGGCGGCTGCGGCTGCAGGTGCGGGCACGCGACGTCAGCGTCGCGCTGTCGGCCTCGGGCGACAGCTCGATCCTCAACCGCGTCGCGGCCACCGTCGTCGCCGAGGCGCCGGCCGACACGCCGGCGCATGTGCTGCTGCGCCTGGACGCCGGCGGCACGCCGCTGGTGGCGCGCATCACCCGGCTGTCGCGCGACCAGCTCGGGCTGGTGCCGGGGCGCCCGGTGTGGGCGCAGATCAAGGCCGTCGCGCTGCTCGCCTGAGGACCGCCGCGATGAACACCCTGCCCGACCCCGAACTGCTGGCCCTGCTGCACGACGACGTTCCCTGCGGCGACCTGACGACCGCGGCGCTGGGCCTGGCCGCGGCGGCACCGGCGCGGCTGGAGTTCCGCGCACGCGGCGCGATGACGGTCTGCGCCACCGAGGAGGCCGAGCGCCTGTTCCAGCTCGCCGGCGCCACGGCGCGCCGCCTGGTGCCCAGCGGCCGTGCGGTTGCGGCGGGTGAACGCCTGCTCGCCGCGCAAGGCCCGGTGCCGGCGCTTCACGCCGCCTGGAAGACGGCGCAGACGCTGGTCGAATGGGCCTCAGGCATCGCCAGCGCCAGCGCCGCGCTGGTGTCCGCGGCGCACGAAG
Organism: Rubrivivax sp. JA1026; assembly: GCF_011065555.1. Classification (NCBI taxonomy): domain Bacteria; kingdom Pseudomonadati; phylum Pseudomonadota; class Betaproteobacteria; order Burkholderiales; family Sphaerotilaceae; genus Rubrivivax; species Rubrivivax sp. JA1026. The sequence goes on from NZ_JAALCQ010000004.1 coordinate 231,127, forward strand.
GCGGCCGCCAGGTGCCGGTGGCCTGCACACGCAAGAACGTGCCCGGCACCAAGTGGCTGTCGGCCAAGGCGGTGCGCGCCGGCGGCGCGACGATGCACCGGCTGGGGCTGTCGGAGACGCTGCTCGTCTTCCCCGAACACCGGCTCTACCTGCGCGAGGCGCCGGCGGCCACGGTGGCGCGGCTGCGCGCCGCCGAGCCCGAGAAGACGGTGGTCGTCGAGGTGCGCAGCGTCGACGAGGCGCTGGCCTGGGCCGAAGCCGGCGCCGACGTGCTGCAGCTGGAGAAGTTCAGCCCGGCGCAGGTCGCCGAGAGTCACGCACGCCTGCAGTCGCTGCCACGGCGGCCGCGCCTGGCCGCAGCCGGCGGCGTCAACGCCGGCAACGCCGCGGCCTACGCCGCCGCCGGGGCCGACCTGCTGGTCAGCTCCGCCCCCTACAGCGCGCCGCCTTGCGACGTGCGTGTCGAGTTCCATCCCGGCGACGCCGACGTCGCCTGAGGCCGAAGGAGCATGCCGATGGCCCGCCCGCTCGCCGCCCCGCCGCCGCCCTGCTGCGCCCCCCGGCCGCCGGAAGACTGGAGCCTGCTGCTGCCCGACACGCTGCGCCCGCTGGTCGTGCCGCCGCAACGCTGCGAGCACCACGCCGACGACGAACTGCCGGCCGAACGCACGCTGGGCTACGCCGCCGACGGTTCGCCCAGCTTCTGCGCCAGCCGCCACCGCCTGGCCGCACCGGCGTCCGACGACGACGAGGAGTTCGTCGAAACGACCTCGGTCACCGAATGCACCACCGCCTGGCGGCTGCGCGACGGGCGCTGGCTGGTGCACGAGTCGGTGCTGCACTACGGCCGCTGCCCGCCCGAGGAGAGCGCCCGCTTCTACCTGTCGGAGACGATGCCACGATGAGAACCCCGCTGTCGGCGCGTTGGCGCGCCTTCCTGCTGCCGCTGCTCGCGGCCCTGAGCTTCGCCGCGCCGGCCCGCGCCGAGCCGCCGATCGTCGCCGCCGGCGCCGGCTACAAGCGCCCGGTGACCGAGCTCGCCCAGGCTTTCGAGGCGCGCAGCGGGTTCAAGCTCGAAGCCTCGTTCGGCAACATGGCGCAGGTGCTGGCGCTGGCCGGGCAGAGCGCGCGTGTCGCGCTGGTGCTCGGCGACCAGGCCTTCCTCGACGCCGCGCCGCTGCTGAAGGGCGCACGCCGGGTGCCGGTCGGCGAAGGCCGGCTGGTGCTGGCCTGGGCCAAGGCCGCGCCGGCGCCGGCCAAGGCCGAGGCGCTGGCCGAGCCGGCCTACGCGCGCATCGCGCTGCCCGACCCGACACACGCCGTCTACGGCAAGGCGGCCACCGAGTTCCTGCAGCGCAGCGGCCTGGCCGAGACGCTGAAGCCGCGGCTGATGACGGTGGCCACGGTGCCGCAGGTCTCGGCCTATCTCGTCAGCGGCGACGTCGACGCCGGTTTCATCAACCTGACCGACGCGCTCGGCATCCGCGAGCGCATCGGCGGCTGGCTGGCCGTCGACCCGGCGCTGTACTCGCCGGTGCACATCGTCGCCGCGGTCGTGCCGGGGCACGAGGGCGACGCCGAGATCAAGGCTTTCGAGGCCTTCCTGGCGACGCCCGAGGCGCAGGCGCTGCTGCGCCGCCACGGGCTCTGACGCCGGGCCCGTGCCGGACCTGCTCGCCGCGCTGGCCGAGCCGGCGCTGCGTTCGGCGCTCGTGCTGTCGGCCCAGGTCGCGGCGCTGACGCTGCTGGTGCACGCGACGCTGGGCACCGCACTGGCCGCGGCGCTGGCGCGGCGCGGCTGGCGCGGGCGCTGGCTGCTCGACGTGCTGGTGACGCTGCCGCTGGTGTTCCCGCCGGTGGCCACCGGCTTTCTGCTGCTGTGGCTGCTGGGCCGCCACGGCGCCGTCGGCGCGCCGCTGCGCGAGCACCTGGGGCTGGACTTCGTGTTCTCGTTTGCCGGCGTGCTGCTGGCCTCGGTGCTGGCCGGGCTGCCGCTGGTCGTGAAGCCCGTGCAGGCGGCGCTGGAGAGCGCCGCGGCGCGCCTGGGCGAGGCGGCGCGCACGCTGGGCAAGAACGAGTGGCAGATCCTGCTGCAGGTGCTGCTGCCGGCGACCCGGCGTGCACTCGCCGCCGGGCTGGCGCTGGGGCTGGCGCGTTCGGTCGGCGAAGTCGGCATCACGCTGATGCTGGGCGGCAACGTCGAAGGCCGCACGACGACGGTCTCGCTGGCGATCTACAACGCCGTGATGGGCGGCGAGTTCGCCCAGGCGGCGCTGCTGTCGGCGCTGCTCGGCGCCGTGGCGCTGGCGGTGTTCGCGGCGCTGCGCCGGCTCGAAGCCTTGTGAGCGCCGGTTGCGAGCACCCTCACCCCGGCCCTCTCCCGCACGCGGGAGAGGGAGCAGATAGCGGTGCCGGAACGGGCGCTGCGGGGTGATCCGGCAACCGAAGCCGGAGCCGAAAGAGCCCGCCAACCACCGCCGGTGACGTCCCCTCTCCCGCTCCGCGGGAGAGGGTCAGGGTGAGGGTGGCGGCGCACCACCGGCCCTCACCCCAGCCCTCTCCCGCAAGCGGGAGAGGGAGCAGACAGAGGTGCCGGCGGGGACGGATGGCACGGGCACCGAGGCCCGGACGCTACGAGGCGACGCCTGCCGACAACGCGGCTTCGATGCGCGGCGCCGCAGCGCTGACGAGCACGAGGTCGCCGATCTGCCAGTCGCCGCTTGCGGCGACGCGGCAGCGCTGGCCGGCGGCCTCGACCTCGACGGCACCGTCGGCGTGCCGCGCGAGCACACGCGCCGGCACGCGCAGGCAGCCGTCGTCGGGCGGCGGTGCGGGCTGCAGGTCCTGCTGCAGCCGGCCCTGCTCCAGCCGCAGCAGCCGGCCGGTCAGGCGCAGCGCCTCGGCGGCATCGTGCGTGACCAGCAGCGCCGAAGGCCGGCCGTGGCCCGGCATGTCGCCACGGCGCAGGCGCAGCAGGCCGTCCTGCAGCTCGTGGCGCAGTTCGGCGTCGAGCGCCGACAGCGGCTCGTCGAGCAGCAACAGCCGCGGCTGCGACGCCAGCGTGCGCGCCAGCGCCAGGCGCTGCTGCTGGCCGCCGGAGAGCTGATCGGGCCGGCGCTCGGCCAGCGCCGCCAGCCCGGCCCAGTCCAGCCAGTCGCCGGCCAGGTGTTTGGGCGCGCCCGGGCGCAAGGCGAACTCGACGTTGCGCCGCGCCGTCATCTGCGGGAACAGCGCGTGGTCCTGGAAGACGAACCCGACACGGCGATGGCGTGTCGGCACGAAGAGGCCACGCTCGGCGTCGGACCAGCATTCGTCGCCCCAATCGACCCGCCCGGCCTCGGGCCGCGCCAGCCCGGCGATCAGCCGCAGCAGCGTCGTCTTGCCGGCGCCCGACGGCCCCAGCAGCGCCGCCCATGCGCCGGGCGCCAGGCGCAGCGCGACGTCCAGCCGCATCGGCCCCTGGGCCGAGGCCAGCGTCGTCGCGACCTGGAGCTGCAGCGCACGCGGCGTGTCGTCGTCGGCCGTTGGCGGCCGGGGCCAGAGTTTCATGCGCGCGAGCGTTGCACGCGCCGTGCCGGGGCGTGCGTCGCCGCGTGTTCGTGCACGCCGCCGGTGTGCGGCGCGGCTTCGGGCAGCCCGCCCTGGCCCAGGCCGCTGAGGATGCCGCAGGCGGCGCCGTCGCCCGGCGTGTCGCAGCGCGCACGTAGCGCCCGCAACGAGGCTTCCAGTGCTCGCAGTTCCTCGATGCGGTGCACGACGTGGCCGATGTGTTCGTCCAGCAGCGTATTGACGCCGCTGCAGTCGGCCGGCGGCGCGTCGCGGAAGGCGAGCAGCGCGCGCACCTCGTCCAGCGACATGTCCAGCGCCCGGCACTGGCGGATGAAAGCCAGGCGCTCCAGCTCGGCCTCGCCGTAGACGCGGTAGTTGCCGCCTGAACGCGGCGGCGCCGGCAGCAGGCCTTCGCGTTCGTAATAGCGGATCGTTTCGACCGGCGTGCCGCAGGCCGCCGCGAGTTCGCCGATGCGCATGACCATCCTTTCGTGCCCGACGCTTGACTCTAAACCCGCTACAGGGTCTGCAATGGCGCCATGGACACAACGAAGACCGATTCCGACGGCTGCGGCGAAGGCTGCGGCTGCACGCCGGTGGCCACGGTGGCCTTGCCGATGCCGACGCGGCGGCGGCGCGCGGCGGAACCCGCGCACGAACATGCGCAAGAGCAATCGCACGAGCACGGACACGACCACGCGCACGACCCCGGCCGTGCCCACACGCACGGCGACGAGCACGCGCACGAACACGATTGCTGCGGCGGCGCCTGCGCGGCGCCCGCCGACACCCCGCCCGACCCCGGCGGCCCCGGCCTGAAGCTGCGCATCCCGGCGATGGACTGCGCCGTCGAGGAGGCGCAGATCCGCCGCGCGCTCGAAGGCATCGCCGGCATCCGGACGCTGCGCTTCGCGCTCGCCGAACGCACGCTGCGCCTGGACGCCGAACCGGCGGCGCGCGACGCCGCGCTGGCCGCGATCCGCCGCGCCGGTTTCGCCGCCGAGCCGCTGGCCGACGACGCCGCGCCGCTGCCCTGGTGGCGCGCCGCCGGCCTGCCGCGCCTGGGCGCGGCGCTGGCGCTGGCCGCCGCGGCCGAGCTGTTGCACGCCCTGCTGCCGGCCTCCCAGACCGCCGAATGGGCCGGCATGGCGCTCGCCGCCGCGGCCATCGCACTCGCCGGCCTGGGTGTGCTGAAGAAGGGTTTCGCCGCGCTGGCGCGCCGCCGGCTGGACATCAACGCGCTGATGTCGGTGGCCGTCGTCGGCGCCTTCGCGATCGGCCAGTGGCCCGAGGCGGCGATGGTGATGGCGCTGTACACGATCGCCGAGCTGATCGAGGCCCGCGCGGTGGACCGCGCACGCGGCGCGATCGCCGCGCTGATGGCGATGGCGCCCGAAGTCGCGACGCTGCGCCGCGCCGGCGCCTGGGTCACGCTGCCGGTGGCCGAAGCCGCCGTCGGCGAGACGCTGCGGGTGCGCCCGGGCGAACGTTTCCCGGTCGACGCCGTGCTGACGGACGGCACGACCAGCGTCGACCAGGCCGCCGTCACCGGCGAGAGCCTGCCGGTGGACAAGCAGCCCGGCGACGCGCTGTTCGCCGGCACGCTGAACCTGTCGGGCGCGGTCGAGGCGCGCATCACGGCGCCAGCCTCGCGCTCGACGCTGGCGCGCATCGTCGAAGCCGTCGAACACGCGCAGGCCTCGCGCGCGCCGACGCAGCGTTTCGTCGACCGCTTCGCCGCGGTCTACACGCCGGCCGTGTTCGCCGTCGCGCTGGCGGTGGCGCTGGGCGGGCCGCTCGTCGCCGGCTGGGCCTGGACCGCGGCGCTGTACAAGGCGCTGGTGCTGCTGGTCATCGCCTGCCCCTGCGCGCTGGTGATCTCGACGCCGGTGGCGCTGTCCAGCGGCCTGGCGGCGGCGGCGCGGCGCGGCGTGCTGCTCAAGGGCGGCGCGCACCTCGAAGCCGCGCGCCGCATCCGCGCCGTGGCCTTCGACAAAACCGGCACGCTGACCGAAGGCCGGCCGCGTCTCGTGCACTGGCAGACGCTGGCCGGTGACGAGGCCGCGGCGCGTGCGCTGGGCGCCGCGCTGGCGGCGCAGACCGACCACCCGGTGTCACGCGCCATCGCCGCCGGCCTGGCGCCGGCCGCAGCAGCGGCCGTCAGCGCGGTGCAGGCGCTGCACGGGCGTGGTGTCGTCGCCGAAGCCGACGGCGCCGCCGTCTGGCTGGGCAGCCGCCGCCTGGCCGCCGAACGCGGCGCGCTGACGCCCGAGCTCGAAGCGGCGCTGGCCGAGCACGAACGCCAGGGCCGCGGCCTGACGCTGCTCGGCCGCGGCGCGCAGGCGCTGGCGCTGTTCGCCGTCGCCGACACGCTGAAACCCGGCGCACGCGACGCGGTCTCGGCGCTGAAGGCGCTGGGCGTCGTGCCGGTGATGCTGAGCGGCGACCACGGCGCCGCGGCGCAGGCGGTGGCCGCCGAAGCCGGCATCGCCGAAGTGCGTGCCGACCTGCTGCCCGAAGACAAGCTGGCCGCGATCGAAGAGCTGCAGCGCCGACACGGCCCGACGGCGATGGCCGGCGACGGCCTGAACGACGCCCCGGCGCTGGCGCGCAGCGACCTCGGCATCGCGATGGGCGCCGCCGGCACCGACGTCGCGATCGAGGCCGCCGACGTCGTCGTGATGAACGACGACCCGCGCCGCGTCGCCGAGACCGTGCGCCTGTCGCGCGCGACGCATGCGGTGCTGGTGCAGAACATCGTGCTGGCGCTGGGCATCAAGGCGGTGTTCCTGGCGCTCGCGGTGTTCGACGACGCGACGATGTGGATGGCCGTCTTCGCCGACATGGGCGCCAGCCTGATCGTCGTCTTCAACGGCCTGCGGCTGCTGCGCCGCGCGAAAGGCTGATCAGCCGGGGCGGCGCGCCAGCAGGCCGATCAGCGCCGCCCGGCCGACGTGCTGCGTGCCCTCGGCGAGTTCGGCTTCGTACTCGGCGAGGTCCAGGATCTCCAGCCCGGCGAAGGCTTCGCGCAGCAGCTCGGGCGTGTAGAGGTGGTCCAGGCGCCCCGGCCCGCCGCTGCGGTAGGCCAGCTGCGCCGGCGTGTAACCCTGCAGCACCAGGCAGCCGCCGGGGCGCAGCGCACGCGCCATGCGCTCGAACAGGCGCGCGCGCGTCGGCGGGTCGGCGAACTGCACGAAGACCGCAGCGACCAGGTCGTAGGCCGCTTCAGGCCAGGCCCAGTCGTCGCAGCCGGCGACTTCGTAATGCACCACGACGCTGGCCTCGGCCGCCAGGCGCTGCGCCTTGGCCACCGCGACCTCCGAGATGTCGAAGGCGTCGACCTCGAAACCACGCCGCGCCAGCCAGACGCTGTTGCGGCCTTCGCCGTCGGCGACACACAGTGCGCGCCCGCCGGCCGGCAGCCGCGCCGCCAGGCTCTCCAGGTAGGCGTTGGGCGCCGTGCCGAACAGATAGCCCTCGGCGCGGTAACGCTGGTTCCAGGCGCCGGCGGGGTCGTCGAAGACGGGGGTGTTGTCTCGGCTCATGCGTCGATTGGGCCACGTCCCGGGAGGCCCCGCAGCCGGCCCCGGAACCCCCGGGGGTAGCATCGCGGCGTCAGCCTGCCTGGAGCCCTGTTCATGCGCCGTGCCCTCGCCCTCGCCTGCCTCGTCTGCGCCCCCGCGGTCTTCGCCGCCGACGACGGCCGCACGTTCGTCCCGATGACGCCGGCCGCGCAGGCCACGCTGCGCGACGAGATGCTGGGCAACCTGCGTGCGCTCAACGAGCTGATCACGCTGGTGGCCGACGGCAAGCTGGCCGAGGCCGCGGCGGTGGCCGACACCGAACTCGGCTTCGGCGCGATGGGCCGCAACCGCGCGCTGCCGATGGACGCGCGCCCCGGGCCGCAGATGCCGCAGGCGATGCACCGCATGGGCATCGAAGGCCACCAGGCCGCGAACCGCTTCGCCGAGGCCGCCAGAGCCGGCGACCAGGCGCTGGCGCTGCGCCGGCTGGGCGAGCTGACGACGACCTGCGTCGTCTGCCATCACGCCTGGCGCACGCGCTGAGTTCGACTCAAAGCCGCGGGCGGTAGTCGAAGGCCGACGCCGCGCGCGGGTCGGTGAAGGGTTCGACCGGCTGCGCGCGTGTGACCGCCGCGTTGACCAGCGAAGCCGGGAACACCTCCAGCCCGGTGTTGTAGAGCTCGACGTTGCGGCTGAAGATCGTCAGCGCCGCCGTCACTTCCTTCTGCAGGTCCACGAGCTGCGCCATCAGCTCGCGCAGCGCACCGGCGGCCTGCAGCTCGGGATAGGCCTCGACGGCGATGCGCAGCCCCTTCAGCAGCTCGGCGCTGGCGCGTTCGGCCTGGGCCAGCGCGATGCCGTCGGGCTGGTTGCCCAGGCGGCCCAGGCTCTCGCGCAGCTGCGTCACGCTGGTCAGCAGGCCACGCTCGTACTCCTGGTAGGAGCCGACCAGCTCCTCCAGCTTCGGCAGCGTCTGCTGCTTCTGGCGCTCGTAGGCCAGCACGTCGGCCCAGGCGCGGCGCACCGCGTTGCGGCGCGAGACGATGCCGTTGTGGATGACGACGACGCCGCAAGCGACGGCGATGGCGGCCAGCACGACGATCAGGGTGGTGTTCACGGGAAGGCCTTTCGGGACGGGATCGGGGGCTCGGCGGCGGGCCGCGGCTGCAGCTCGGCGGCGGCGTCGGCCAGCACACGCAGCAGCACGGTCAGCGCCTCGAGCTTGGGCATCGTGGCGGTCGAGCGCACGCGCCAGCGCAGCTCGTCGACGCGGTCGGTGCGCCGCACGGCGTCGGCACGCGCCAGCAGGTCGTCGTCGGAGAACGAGATGCAGCCGCTGTCGCCGATGAAGTGCAGGTCCAGCGCCTTGAAGTGGCGCCCGGCCTCGACGAAGGCCTGCACGACCGACGGCGTCAGCAGCCGCGCGGCCTGCATCTCGCTGGCGGCGCCGGCGCGCCAGCGTTCACCGAACTCGATCGACGCGGTGCTCCACGGCACCGGCATGCGCGGCTTGCGCACCTCGGAGACGCCCAGCACCAGCGGCGGCGCCAGGTCGACGACGACACCGTGGCGGTGGTGCGTGGTGCGCCGCGTGTCGCGGTGGTGGCGGCCGTCGGCGTCGGTGCGCGAGTGGTCCTCCACCTCGACCCAGCGGAAGCGGTAGCAGGCGATGGTGTGCACCCGGCCGGCGTCGTCGGTCCATCCGCCCTGGACGAGGCGGTCGATGCTCTGATCCTCGTCGCCACGCTCGAAGTCGGGGAAACGCGCGCGCCAGTCGCGCCACAGCGCCTTGCCGTCGCAGGCGACGGTGACGAGCTCGCGGTCGAGCATCGCGGCCTGCGTCAGCACGGCGTCGATGAAGGCGCGGCGCGCCGACCACGTGGCCAGCAGCAGGCCGCCGCAGACCAGCGCCACCAGCCCGGCGAGCAACGCCTGGCCGTCCTCGCCGGCGTCGTGGCGCCAGGCGGCGGCGACGAGCGCGAGCACGGCCGCGACGATCAGCGGCAAGGGGTTGGCGCGCACGATGCGGCCGTCGCGGCCGGCGTGCCGGTCGACCTCGGCCAGCAGCAGCGCCTTGGACGGCAGCGAGGCGGCCAGACGCGCTGCCCGCTTCATGCGCAGCAGAAGCGGGATCACGGCGCACCTCGCAGGCGCGCGGCACGACGTTGGTGGCGGCAGGATCTGGACATCGGCGCGAGCGCGAGCATGCCACGGAGGCGCGCGGGCGCAGCCATCGCACCGGCGATTCGTTTTCTCGGTGCGTGAACGTGACAGTCGACGACGGAAGGTGCACTCACTGCCCCTAAGATGCCGGACCGAGACCAGAGCCCGCTGGACGACTTCCCGTCAACCCGGCGCCGGGCTGGACAGATCCCGGCATCCAATGGGCGCATCGACGACGACCATGACACCGAACCCCAGGACCTTCCTGAAACGCGTCATCCTGCGCAACTACAAGAGCATCGGCTATTGCGATGTCCGCTTGCGCGCGCTGACTTACCTCGTCGGGGTCAACGGCTCGGGCAAGAGCAACTTCCTCGACGCCTTGCATCTGGTGCGCGATGCGCTGAACGGTTCGCTGGACAACGCCATCAACGAACGCGGTGGTTTGAACGAAGTCAGGCGGCGCTCGAACGGCCACCCGACGCACTTCGGCATCCGGCTGGAGTTCGAGTTGCCCAGCGGCCAGTGCGGCTGGTACGCCTTCAACATCGGCGCACTGAAGGACCGCGGCTACGAGGTCTTCACCGAGGAATGCGTCATTGGCGGCATCGGCCGCGGACCGTTCTACCGGATCGACCGCGGCAGGCCGCGCGACTGCAGCGAGAGCACCTTCCCCACCGTCACCTCGGACCGCCTGGCGCTGGTGGCGGCGTCAGGCCTCGCAGTGTTCCGCCCGGTGTTCGACGCGCTGTCGTCGATGGGCTTCTACAACCTGAATCCGAAGCTGATGCGCGAGTTGCAGAAGCCGCAGGAGGGGCGACTGCTCAAGCCGGCGGGCGAGAACATCGCCAGCGTCATCGGTCACCTGGAACGCGTCGGTTCCGACCAGACAGCGATCATCCAGGAGTACCTGCAGACCGTGGTCCCCACGGTTCAAGGCATCGAACGCAAGCAGGTCGGCCACATGGAAACGCTGGAGTTCCGCCAGGAGATGGCCGGAGCTCACCATCCCTGGCGGTTCCTGGCACAGAACATGTCGGACGGCACCTTGCGTGCGCTCGGAGTTCTCGTCGCGCTGTTCCAGGCCAACCGCGACTACGCGCCCAGCCTCGTCGGCATCGAGGAGCCGGAGACCGCATTGCACCCGGCCGCCAGTTCTGCGCTGCGAGAGGCGCTGTCGCGGGCCTCGCAGAACACGCAGATCATCGTCACCAGCCACAGCCCCGACCTGCTCGACGACCGGGACATCCCTGCCGACTCGTTTCTCGCCGTGGCCTCCGAAGGTGGCGAGACCCGCATCGCGCCGCTGGACGAGGCCTCGCGGGACGTCCTTCGGCAGCAACTGTTCTCGCCGGGTGAACTGCTGAGGTTGAATCAGTTGGCGCCCGATCGGCAGGTGCTGGCGGAACAGCAGGCGCGTCAGGCAGATCTCTTCGGCGACCTGGCCCGATGAAGGTCGTGTCGATCGTCGAAGGCGACGGCGAGGTCACCGCGTTGCCGGTGCTGCTGCGGCGGATCGCGCAATGGCGTTCGCCCGGGGTTTATGCCGAGATCGCGCAGCCGATCCGGGTCCGACGCGATCGCTTCCTGAACCGGGCGGAGGAGTTCGAGCGCCATCTGCTGCTCGCAGCCAGGAAGTCGGGCGAAGGCGACTGGATCCTCGTGCTCTTCGACGCCGACGACGACTGCCCGGCCGAGACGGCCGCCATGGTGCTCGAGCGTGCCAGACGCGTCGTGCCACACCGCCGGATCTCCGTGGTGCTCGCCAACCGCGAGTACGAGGCCTGGTTCATCGCCGCCGCGCAATCACTGGACGGACACCGCGGATTCCGCTTCGACCCACAGGAAACCACTGCCGCCGAAACGCCACGCGATGCAAAAGGCTGGATGCGCCTCAGGATGAGCGCCGGCAGCTACGGCGAGACCACCGATCAGCCTGCCTTCTCGGCCAAGATGGACCTTGCGCAGGCTTTCGACAACAGCCGCTCATTCCGCAAACTCTGCACCGAATGGGACCGGGTGGCTGCGGCAGCGGCCTGAGCGATCACCGCGCCCCTGGGTCGCCCCCAGGACGCCGACAAACAACGCAAAACGCGGCGCTCAGGCCATCTGGCTCTGCAGGTAGTTCGGCAGCGTCACCAGGCCGATCAGGCGCAGCTGCTGTTCCAGCCAGTGGGCATGGTCCTGCTCGGTGTCGTCGAGCATCGGCAGCAGGATGTCGCGCGTGACGTAGTCGCGTTCGGTCTCGCACAGCGCCATCACCTCGCGCAGGTGCTGCACGACCCGCAGCTCGACGGCCAGGTCGTTCTGCAGGATCGACGGCACGTCGTGGCCGACGTCCAGTGCGCTGGGCGTCATGCGCGGCGTGCCGCCCAGCATCAGGATGCGGCGGATCAGCGCGTCGGCGTGCGCCGTCTCGTCTTCCATCTCGTGGCCGATGCGGTCGGCCAGCTTGGTGAGGCCCCATTCCGACAGCATGCGCGAATGGATGAAGTACTGGTCGCGGGCGGCAAGCTCGTCGACCAGCAGCGCGTTCAGCGCGTCGAGGATGGCGGGGTGGCCTTGCATCGGCTTGTCTCCTGGCGGGGCAATTCGCGCAAATCGTACGCCGGCGACGCGGTCTTTGCTCGCGCCGGTTTTGCGGGTTCGCCGCGACGCGCGGGCCGCGCCGGCGCGCGACACTGGGCGCCCGGACCGCGGGTCCGCCGCCTTCGCGAGGTCCCGATGCCGCACGATCCGGCCGACGACGCCGTGCGCGAGACGCTGGCCTTCATCCGCGCACACAGCTCGATCCGCTTCATCGCGCTGCCCTTCTTCCTGGGCGCGATCGCGGCGCTGGCCAAGGCCTATTACGACGCCGAACCGCCGCCGTCACCGACGCTGCTGGCGGCCACCGGGCTCGGGCTCAGCGCCGTCGCCGGCACGATCGAGGTCGTGCTGTCGCGCAACCTGATCGCCTGGTGGCGTGCGCTGGACCAACATTTCGCCACCGCGCCGCACTGGCGAATGGTGCGTGCGCACCGCGCGCCCGGCGCGCTGACGGCGGCGCGCTGGACGCTGTTCCTGCCCTACGTGGCGGCCTTCGTCTTCTGGCTGGTGCAGTTGGTCGGCTGCGTCGCGCCGGCCGGGCGTGGCGGCGCGGTGCTGGTGTTCGCGCTGCTGCTGGCGCTGCTGCTGTGTTCGGGCGCCGGCGCCGTCTGGCGCCGCGCCGCTCAGGAGCCGCCTTCGGGCACGTAGACGATGGAACCGTCCTTCATCCGGTAGGCGACGCCGGCCTTCTCGCCGTCGCCGCTGCCGATCGCGCCGCTGGCCTTGTAGCGCTCGATCTTCTCGCCCTTCTTCACCACCATCTCCATGCTCGGTTTGCCCGGGTCGGTGATGACGGTGACGTCGCGCTTGGAGAACGGGTTCATCAGCGGGTTCTGCGCCACCGTGATCAGCAGCGCGGCGATGACGACGAGGAAGATGTCGATCAGGTTGACGACCGAGAGGATGGGGTCGTCGTCCTGCGGCTCGTGCAGCAGCTTCATGCCACCGCCTTGCCGCGTGCGGCGGCGATCTCGACCAGTTCCTCGGCCAGCCAGCGCCGGCGCACGTTGACGACCCAGAAGGTGATCGACGCCGCGATCAGCGCCAGGATCACCGCCGAGAACGCGACGGTGAGGTTCTGCGACACCTGCGCCAGGTTGCCGTCGGACAGCGACTTCAGCGCCGGGCCCATCGGGATCATCGTCGCGACGAGCCCCAGCATCGGCGTCACGCGGCTGGCGATGCGCTGCGTCTCCAGCATCCGGTGGGCGTGCAGGTCCAGCGCGTCGTCGCTCAGGCCGCCGGCGGCGCGGTCGGCGGCCAGCAGCGGCCGGCCGCCGCCACGCCGGCGCTGCCAGGCGAGCGTGGCGAACTCGCCCAGCGCCCAGAAGGCGTAGAGGAAGAGCAGCGCGATCAGCGCCAGCGTCGGCAGCAGAAAGAGCTGCGCGACGTCGTACATGGTCGATTCGAGTGCGTGGTTCATGGCGTGTGGGCTGCCTTCAGGTGGCGAACGAAAGAGAGGAACGGTGGCGCCGGCCACGCAGCGCGCCGCCGGCCAGCGCCAGCGCGATGGCGGCCAGCGCCACTGCGGCACGCGAGGCCTCGGCCGGCGGCGGGGCGACACGTTCGAGCAGCAGGCCCTCGACCGGGGGCCGTGCCGCGGCGGGCTCGGGTGGAACGGGGGTCGCGTCGGCGGGCTTGGCCGGCGCCTGCGCGAGAGCAGCCGGCTGCGGCGCGAGGCCGAAGCCGACGAAGGCCGCAAACGCGGCGCTGTCGGGCCGCACGTCGTGGCGCTGCGCCAGCTCGCGCCAGCGCTGCTTCAGCTCGGCGACGCTCTCCGGCGCGGCCTTCCACTGGCCCAGGCGCGCGGCTTCGAGCATTCGTTCGATGACCTGCGCCATCGCGTGCGGGTTGCGGCTCTCGAACCAGCGGCGGATGCCGAGCTGGTGCTTGTCGCGCACGTAGACGTCCATGAACTCCTGCCACTGGTCGTCGCGCACGATCTCGCGCGCCACGCTCTGCCAGCCGGCGAAGTTGTTGATGCCGTCCAGCACCTGCAGCGTGCCGGCGTAGCCCTCGGCCATCAGGCCGCTGATGTGGCCGGGGTGGAAGTTGCGGGTCGCCAGCTCCTTGGCAAGGAACTCGGCGGCGCCTTCGACCCGCCCGGCGCCCGGCCCGCGCAGGTTGCTGATGTAGAGCTCGGGCGCCTTGCCGTCGAGGTGGCGCACCGCCAGCGACAGCCCGCCCAGGTACTGGAAGGGGTCGTCGGTGGTCAGCATGCCGTAGAGGTTGGAGCTGCGCGCCAGCACCGCGCCTTCGGTGCCTTTCAGGTGCTCGGCGTAGAGGTTGCCCTTGGCGCCGGCCTGGCCCCACTCGGCCTCGTCGGGGCCGTAGGCGTACTGCATGCGCGACAGGTACAGCGTCGCCAGCTTGCGGTCGCCTTCGGCCTGGGTCTTCCAGGTGTCGGTGGCCAGCGCCGCGTCGTCCAGGCCGCTGCCGTAACGGCCCGACTCGGACGAGAAGATGCGCGTCTGCCCGGCACGTTCGGCGGCGGCCGCGTCCAGGCCGCGTGCACGCAGCCCGGCGGCGATGCGGCGTGCGTTGGCGGCCACCGGGTTGTCGGCTTCGTCGGCCAGCGACGCCAGCCGCGCCGCCTTGGCGAGCTGGCGCATCACGTTCGGGAAGTGGTCGCGGTACAGCCCGGTGGCCGAGAGCACGACGTCGATGCGCGGCCGGCCCAGCGCGGCGCGCGGCACGAGCCTGACGTCGGCGACGCGCCCGCCGGCGTCCCAGACCGGCTCGACGCCCAGCGCCCACAGCGCCTGCGCTTCGAGCAGGCCCTGGTGGCGCATGGTCTCCACCGACCACAGCGTGAACGCCAGCTTGGCCGGCGTGCGCCCGGTCTTGGCGCGGTGCGCGGCGGCCAGTTGCTCCAGCGCCTGCTTGCCAGCTTCCCACGCCGCCTTCGTCGGCACGCGCGACGGGTCGAAGCCGTAGAGGTTGCGCCCGGTCGGCAGCGAGTCGGGGTTCTTGATCGGGTCGCCGCCGTAACTCGTCGGCCGGTAACGCCCGGCGAGTGCGTCCAGCAACCCGGCGAGCTCGCCTTCGGCGCCCAGGTCGGCGTACCAGCGCCGGCCGCGTTCGAGCGCTTCGCGCACCGAAGGCGGCAGCGCCGCGGGGTCGGCGCCTTCGACGATGAACTCGTGCAGGCGGCGGTAGGTGGCGGTCTCGGTCAGCTTGCGCCAGTCGCCGACCAGCACCTCGTCGGCCTCTTCGCCCGGTGCGGCCAGCGCGACGAGGGTCTCGCGGCCCAGCATCTCCATCACCATCGCCAGGCGCCAGCGTTCCTCGGGCGGCCGGCCGAAGGTATGCAGGCCGACCGGCTGCACCGTCAGCGCCAGTTCGTGCAGATGGTCGTGCAGCGCGCTGATGAAACCGGGGAAGTCGGCGTCCACGCGCGCTTCGCTCCAGCCCATGTCGGCGGCGATGCGTTCGCGCTTGACGCCGTCGGTGATCTGGCGCCGCAGCGCGTCGCGCACCTGGCCTTCGCCTTGCGCCAGCCACTGGTGCAGCGCGTCGTGCAGCGCCGTCAGCGCGTCGTGCAGCCCGGCCGGCGCCAGCGCAGGGGTCTGGTGCGAGACGACGACGGCGCGGCCGCGGCGTTTGGTCTGCAGCGCCTCGCCGATGTTGTCGACGATGTACGGGTAGACCACCGGCACATCGCCGACGGCCAGCAGCGCGTCGTCGAAGACCGAGAGCCCCCGCTCCTTGCCCGGCAGCCACTCCTGCGTGCCGTGGGTGCCGAAGTGCACCAGCGCGTCGGCGGCGAAGGCCTCGCGCGCCCAGAGGTAGACGGCGTAGTAGTGGTGCGAGGGCACGGCGCTGGTCGAGTGGTAGATGGCCTTCTCGCGGTCTTCCCCACGTTCACCGCGCGGCGGCTGCGGCAGCAGGCTGATGCCGCCCAGGCGCAGCCGCGGCACGACGAAACCGTCCTGGCCGCCGCGGCGCACGATCCAGGTCGACTTCTCGGGCGGGCCCCAGCGTTCCGTCAGCCGCGCGCCGACTTCAGGCGGCAGGGTCTCCAGCCAGGCGCGGTAGCGCGCGACCGGCAGCCAGTCGGCCAGGCCGTCGCGCAGCAGCCGCTCCAGCACCTCGCGGTCGGCGGCCGGGCGGTAGGCAGGCTCCAGCAGGCGCTGCAGCGAGGCCGTCAGCACCGCCTCGTCCTGGGTCTCGGTCGTGTAGCCGGCCCGGCGCAGCGCCGCCAGCGTCGCGACCAGGCTGCGCGGCAGGTTCATGAACGAGGCCGACAGGTTCTTCTCGCCCGGCGGGTAGTTCCAGAAGAACAGCGCGACGTGTTTGTCGGCCGCCGCCTTGCGCTGCAGCGCGACGAGCTTCATCGCCTTGGCGACGACGGCGTCGACCTGCGGCGCGATCGGCTCCAGGCGTTCGTCGGTGCCGCCGTTGGCCGAGGCGATCAGGATGTCGGTGATGCCGGCGGTCTCGGCCTGCGACAGGTAGAACGGCACGTCGTCGATGCGCACGCCCTGCGGGTCGGCACGCCAGGCGGCGGCGTCGCCGCGGCGGTAGTTCATCGCCTGGATCACCGGCACGCCCAGGGCCTCGAACTCGGCGCGACGGGCGTCGGGGCTCAGCGTGATCTGGGTGTTGATCAGCACGTCGACCGTCGGCCGGCCGTCGAGCAGCGCGACGCGGCGCACGGCGTCGGCGTCGAGCACCGGCGTGTAGAAGGCCAGCGGCACGGCGCCCTGCGCTTCCAGGCGGGCGATCAGCGCGTCCAGCAGCTCGGTCTCCTCGGCGGCGACGCTCTGCGGGTGGAAGACGATGCCGACGACCGGCGCTCGCTGGCCGTCGGCGGCCACGCCCTTCCAAGCCAGGTAGTCGCGGGTCGCCGCGGTGACCAGGCCGGGGTATTTCGGGTGGTAGATCCCGGTGGCCGGGAAGACCACCGGGTCCGGATGGCCGCCCCAGGGCCGGCCGTCCAGCCAGTCGTCCAGCGTCTGGACGAAGTGGCGCAGGTTGGGCCCGGCGCCGTTGACGTAATAGGCGTGCAGGCGCTTGGCCAGATCAGCCGGCACCTCGTGCGGGCGCGCCTCGGCGGTGGACAGCCAGACGTGGCGGCGGCGCTCCAGCGCCGGCAGCGCGGGGGCGAGTTTTTCGCGCATCCAGGCCTCGATGTGGGCGCGTGGTGCATCGAGCAGCACGAGGTCGGCGCCGTCCCAGAGCGTGGCGTCGATCGTCGTCAGCTTCTCGACGTAGCGGGCCTGCACCTCCAGCCCCAGCGGGCCGCCGGCGCGTGCCAGCGCCGCGAGCTTGGCCGGTGGCACCGGCGAGGTGGTGACGACGAGCACGCGCGCCGCCTGCGCCGGCAGCGCGAGCAGCAGCAGCAAGGCGGCGAGCACGACGGCCGCCGCCGCCAGCCGCCGGCGGGCGGCGGCGAGCGGGGCGGCGAGCTGGCAGGGCCGGCGCGTGGCCGGCGGGCTGGCGTCGCGGCGCATCAGAAGCGGTAGCGCACGCTGGCGTTGACGTTGCGGCCGGGCTGCGTGAACGCATCGACGGCGCGCGTGGTGGTCGTCAGCTCGCGTGCGTCGGCCCACTGGATGTACTTCTTGTCGAACAGGTTGGTGACGCCGAAGACGAGTTCGGTGTCCGGCCGCACCAGCCACCACATCGACAGATCGGCGACGGCGAAGCCGCCGGGCACGTACTGCGTGCCGGCCGAGTCGACCGGCACGTAGCGCCCCTGGCGCTTCATCGCGGTGACGGCGAACTCGGTGCCGAAGTGGCCGACCTCACGCTTGACGGCGAGCACCAGCTTGTCGGGCTCGACACTCTCCAGCGCCTGTTCGACGCCGCCTTCGCGGCTGTCGCCGTGGGCGTGGGCATAACGCGCCGACAGCGTCCAGCCGGGGTGCACGGCCCAGTCCAGCGTCGCCTCGACACCGCGGATGTCGACGCGGTTCAGGTTGACGGCCTGCAGGATCAGCGGGTCCAGCACGGTGCCGGCACCGCCGACCTCGACACCGGACTCGATGAAGTTCTTGTAGCGCGACTTGAACACCGTCGCCGTCCAGCGCAGCGCGCCGCTCTCGCCGCGCAGGCCGAACTCGGCGGTGTCGCTGGTCTCGGGCTTCAGATCGGGGTTGCCGATCGACATGTAGGGCGTGCTCGCGTTGAGGTTGGTGACGCCGCCGTTGACCTGCGACGGCGTCGGCGCGCGGAAACCGTGCGCCAGGTTGGCCACCGCGCGCAGCGCCGGCGAGAACTTCCAGACCAGGCCCAGCCGCGGCGAGAACTCGCTGCCCGACAGCGCCACCGGCGTGCTGGCGTTGTTGGCGCTGGCCAGCGGGTCGTTGCGCTCCGGGTCGAGCTTGAAGTGGTCCCAGCGCAGCGCCGGGATCAGCGCCAGCCGGCCGAGCGAGATCTCGTCCTGCACGAAGGCGCCGATCAGTCGGTAGTCGGTGTCGGGGAAGTTCTTCTTCTCGACGAACGGCGTCTGCGTGCTCGGAACGCCGTTCAGATGATTGCCGCCCTTGCTGATCGTCGTGACCTCGGTCGTCGACGCGTCCAGGCCCCAGACGATGCGCTGCGCGACCTCGGTGCCGAAGTTGGACTCGAACTGCAGGCTGCCGCCGACGGTCTTCTCGCCGTAACGCGTGTCGCGGTCGCGGCTGTTCCAGTTCGTCGTGTTGGAGCGGGCCTCGTAGCCGAGCTGGCGGTTCTCGCTGTCCTGCAGGTAGAGCGTGCCGCTGGCGCGCTGGAACCAGGCGGCGCGCGGGTCGCTGAACTCGTAGCCCGCCTTCAGCAGCGTGCGCTGGATGCGCTCGGCGGCCTCGACGTCGGTCGTCGTCGGGTACATCGGGTCGCCGAACAGCGTGTAGATCTCGCTGTCGAGCCGGCGGCTCATGTGCTCGGCGCTGAACTTCAGCTTCTGGCGCGCGTCCAGGCGCTGCTCGAGCTTGGCGAGCAGGAAGTTCGAGCGTGTGTCCTGCGGGTTGGCCGTGGTGCGGGTGTTGTTCTTCGCGTCGTTGTCGCCGCGGTTGTCGACCTCGTGGCCACGGCGCAGGCTGGCCAGCAGCATCGCCTCGGTGCCGCCTTCGGTGCGCAGCGCGAAGGTCGGCACCGCGACCCAGGAGTCGTCGGCGCTGCGGTAACCGAGCTTCAGCGACTCGGCATGCGTCTCGCCGTCGCGCAGCAGGTCCGACGGGTCCTTGGTGACGAAGCTCACCGCGCCGGCCAGGCCGTCCGAGCCATAGGACGCCGACGAGGGCCCGCGCAGCAGCTCCACACGCTTGAAGGCCTCGACGTCGATGTAGTCGCCGCGGCCGGCGAAGAACGGGCCGTTGGAGTACAGCATCGGCAGGCGCACGCCGTCGACCTGCAGCATCACCTGGTTGCCTTCGAGGCCGCGGATGTTGATGCCCTCGTTGCCGCCGCGGCCGGTGTTGTAGAAGGCCGCCGAACTGCGGTTGGGCAGCGAACGCACCGCGACGCCGGCCTCCTGCTTCAGCAGGTCCTGGATGTCGTTGGCGCCGCGCCGGTCGATCTCCTCGGCGCTGACGGCGCTGGCGGTGGCCGCGACCTCGTCTTCGTTGGCCTCGACACGCGTGGCCGAGACGACGACCTTGGGCAGCGGCGCCTGGGCGAGCAGCTCGCCGCGAGGGGCGGTCTGGGCCTGAGCCAGGCTGGCGGCGAGCGCCGCGGCGGCCAGGCTCAGCGGCTGAAGGACAAAACGGCGCGCACGGCGCGAACCCTGGGGCTGTGACATGGTGGTCTTTCTTGTGTCATGGCAACGGGCTGGCGGCCGGCGCCCGGAGACGGGCGTGGTGGCTGGCGGTCGGAGGAAGAGCAGGGAGACGGGGAAACGGGGACTCAGGTCCCGAAGCGGCCCTCGGCGCGCCAGGCGCCGCCGCCGAGCGCGCGGCGCAGCGCGACGAGCTGCTCGGCCTGGCGGCGGTTCTCGCGCACCAGCTCGAGCCGGGTGCGCAGGTCGGGCGTCTCGACGTGCAGCAGCCGCAGCTCGTCGCGCAGCTGGGCGATCTCGGTGTCGCGGCGGATCAGCAACGCACGCAGGCGCATCGCGTCGGCCTCGGCGGCGTCGGCGCGGTGCTGCAGCGCGTGCAGCGCGGCGCCGGTTTCGGCACGCGCCAGCGCGTGCACGGCAGCGGTTCGCGGCAGCGGCGCGTTCATGCCTGCAGCTCCGCGTCGAGCTGGGCGACGAGGCGGCGCCAGCCGCAGCGCTCGCGGCGCGGGCCGGCGTCGTCGCCCAGGCGGGCGATCGGCGCGCCGGCGGCGTCCAGCAGCAGCAGCGTCTGGCGCAGCCCGGCCCGCGACGGACAGGCCAGCAGCCAGGCCTCGGCCACCGCGTCCTCGCGCAGATGCAGGCGCACGCCGCCGGCTTCGGCCTCGGTCCAGCCGCGGGCCTGGCGCACGGCGCGCCAGTCGCCGCCGCAGGCGCCGGCGCCGGGCACCTCGACGGCCAGCCCCACGCCCTGCTGGGCCGCGGCGGCCAGCAGCTCGTGCGCGCTGGTCGGCGCGACACGGCGCGCGAAGTCGGGGCCGGCCAGGCGGCAGGCCTCGGCCGGCGCCAGCGCGAAGCGCGCCAGCAGCCGCTCGAAGCCGTCGGGGCCGCGCATCGCGCTCCAGACCTGGCGCAGCGTCGCGGCGTCGGCGGGCACGGACGCGGCACGCACGGCGCGCACGCGCCGCGCCACCAGCGGCCGCGGTGCCGGCTCGAAACAGGCGCAGGCCTCGACGAGGTCGAACCAGGCGGCCACGCCGCCGGCGTCCAGCGGCGTCAGCTCGGCCAGGCTGTCGCCGGCGGCGTCGAAGAACTGCAGGCTGCGCAACACGCCGCCGTCGGCGCCGCGCTGCTCGAGCGCGAAGGCGTGCGCCCAGCGCTCGGGCGCCTGGGCCGCGCCCTGGCGCTCGACGCGGCAGGCCCGGTGGCCGGCCACGGTGCGGGTGGGCCCGAACCGCGCCAGCGCGGCGGCGATGTCACGCCGGCGCACGCGCAGCCGGCGCGCGGCCAGCGGCGACTCGGCCCGGTCGAAGCAGCCGGCGTGGGCGGCAACGAGTTCGGCCTCGCGCACGCCCAGCGCGGCGGCCGCGTCGCAGCGCTGCAGCGCGGCGCCGGCGGCGCTGGCGCCGCCCAGCGAACCGAAGACGCGGCGCAGCGCGGGGGCGCGCACGCCCGGCGGCGGCAGCGTCAGGCCCTGGAGGACCCGGGGAACGGAGGACATCGTGTGCACGGAACGCTCCTGGACATCGGGGCGCACGTGCTGGCGGATCGCTGGCTGGTGCTGCGGTGGAAAGACGGCGCGGACTACTTGGTCAGGATCAGCTTGCCCATCGAGGTGATGCGCATGCGGTAGACGGCCTCGCCATGCTGGATCTCGATCTCCTCGGCGCCGGCGAACAGTTCGGCGCTGGTCCAGCGCGGGCGGCGGGCCGCGGCGCAGGAGGCGGCGGCACGCAGCGGCGGCTGGGCGGCCGGCGGCCGGGGGTCACGAGAATCGGGTTGCATCGGGGGTGTCCTGTGTCCGAAGCCGCACTCTAATGCGAACCATTCTCATTAACAAGCCCCTGAGGCCGTGTCGATGGCCCGGACACCACGCCGCAGCCGGCGCGAAGCCCTTTTGAGCGGCCGCCGCGGGCTCGGAGCCGCGGCGAACCGTTACAACATCGCCTGCCGCCGACCGTTCCCCGTCCCGATGCCCCGTTTCCCCCTCGACGCCCCTGCCCGCCTGCCGCTGTCGGCGATGCTCGAACAGCTGGCCCGCGACGACTCGCGTGAACGTGTCGCCGTCGGCGACCTGCTGGCCGCGCTGGGCGACCGCGCGCTGGCGGCGCTGCTGTTCGTCTTCGCCTTCCCGAACGTGCTGCCGACGCCGCCGGGCACCTCGGCGATCCTGGGGGCGCCGCTGATCTTCCTCGCCGCGCAGCTGGCCTTCGGCCTGAAGCCGTGGCTGCCCCGGGTGATCGCGTCGCGCTCGATGGCGCGTGCCGACTTCGAGCGCCTGATCACGCGCGTGTCGCCATGGCTGGCGCGCGCCGAACGCCTGCTGAAGCCGCGCTGGAGCACGCTGGCGGCGCCGCCGATGGAGTACCTGATCGGCCTCGTCTGCCTGCTGCTGTCGTGCGTGCTGGTGCTGCCGGTGCCGCTGGGCAACATGCTGCCGGCGCTGGCGGTGAGCCTGTTCGCGCTCGGCGTGCTCGAACGCGATGGCGTCTGGGTGATCGCCGGCGCGGTGGCGGCGGTCGTCGCCGCGGTCGTCGTCTCCGGCGTCGTCTGGGCGATGGTCAAGGGCGCCGTCTACTTCGCCACCCAGGTGCTGGGCCTGGGCGGCTGAGCCGGCGCCGACTCAGGGCGCCGGCGGCGGCCCGTCGCGCAGTTCGCGGCGCAGGATCTTGCCGATGTTGGTGCGCGGCAGCGGCTGCTCGCGGAACTCGATCTGGCGCGGCATCTTGTAGCCGGTGAGGTGCTGGCGGCAGTGCGCCAGCAGCTCGCGCTCGGTCAGCTCGGGGTCGTGGCGCACGACGAAGACCTTGACCGCCTCGCCCGAACGTTCGTCGGGCACGCCCACCGCGCCGGCTTCCTGCACCCCGGGGTGCATCGTCAGCACGTCCTCGACCTCGTTCGGGAAGACCTTGAAGCCCGAGACGACGATCATGTCCTTCTTGCGGTCGGTGATGCGGATGTTGCCCTGCTCGTCCATCGTGCCCATGTCGCCGGTGCGCAGCCAGCCGTCGGCGGTCAGCACCTCGGCGGTCTCCTCGGGCCGCTGCCAGTAGCCGCGCATGATCTGCGGGCCGCGCAGGCGGATCTCGCCGACGCTCCCGGGCGGCAGCGCGCGGCCCTCGTCGTCGGCGATGACGACGTCGGTGCTCGGGATCGGCATGCCGATCGTGCCGCTCCACTCGTGCACGTCGACCGGGTTGGCGATCGCCACCGGCGAGGCCTCGGTCAGGCCGTAACCCTCGACCAGCGGCACCCGGGCGCGTTCGCGCCAGCGCTGGGCGACGACGTGCTGCACCGCCATGCCGCCGGCCACCGCGAGCTTCAGCCCGCTCAGGTCGACCCGCGCGAAACCCGGTGCGTCGAGCAGCGCGCGGTACAGCGTGTTGACGCCGACGATGCCGGTGAACGGCACCGTCTGCAGCGTCTTCAGCATCTCGCCCATGTCGCGCGGGTTCGGGATCAGCACCAGCTTGGAGCCCTTGCGCAGGAAGACGAAGGACGCCATCAGCGCGAACACGTGGTACATCGGCAGCGGCAGCACGACGGTCTCGCGGCCGTCCTGCATGTCGCGCGCCAGCCAGGCCGTCACCTGCAGCACGTTGGCCAGCACGTTGCCGTGGGTCAGCATCGCGCCCTTGGCGACGCCGGTGGTGCCGCCGGTGTACTGCAGGAAGGCCAGGTCGTCGTGGCCCAGCGTGACCGGCGACAGCGCGCGGCGGCGCCCGGCGGCCAGCGCCTGGTTGAAGCCGACGGCACCCGGCAGCCGCCACGGCGGCACCATCTTCTTCACGTGGCGCACGACGGCGTTGACGACGTGGCCCTTGAAGCCGAGCAGGTCGCCGGCGCCGGTGGTGACGATGGCGCGCAGCCGCGTCGCCGCGACCACCTGCTCCAGCTTGGACGCGAAGTTCTCCAGCACCACGATGGCCGCGGCGCCCGAGTCCTGCAGCTGGTGCTCCAGCTCGCGCGGCGTGTACAGCGGGTTGACGTTGACGACGACCAGCCCCGCGCGCAGCACGCCCAGCAGCGCCACCGGGTACTGCATCAGGTTGGGCATCATCAGCGCGACACGTTCGCCGCGCACCAGGCCGGCGCCGTGCTGCAGCCAGGCGGCGAAAGCGAGGCTCGCCTCGTCGAGCTGGCGGTAGCTCATCGTGCGGCCCATCGACCACAAGGCGGGCTGATCGGCGAAGCGGGTGCAGGCGTCGGCGAGCGCGTCGACCAGCGACGCGTGGCAGCCGACGTCGATTTCCGGCGGAATGCCGTCCGGATAGTGGGCGAGCCAGGGCTTGAACATGAGGCCGGCGATGGTCGCACAGCGCGTGCATGCCGGGTTCGCCCGGCGATGACGGAGCATGAGCGAAGTCAAATCACCGCACCGCTTCGGGGCATCGGCTGTCACACGGCGTTCACGGCACTGCCATCCGCCAGGCCCAGCATGGATGCTCCTGGAGGCGAAACGATGCTGATCTTCGTGAACACCGAGTGCCTGACGCGCCTGGCCGACGCCGAGGATGCGCAAGGCGGGCTGCCCGGTTTCGAGGCCGTGCTGCAGGCCTGGCCGCAGCTGCGGGTGGTGCTGGCCGACGAGCGCCGCCACTGGACGACGATCGACCGCCTGCGTGCACCGTTCAGCGCGCCGCTGCACGGGCGCATCCTCGGCACGACGCCGATCTACGGCGCGCTGGCGCAGTCGCGCCCGGGGCGCGAGGACGAGATCCTCGACTGGCTGCGCCAGGCCGACGCCGAGGACGCCGACTGGCTGGCGGTGGACGACCGTGCCGACGAGTTCCACGCCCACGCCCACCGGCTGCTGGCCTGCCGCCGCTTCGGCGCCGCCGAGGCCGCCGAGCTGCACGGCCGGCTGCACCGGCGCTCGCTGCGCCGCGAGGCCGTGGTGCGCGTGCTGCCGCCGCCGCCGCGGCGCACGCTGCCGCTGGGGGCCTGAGCCCGGCCCATGCCCCGGACGCTGCGCGAGCGCCGCCGGGCGGCGGACAATGCGCGGCTTCACGAGGATTTGCGCATGGACCAAGAATTCCTGGACGGCATCGCCGAGCAGTTCGCCGACATCCCGATGGACGAGCTGATCAGCGGCCCGCTGATCGCCGACTGCGACCCCGCGCTGAAGGCCGCGCTGGCGCAGGCGCGCTACATCCGCTTCGCCGGCTTCGCGCTCGACGCCGACGGCGGCCTGCCGCAGGTGAAGTTCGAGTGGCAGCGTGCCGACGCCGCCGTGCCCGAGATCCTGCAGGTGCCGCTGCCCGGCACGACGCCCGACGACCTGAGCGACACGCTGGCCCGCGAGGGCGGCGGCAGCCTCTGAGCGGCATGGCCACGACGAGCCGTGCCCGGGCCGAGGACGAGGCGCGTGTCGAGCGCCGGCTGGAAGACCTCGAGGTCAAGCTCGCCTTCACCGAGGACCTGCTGGAGAAGCTCGACACCGTCGTCGTGCGCCAGCAGCAGCAGATCGACCTGCTGACCCGCGAGCTGCTCGAGCTGAAGCGCCAGGGCGCGGCCGCCGAGCCGGCGACCTGGCGCAGCCTGCGCGAGGAACTGCCGCCGCACTACTGAGCGGCGGCCTCGCGGCGGCGCACCAGCCGCACGGCGTTGGGCAGGTTGCGGTCGTCGAGCACCTCGTCGCCGCTGCGGAAGTCCAGCGCCCAGGCGTCGTAGTCGTTGCCGGGCTCGGCGTCCGAAGTCCAGAACCACAGCGGCGGCGTCGCCGGGAAGACGCGGCCGTCGATCGCCGGGTCCACGCAGTGGCCGTCGACCAGCGTGCGCAGCTCGGCGCGTGTCGGCAGCCGCCAGTCGTGGCGGCCCAACCAGCCGTCGCGCGCCAGGCGTGCGACCAGGTCCTGGGCCTGCATCGCGCTCAGCCGGCGCGGCGCGCCGTCGCTGCAGTCATCGCCGGTCTGGCCCCAAGGGCAGCGCTGCCACTGCAGGCCACGCGCCGGGTCGTCGACCAGCTCTGGCGAGACGACGGCGAAAGCCGGCGGCGGGCGCACGCCATCGCGGCAGATCGGCGCCGCGCCGGCGGCGGCCGCCAGCAGCAGCGCGGCGGCAAGCATCAGCGCTCCAGCGCCGCCTTCACGACGCGGAAGACGTCGGTGTTGTCGACGTAGCGGCCGTCGTCGTTGTGGCCGGTGACCTCGGCGAAACGCGGGTCGCGGCCACGCTGGTGGGCGGCGAACCGCTCCGCGCCGGCACCCCGCGCCCACAGCCGCACCAGTTCGTTGGTGTGGTTGTCGCTCCAGAAACGCGGCGCCGGGCGCACGCCGGCGCCGCCGTTGGGCACCGGCTGGAAGGCGACGCGGTCGGACTGCGGCCCCATCGGCATCGCGTTGCCGTGGTCGGTGGTGACGATCAGCAGGTTCTGCTGCCAGCCGCCGTGGGCGGCGATCCAGGCCTCGACGACGGCCAGCGCGGCGTTGAACTCGGTCTGCTCTTCGACCAGACGGCCGGCCTGGTTGGCGTGCGCCGCCCAGTCGACGGCGCCGCCCTCGATCATCAGGAACAGGCCGTCGGGGTCGCGCTCCAGATGGCGCAGCGCGGCGCCGGCCATCGTCGCCAAGTCGGGCACGGTGGCGATGCGGCGCACGCCGCTGGGCTGCGCCGGGTCGGCGCCGAGCACTTCTTCCTCGCGCGCCTGCTGCAGCGTCCAGCGCACCCGCGGGATGCCGAGCAGCGGGCCGTCGACACGGCGCTGGCCGGCGGCCAGGCGCTCGAACTCGGCGCGGTCCTCGACCAGCGTCCACGGCCGCTCGGCACCCGCCGGGCGCAGCGTGCCGGCGCGCAGCTCGCGCCACTCGGCTTCGGCGAGCACGTCCCAGCGTTTGCTGCAGGCCGTGCGCGCGGCGCAGTCGGCGGCCGACAGGCCGAGCACGCTGGCGCCGTTGCCGTCGTGCTCGGGGTGGCCGGCGCCCATGATCAGGTCGAGGTTGCCGTCGCGCAGCATGTCGCGTGCGAGCTCCGTCATGCGGCTGCGGCTGGCATTGCGCGCGCCGAAGGCCGCCGGCGTCGCGTGCGCCAGCGGCACCGAGGTGACGACGCCGGTGGCCTTGCCGGCGCCGCGCGCGATGCGTGTCGCGAAGTCCAGCGGCTGGCCGAAGTTGTCGACGTTGATCGCGTTGTTGTAGGTCTTGGTGCCCGAGGCCAGCGCGGTGCCGGCGGCGGCCGAGTCGGTGTACTGGCGCTTCAGGTACTGGTAGCCGGCGATCGCGGTGGCGTAGGCATCGCCCGGCACCGGCGCCACCGGGCTCGGGTCCCAGGCGCGCGCGGGGTCGTAGCTCACCTGCGGCGTCGCGTCGTGCGTCGGCTTCGTCGAGGTGTTCAGCGGGAAGGTCGTGACGCCCCAGCGCTCGGTCAGCAGCTGGTACTCGGGCAGGTCGTTGGCGCGTGCGCCGGCGCGGAAGTGGGCCGCCATCTCCCAGGTGTTCCAGCTGGCGCCGTCGCTGATCATCACGATGACGTTCTTCGGCTTGGCAGGCGCCGGCGCGGACGGCGCGGCGGCGCAGGCCGACAGCAGCGCGGCGGCGGCCAGGGCAGCGAACACGGTGCGGCGCGGCGGGACGGCGGGGGGAGTCGGGCGGCGGGTCATCGGCGGAGGCTCGGAATTCGCGGGAGCCGCGAGCCTAGCCCATGCCCGTGTCGCGAGCCTTGATATTGCGACAGCAATATCATTAAGGCCCTGCTCCCCGCCTCCCTCCATGGAACGCAACACCCGCCAGCGCTCCGCGATCCGCGACGCGATCGCCGAAGCCGCGCGCCCGCTGCTGCCGCAGGAGGTGCTGGAGCGCGCGCAGCGCACGGCGCCCGGGCTGGGCATCGCCACCGTCTACCGCAACCTGAAGGCGCTGGTCGACGAGGGCCTGCTGCGCACCGTGACGCTGCCCGGCGAGGTGCCGCGCTACGAGGCCGCCGAGCACCGCCACCACCACCACTTCCAGTGCACGCGCTGCCAGCGTGTCTTCGACGTGCATGCCTGCCCCGGCGATCTGTCGCACCTCGCGCCGCCGGGCTTCAGCGTCGAGGACCACGAACTGACGCTGTACGGCCGCTGCAGCGACTGCGCCGCGGCACCGAACTGAGACCGGAGAACACGATGCTGATGGCAGGGGCGCTGACCCGGCTGGCCGGCGCGGCGCTGATCGTCGCCGTGCTGTGGGCCGCCGTCGCGTGGGCGCTGTCATGAGCCCTCGGGACTTGTCCGGGGCTCGTTCCCGCCTGGCGGGACCGGCCGACGGGCCGAAGGGTGCCCCAGTGACCGCCGCCGTGCGCCTGCACGACCTGACGGTCGCCTGGCGCGGCCACCCCGCGGTGCACCACCTGAGCGGCAGCTTCGCGGCCGCCAGCGCCACCGCGATCGTCGGCCCCAACGGCGCCGGCAAGAGCAGCCTGATGGCCGTGCTCGGCGGCACGCTGCGGCGCTACCAGGGCCGTGTCGAGCGCGACCCGGCGCTGCGGGTGGCCTACCTGCCGCAGGCCGGCGAGATCGACCGCTCGTTCCCGGTGCGGGTGCAGGAGTTCGTCGCGATGGGGCTGTGGCAGCGCATCGGCTGCTTCGGCGTCGTCGGCGCGGCGATGCGCCGCCAGGTGCACGAGGCGCTGCACGCCGTGGGCCTCGAAGGTTTCGACGACCGGCCGATCGGCGAACTGTCGGTGGGCCAGATGCAGCGTGTGCTGTTCGCTCGCCTGGTGGTCCAGGACGCGGCGCTGATCCTGCTCGACGAACCCTTCAACGCGCTGGACGAACGCACCACCACCGACCTGCTGGCGCTGCTGGAGCGCTGGAAGGCCGAGGGCCGCACGCTGATCGCCGTGCTGCACGACCTGGAGCAGGTGCGTGCGCATTTCGAGCACACGCTGCTGCTGGCCCGCGAGAAGGTCGCCTGGGGCCGGACGGCCGAGGTGCTGTGCGACGAGCACCTGGGCGCCGCGCGCCGCATGGCCGAAGCCTGGGACGCGCACGCGCCGCGCTGCGCCACGGAGGCCACGCCGTGATCGAGCTGCTGCAACCCTTCGTCGAGTTCGGCTTCATGCGCCGCGCGCTGGTCGCGACGCTGGCGCTGTCGCTGGGCGCGGCGCCGATCGGCTGCCTGCTGGTGCTGCGCCGCATGAGCCTGGCCGGCGACGCGCTCGCCCACGCGGTGCTGCCGGGCGCGGCGGTGGCCTACCTGATCGCCGGGCTGTCGTTTCCGGCGATGAGCGCCGGCGGTTTCGTCGCCGCGCTGATCGTCGCGCTGGCCGCCGGCTTCGTCACGCGCAACACGCCGCAGCGCGAGGACGCGAGCTTCGCCGCCTTCTACCTGATCGCGCTGGCGCTGGGCGTGCTGCTGGTGTCCTGGCGCGGCAGCCAGGTCGACCTGATGCACCTGCTGTTCGGCAGCGTGCTCGCCGCCGACGACGCGGCGCTGCTGCAGACCGCCGGCGTCGCCAGCCTGACGCTGTTCGCGCTGGCGCTGGCCTGGCGCCCGCTGGTGCTGGAAAGCTGCGACCCGGGCTTCCTGCGCAGCGTCGGCGGCCCCGGCGCCACCGTGCACGCGCTGCTGCTGGTGCTGCTGGTGGCCAACCTCGTCAGCGCCTTCCAGGCCCTGGGCACGCTGATGGCCGTCGGCCTGATGATGCTGCCGGCCGCCGCGGCACGTTTCTGGGCCGCCGGGCTGGCGGCGATGTGCACCGTGGCCGCGGCGATCGGCGCCGCCTCGGGTGCGATCGGCCTGCTCTGGAGCTACCACGCCGAGCTGCCGTCGGGCCCGTGCATCGTGCTCGTCTGCGGCCTGGCCTATCTCGGTTCGGTGCTGCTCGGCCGCCGCGACGGCGTGCTCGTGCGGCGTTTCCAGGCCGCCCACCATCTGCAACGCTGAGACCATGACCCCCCTGCCCCGCCGTTCGCTGCTCGCCGCCGCACTGGCCTGCGCCGCCGCCCCCGTCTTCGCCCAGGCGCCGCGTGGCGGGCGCATCGTCGCCAGCTTCTCGATCCTCGCCGACCTGGTGCGCGAGGTCGCGCCGCCGGACTTCGAGGTCGGCTCGCTGGTCGGCGCCGACGCCGACGCCCACGCCTGGGAGCCGCGCCCGGGCGACGTGCGCAAGCTCGCCGGCGCCGACCTCGTCGTCGTCAACGGCCTGGGTTTCGAAGGCTGGATGACGCGGCTGGTGAAGAACTCGGGTTACCGCGGCGAGATCGTCGTCGCCAGCGCCGGCATCACGCCGCGCCACGCGGCGCACGACGACCACGACCACGACCATGGTCATGGCCACGACCACGGCGACGCCGACCCGCACGCCTGGCAGGACCTGGCCCACGCACAGCGTTACGTGGCGACGATCGCCGCCGCACTGGCGCGGCGCTGGCCGCAGCGCCGCGCCGAGTTCGAGGCCCGCGCCGCGGCCTACGGCGAGCGCCTGGCGACGCTGGACACGCGGCTGCGCCGCCTCGTCGACACGGTGCCGCGCGAGCAGCGCCGCGTCATCACCTCGCACGACGCCTTCGGCTACCTGGGCGCGGCCTACGGCATCGAGTTCCTCGCGCCGCAGGGCTGGACGACGCACAGCGAGCCGTCGGCGGCGGCCGTCGGCCGGCTCGTGCGCCAGATCCGGCAGCAGAAGGTGCGCGCGGTGTTCGTCGAGAACATCAGCGACCCGCGGCTGGTCGAGCGCATCGCGCGCGAGACCGGCGCGCGCCTCGGCGGCCGGCTCTATTCGGACGCGCTGTCGGCGCCGGGCGGCCCGGCGGCGAGCTTCGTCGCGCTCTACGAGTACAACGTGCGCGCGCTGGTCGCCGGCATGAGCGGCGCCTGAGGCGCCGCCCCGGCCTCAGCCGCGACGGCGGCGCGCGGCGCCGACGCCCGCCAGGGCCAGCACCCCGAGCGCCAGTGTGCCCGGCTCGGGCACGTCCTGCGGGTTCTCGTCGAACACCAGCGAGGTCGTGATCTGCAGGTTGGACTGCGTCGTGTGGCGCTCGGCGAAGAAGAAGTCGAACGAGTAGGTGCCGGATTCGCGCGCGTTGGCGCCGGAGAACAGCGCATCCAGGTTGACCGTCTGCGACTGCGCGCCGTGCACGCCGCCGAGGTCGATGCCCAGCAGATCGTCGAAGTACACCCAGACGTCGTCGTCGCCGGTGAAGGTGAACTCCTGGCCGGCGCCCTTCAGGTACGAGAACGTCGTCGAGATCGTGTACGTGAAGTGGTAGTTGTGGTTGCGGCCCTCGTTGCCCAGCAGCTGGCCGTCGATCGGGAAGAAGCTGTTCGACGAATAGGTGTAGAGACCGGGAGAGGTCTCGTCGAGCACCAGCGCGTACGAGGCGCTGGCGGTGGGCCGGGTGTACCAGAGGTCGAAGGCGCCGGCCCCGGTGTTGGAGATCACCGACTGGCCGAGCGCGGTGAGCGTCGGCGAGGCACCGCTCAGCGTCGACTGCACGTAACCCTGGCCGGCGGCCAGCGCTCCTTCGAAGTTGATGCCGTCGGCGTTGAAGTCGCGCACCGTGCCGGTGAGCGTCAGCGTGCTCGCCGACGCGGCGCTGGTGGCGGCGGCGAGCAGGGCCGCGGCGAAGAGCTTGGATCGCATGTTGTCCCTCCGGGTGTTCGGGGCATTGTCCGCAGCCGTCGTCCGGCCGTGATCCCCGGAGGCGCGGGGAGCGCTGCGCTCACCCCCTCGTTCGCGGCGGGCTCAGCGCAGGGCCCAGGCCAGCGCCGGCGCGACGAGCACGTTCAGCGCCCCGACCAGCACCATCACCAGCCCGGCGACCGCGCCTTCCTCGGCGCCGACACGGTGCGCCTGGGCGACGCCGGCGCCGTGTGCGCCCATGCCGAACAGCGCGCCGCGTGCCAGCGTCGAGCGCAGCGGCAGCCAGCGCAGCAGCGCCTGGCCGATCGTCGCGCCGAGCACGCCGGTGAAGACGACGAACACCGCCGCCAGGTCGGGCACGCCGCCGATGTCGCCGGCGACCGTCATCGCGAACGGCGTGCTGACCGAACGCGGCACCAGGCTCAGCCGCAGCTCGCCGCCGACACCCAGCCAGGACGCCAGCCACCAGGCGGTGAGGATGGACACCGTGCTGCCGACGACCATGCCGACGGCCAGCGCCGCGGCGTGGCGGCGCAGCAGCGCACGCTGCTCCCAGACCGGCACCGCGAAGGCCACCGTCGCCGGCCCCAGCAGCGCCAGCAGCCAGTGCGTGCCGCGCAGGTACTCGGCATAACTGCCGTGCAGCGCCAGCACGACGAGCAGCAGCACCGCCGGCGCCAGCACCAGCGGCAGGGTCCAGGCGCGCGGATGGCGGCGGTGCAGCGCCTTGGCCGCGGCGTAGGCGGCGATCGTCGGCGCCGACCACAGCAGCACCGCCGCGGCAGCCGACGCCGAGAACACCGCCATCACGGCTGCGCCCCGCCGCGGCGCAGCATGCACTCGACGGCGAGCGCGGTGGCGGCCATCACCGCCAGCGTGCCGCCGGCGATGACGACGAGCAGCTTCAGGCCCAGCCAGCCGAAGAGCTCCGGGTGGTCCAGCACCGCCAGCACCGCCGGCACGAAGAACAGCAGCATCTCGGCGATCAGCCAGCTCGCGCCGCGGCGCCAGCTCGCCACGCGCACCGCGCCGGTGGCCAGCAGCACGAACAGCAGCGCCATGCCGACCAGCCCGCCGGGCAGCGGCAGGCCGGTCGTGCGCACGATGAGTTCGCCCGCCGCCCAGACCGCGCCGATCGCGCCCAGCTGGGCGATGCGGCTGCGCCGCCAGCGGCGCCGCAGCGCCACCGTCGTGCCATGCCAGTCGGGTGCGAGATCCATGGCTTGCACTCTAGGTTGCAGCGCAGCATGATGAAAGCGAATGTTTGGACTGCGCTCCAGTCCCTTTTGGAATGGACATCAAGCTGCGCGCCCTGCGCGCCTTCATCGAGGTCGTGCGCCAGGGCGGTTTTTCGCCGGCGGCGCGCCAGGTCTTCGCCACCCAGTCGGCGGTCAGCAAGGCGGTGCGCCAGCTCGAGGACGAACTGGGCGTCGTGCTGCTCGACCGCGGCGTGCAGCCGGCGCGCCTGACCGACGCCGGCGAGGTCGTCTACCGCCGCGCGCTGGCGCTGCTGGCCGAGCAGGACGACCTGCGCGCCGAACTCGACGAACTGCGTGGCCTGCAGCGCGGCCTGCTGCGCCTGGGCCTGCCGCCGATCGGCAGCAGCCAGCTCTTCGCGCCGCTGTTCGCTCGCTTTCGCAGCCTGTATCCCGGCATCGAGGTGCAACTCGTCGAACACGGCAGCAAACGCCTGGAGCAGATGCTCAGCGACGGCGAGCTCGACCTCGCCGGGCTGCTGGCGCCGACCTCGGCGGCCTTCGACTGGCAGTCGGTGCGCGAAGAGCCGATGTGCGTGCTGGTCGCCGAGTCGGTGCCGCTGGCGCTCGACGGCGACTCGGTGGGCTTCGCAGCGCTGGCGGCCCAGCCCTTCGTGCTGTTCGAAGCCGGTTTTGCGCTCAACCCGATGCTCGTCGACGCGGCGCGCAGCGCCGGCTTCGAGCCGCACGTCGTCGCACGCACCAGCCAGATCGACTTCATGGTCGAGCTCGTCGCCGCCGGGCTCGGCGTCGGCTTCCTGCCGCGGCTGATGGCCGAGCCGCGGCGCCGCCCGGGCGTGCGTGTGCTCGCGCTGGCCGAGCCGGCGCTGGTCTGGCACATGGCGCTGGCCTGGCGCCGCGGCGGCTACCTGCCGCACGCCGCACGCGCCTGGCTGGCGCTGGCAGCGGCCGCCGCCTAGGGCGTTCAGCGCACCGGCAGCGCGCGCGGCACCCAGCCCGAGGCGCCGAGCACGTCGACCCGCGCCCGGCGCGCGACGCTGTAGTGCAGCTCGGTGCCCGGCGCGACACCGAGCTCGTCCAGCCGGCGCTGCAGCAGCGCACGCGCCGGCGCGAGCTCGTGCACCTCGATGTCGATGCGGTGGAAACGCAGCGGCCGAACGCCGGCGCCGCCAGCCTCACCGAGCGAGCCGCCCCAGCCGAGCAGCGTGCCCTGGCCGGCTTCGGCGAGGGTCTGCTCGAGCGCGGCGTGCAAGGCATGGTGCGCGTCGGCCGCTTCGTCGGTCGACGGGATCTTCAGATACAGGAATTCCATGGACGGCAGGACGGCAGGCGCCGGGGACGGGCGCCAGAACACAACGTGCGGGGCCGGGGTTGCGAGGACACCACCCCGGCACGCCGAAGTCCGCGGCGCGACGCCCGCGGCGGCTTAGACTGCCGCCGCGGCACCTGCCGCCATGACAAGGAGGAGAAGCCGGCGATGGGCATGCGCACCACGCCCGGGCGCTGTCGCCCGAGTTCGGCCCCCCATCGGCAGCGTGGCCCTGCCGGGCGCCTGCGGCCTGCACGATGACCACGGCGCTGCTGGCCACCGCCCGCCGCCGTCGCGTGCTGCCGCTGGTCGCCACCGCGCTGCTGCTCGGCGCCGTGCTGGCCTGGGGCTGGCTGGCGCATCACCGCGCCGTGGCCAGCGCCGACGCCCAGACCGCCGCGCTGCGCCAGATCGCCGCCGAAGTCGAGCCCGGCATGCTGGTGCTGGCCGCCGGCAGCGGCGACACCGCGCCGGCCGCGGTCGCGCAGCGGCTGGACCGCGCGCGCAACGAGCTGCTCGAACTCGGCCGCCGTGCCGCGGCCGATGCACCGGCGGCTCGTTTCTCGGCCGCGCTGGACGCGGCGCTCGCCGCCCCCCACGAAGGCCGCACACTGCGCGCGCTCGCCGCCGCCTGGCGCGACTTCGAGGACACGACACAGGCCGGCGCCGAGCAGCGCCGGCGCGACGCCGACCGCCGCTTCGCGCTGCTGCTGCTGAGCGCCGCGGCCCTGGTCGCCGCGGTGCTGGCCTGGATGCTGCGGCCCTTGCGCGCCGATGCCGCGCTGCCGGACGCGCCGCTGGAGGCCACCGGCCACAGCGTCTTCGAACCCGGCGAACATCCGCTGGCGCGCCTGTCCGGCGAGACGCCGGCGATGCTCGTCGCCTACTGGGACCGGGCACTGCGGCTGCGTTTCGCCAACCAGGCCTATCTCGACTGGTACGGCCTGGAACGCGACGCGGTGCTGGGCCGCACGATGGGCGAGGTGCTCGGCGCCGAGGTCCCGGTGCGGCGGCGCGAGGCGCTGGAGCGTGTGCTCGCCGGCGAGGTCGTGCAGACCCGGCTCGACATCGAGGGCTCGCGCGGGCGGCGCGGCCACTTCTGGGTCTACCGCCTGCCCGACAAACGCCGCGGGCGCATCGCCGGCTTCTACTTCATCGCCAGCAACGTCAGCGAGCTGCAGGACGCGCGCCTGGCCGCCGAAGCCGCCAACCTGGCGCTGGCGCGCGCGGAGGCCTTCACGCGCGAGCTGGCCGACACGCTGCCGGCGGTGGTGCTGTACTGGGACCACGAGGAACGCTGCCGCTTCGCCAACCTCGCGGCGCAGGACTGGTTCGCGCGCGGCGAGGCCGAGCTGCTGGGCCGCTCGATCGCCGAGCTGATCCCCGCCGAGCAGTACGAGGCGGCGCGGCCCTTCATCGAAGGCGCGCTGCGCGGCGAACGCCAGGAGTACGAACGCACGCTGGTGCGCGCCGACGGCCGCGCCGTGCCGCTGTACGCGCACTACGTGCCGCGTGTCATCGACGGCCAGGTGGTCGGCTTCCTGGCCGTGCTGACCGACGTCGGCGCGCTCAAGCAGGCCGAGCAGCGCCTGGCCGAGGCCAACGGGCAGCTCGAGCAGCGCGCCGCGCAGGCCGAGGCGGCGACCCGCGCCAAGAGCGCCTTCCTGGCCAACATGAGCCACGAGATCCGCACGCCGATGAACGCGATCATCGGCCTGACGCACCTGATCTCGCGCGCCACCCAGGACCCGCTGCAGCGCGAGCGGCTGCGCAAGGTCGACGGCGCGGCCGCGCACCTGCTGCAGATCCTCAACGACATCCTGGACCTGTCCAAGATCGAGGCCGGCAAGCTGCGGCTGGACCCGGTGGACTTCTCGCGCGACGAGCTGATCGCGCGGGCGCTGGACGTCGTCGAGGCCAGCGCACGCGCCAAGGGGCTGGAGCTGGTGCTCGACACCGACCACCTGCCCGCGCGGCTGCGCGGCGACGCACGGCTGCTGTCGCAGGCCCTGATCAACCTGCTGGGCAACGCGGTGAAGTTCACCGAACACGGTTGGGTGCGGCTGCGCGCCGCGCTGCTGCGCGAGCACGGCCAGCGGCTGCAGGTGCGCTTCGAGGTCCAGGACACCGGCATCGGCATCGCGCCGGAGCAGCAGGCCCGCCTGTTCACGGCTTTCGAGCAGGCCGACAGCTCGAGCACCCGGCGCCACGGCGGCACCGGGTTGGGGCTGGCGTTGACGCGCCACATCGCCGAGCTGATGGGCGGCAGCGCCGACGCCGTCAGCCGCCCCGGCGCGGGCAGCACCTTCGGGCTGACCGTCTGGCTCGAACGTGCGGAGTCCGTGCCTCCGGAGTCCGGCTCGCTGCCGCCGTCGCTGCGGGCGCTGGTCGTCGACGACCTGCCCGAGGCGCGCGAGGCCATCGCCTCGCAGCTGGAGCTGCTGGGCGTGCAGGCCGACACGGCCGACGGTGCCGAGCCGGCGCTGGCCCGGCTGGCGGCAGCGGGCCCGCGTCGCTACGACCTCTTCATCGTCGACTGCGTGATGCCGGTCTGCGACGGCTTCGAGACGCTGCGCCGGCTGCGTGCGGCACCCGGCGGGGCCGGGCCGGCGGCGGTGCTCGTCAGCGCGCACGACGCCCCGGCGCTGCGTGAACGCGCTCGCGACGCTGGCTACGGCGCGGTGCTGATGAAGCCGCTGACGCCGTCGGCGCTGCACGACACGATCGCGCAGCTGCTGCGCTCGTCGCCGCGGACCGAGACCGCGGCCGATGCCTCGGAACCGGCCTTCGTGCGCCTGTGCGCACGCGCCGCCGGCCGGCGCGTGCTGCTGGCCGAGGACAACCCGGTGAACCAGGAGGTTGCCGTGGCGCTGCTCGAGTCGGCGGGGCTGGAGGTCGTGGTCGCCGACGACGGCGCCCGCACCGTCGAGCTGGCCTGCGGCTCGCCGCCGTTCGACCTCGTGCTGATGGACGTGCAGATGCCGGGCATGGACGGCCTGACGGCCACGCGCACGATCCGTGAACGCGCCGGCCGCACGCTGCCGATCGTCGCGATGACGGCCAACGCCTTCGGCGAGGACCGCGAGGCCTGCCTGGCCGCCGGCATGGACGACCACGTCGCCAAGCCGGTCGATCCGGCGATGCTGTACACGACGCTGCTGCGCTGGCTGGACTGACGCTATTCGGCGCGGAAGCCCGAGGCACGCAGCAGCTCGGCGCCGACGGCCGCCTCGCGCGCCACGAAGCGACGGAACCCGTCGCCGCCGAGCACCGCCGCGCTGAGCCCCAGCGGGGACAGCGCGCCGGCGTCTTCGAGCGCCCGCGCCGCGGCGCCGATGGCGCCGGCCAGCGCCTGCACACGCGCGGCCGGCGTGTCGCGCGGGGCCCAGACGCCATACCAGGAGTGGTGCTGGAAACCCGCGAAGCCGCTCTCGGCGAAGGTCGGCACCGCGGGCAGCAGCGGGCTGCGTTCGGCCGCGCTGATCGCCAGGGGTCTGACGCGGCCCGCACGTGCCAGCGGCAGCAGCGCCACCACCGAATCCAGCAGCAGGTCGGCGTGGCCGCCGGCAACGTCCATCAGCGCCGGCTGCGTGCCCTTGTACGGCACGAGGTTCAGGCGCAGGCCGGCACGGCGCTGGAAGTCCAGCGTCGCGAGGTGTGCGGGAGCACCGAACGCGGGCACGCCGGCGGTCCAGACCCCCGGCTCGCGGCGGATGGCCGCGACGAGGGCCTGCAGGCCGGGCTCGGCTCGGCCCGGGGCGACGACGAGCAGCAACGGCGCCTGGCCGAAACGCGCGACGGCGGCGAAATCGGTCTGCGGGTCGTAGGGCGGCAGCACCAGGACCTGGCGCGTGAAGACGTGGGTGGCGGCAGAAAACAGCAGCGTGCGGCCGTCAGGCGGGGCCGCCATCACGAGGCGGCCGCCGATGGTGCCGCTGGCACCCGGGTGGTTCTCGACGTTCACCGGCGTGCCCAGCACCGCGGGCAGCGCGCCGGCCAGCGCACGCGCCACGGCGTCGACGCCGCCACCGGGCGCGAAGGGCACCACCAGCCGCAGCGGCGTGGCCGGCGTGGCGGCGGCCACCTGGCCGCCCGCCGCCCAGCCGAAAGCCGTGATCAGCAGCGATCGGCGCCTCAGCGCCGGCATTCGCGCTCCACCATGACGCCTCCGGAACGGCCGAGATGGCCGGCGGAGACGAGCATGCAGCCACCGCCCGCCAGGCGCAATGCCCCGTCCCGGGCTGCGCAGCGTGCGGCGGAGCGGTCGAACGAACGCGCCGCCGAGGCTTCACTGGACGCGCAGGTCGTCCAGCGTCTTGCCGGCGGCGAGCGCGGCGCGGATCCACTCCGGGCGCTTGCCGCGGCCGACCCAGGTGTTGCCCTGGCCGTCGGCATAAACCGGCTTGCCGGCGGCCTTGCGCGAGCGCGCGGCCCTGGGCGCCAGGCCCAGATCGGCGGCGCTCAGGCCATAGGCGGCGATCTGCGCCTTGATGTCGGCGACGACGTCGGCGATTTCCTTCTTGCGCAGCGATTCGGCCTCGGCCTTGAGCTTTTCGATCTGCGCCTGGATTTCAGCGTAGGTCGCCGTGGGCGCTGCATTCTTCTTGGTGGCCATTCGGTGATGTTCCGTCATTTGTCGGGTTGAAAAGGATAACGCGAAAACGCCGCAGCGCGCAGGACGGTTTACACCGACCTCGCCGCGCACAGGCAAATGGCAACGCAATGCGAAAGAGGATCGTGCCGACGGCAGCGGCTTCGCATGCGACCAAAGCCGGCCGATCGGGCGTCGATTCAAGGGGCCGACCGCAACACGACACGCGCCAATGCGGCGCAATGGCCGCGCCTCAGAGCCAGCCGAAATGGGCGCGCAGCTGATGCGCCGTGAGGTTCACCGGATCGACCGGCGCCTGGGGGAACTGGCGCATCGCCGCGCCGCGCCAGCCGCCGGGGTTCTGCCCGAGCACCGCGATCGACTTCAGGCGCCAGCCCGCCGATTCGAAGTGTTCGAGATACCTGCCGGCATCGGGCATGTTCGCCGGATCGACCGGATTGGCCAGTGGCCAGAGGCAGAACAGCACCGCCGCGCAGCGCCGGCCGGCAACCTCATGAACGAAGTCGGACGGCGTCGTGCGCGTTTCCTGCAATGCGCCGGCACGTGCATAGAGCCGGAATGCGGGGGCGCCCGAGACGGGCTGGATGTCCCGCAGGCTGCGATTGAAACAGCCGCTCAGGCTGCGCACGAGGGTCGACTTGCGCGTGTTCGGGTTGCCGATCAGAACGTAGGCTTGCACGGGGAGTCCCGGAATGTCGTGCCGGCCCGATGATGCCGCAGACCGCGGGCGCGGGATATCAGCGCGGCGGCGGAACGCACGCAGCGGCGTCGCGCCGGTCCAGCAGGCGCACGCCGTCGGCGCCGACGCCGAGCAGCAGATCGGCGTCGCCATGGCGCACCAGCACCAGCCGCTCGCGTGGCCCCAGCGCCAGCGTGCGCAGCACCCGCAGTTCCGGCGCGCCGGCGTCCGCGGGCGGCTGGGCGAAACGCCGCATCCAGCGCAGCCCGAACCACGCCAGCGCTAGCACGAAGGCCAGCGCGAGCACGCTGCCGGCCAGCCCGCTCCACGCCACGCTCATTGGAGGGCTCATGTCGCGGGCTTCCGGGACGCCGCCGGCGGCCGGCCGGCGTAGGCACTCAGGTCCTCGCCCGGCGCGGGCCGTGCCGGCGGGCCGTCGCCGCGTTCCATCGCCTGGCGCACCTCGCGCGCCCAGAGGATGACCTCGGCGACGACGTCGAACAGGTCCGCCGGCACCAACTGGCCGACCTCGCCGCGGCCGAGCAGGTCGCGCGCCAGCGGCACGTTGCGCACGATGGGCACGCCGGCCTCCTCGGCGGCTTCGCGCATCGCGCGGGCGACGTGGTCCTCGCCCTTGGCGCTGATCGTCGGCACCGGGCAGGTGTCGCGGTCGTAGTCGATCGCGATCGCGACGTGCGTCGGGTTGACGACCAGCACGTTGGCCTGGCGCGCAGCCTGCTGCGCGTTGCGCTGCGACCATTCCTGGTGGGCCTGGCGGCGCTGCTGGCGCACCTGCGGGTCGCCTTCGCTTTCCTTGGTCTCCTGCTTGATGTCGCGCAGGCTCATGCGCAGCTTCTTCGTGAACGAATGGCGCTGCCAGGCCATGTCCAGCGCGGCGACGAGCACGAAGGCGACGAGCGTCCAGGTCAGTGCCTGGCGCGTCACCTCCAGCAGCAGCGTGCCGACGGCCCCAACGCCGGCCGGCGCCTGCAGCAGCCGCGCGCTGTCGGCCAGAACGCCGCGCAGCACCAGCGCGCCGATGGCCAGCAGCAGCACGCACTTGGCCAGCGACTTGGCGAGCTCGACGAGGTTGTCCAGGCCGAACATGCGTTTGATGCCTTCGACCGGGTTCAGGTGCTCGGCCTTGGGCTTGAGCCGCTCGGCGCTGAACACCGGGCCGGCCTGCAGGAACTCGACGAGCACGCCCAGCGCCGCCGCCGGCAGCAGCGCCAGCGCGCTCAGCCACAGCGTGGTGCGCCAGGCCAGTTCGCCCAGCGCCGGCGCCGCGACCTCGAAAGGCCGGCCGATGCTGGCCAGCGCCGCGTCGGCCAGCGCACCCAGTTCGCGCCCGGCGTAAGCCGAACCCAGCACGACGACCGCCAGCCAGGCCAGCAGCGGCACGGTGCTCGACAGGTCGCGGCTCTTGGACACCTGGCCCTTGCGGCGTGCGTCCTGCAGCTTCTTCGGGGTCGGCTTCTCGGTCTTGTCGCCGCCGTCGTTCTTGTCGGCCATGGGCGGGCGCGTCCTCCTCTGGATGGCAGACGCGATCCTCGGCCCGACCCGCTGCGGTTGACACCTCGGGTGCAACGGCCTGTTTCCTAGGGATGCCGGCCGCTGCCATATGAAAGGGCGGACCTAGCGGATGGCACAGACGGATACCGAATGGACGAGTTCGATGTGACCGCCGTCACGAAGTCCCGGGAGCATCGCGCCGCGCACCAGAAGAGCCGTCATAAGCCGTCAGAGGAGGTCATGTGCGACGCCGTGAGGCCTGTGCCCCCGGATCAGTCCGGCATTCCGTTTTTTTTGTCGCCGCAGCGCTGACGCTGGCCTGCAGCGCGAGCTTGGCGGCCACGCCGGAACTCGACGCCGAGACCTGCGCCGCGCTGCGCGGCGCGGCCTCGGCCAAGTTCAGCCTCGGGCTGCAGGCCTGCGGCGCCGAGGCCCCCGCCGCGCCGGCGCCGCTGCCGCGCGCACGGCAGGCGCAGCAGCTGCAGATGTACGACCCGGCGCCCGTGCCGCCGGCCCCGGCGGCCCTGGCGGCGTCGGCCGCGCCGGTCGCCGCGCCGGCGCCCGTCACGCGGCGCTGGCCAGCCTCGCTGGGGCGGGCGCTGCAGCTCGCGCCGGTGGTCGACGAGGTCGCGCTGGCCGAGAACCTGGACCCGCTGCTGCTGCACGCCATCGCCCATGTCGAGTCGCGCCACGACGCCGCCGCCGTGTCGCACGCCGGCGCCCGCGGCGTGCTGCAGCTGATGCCGGCCACCGCGGCGCGCTACGGCGTGCAGGGCCGCAGCGCGCTGCACGACGCACCGACCAACCTGCAGGCCGGCGCGCGCCATCTGGCGATGCTGCAGCGCCGCTACGGCGGCGAACTGGACCTCATGCTGGCGGCCTACAACGCCGGCGAAGGCGCCGTCGAGCGCCACGGCCGGCGCGTGCCGCCGTACCGCGAGACGCAGGACTACGTGCGCCGCGTGCTCGGCGAGTACGGCCGTTTGCGCGCCGCCGCGGCCAGTCTGGTGCCGGTGACCGTCCGATGAGCCTCGCCGCCTATTTCGCGTCGGCCCGCACGACGCGCGGCAGCCTGTTGTCGCGCTACGGCGATCTGGCGCTGGTGGCCGGCGTCGTCGTCATCGTCGCGCTGATGGTGCTGCCGCTGCCGCCGCTGCTGGTCGACGTGCTGGTGGCGACCAACATCTGCAGCGGCGTGGTGCTGCTGCTGGTGG
Organism: Rubrivivax sp. JA1026; assembly: GCF_011065555.1. Lineage (NCBI taxonomy): Bacteria > Pseudomonadati > Pseudomonadota > Betaproteobacteria > Burkholderiales > Sphaerotilaceae > Rubrivivax > Rubrivivax sp. JA1026. The sequence continues at coordinate 272,756 of NZ_JAALCQ010000004.1, forward strand.
CGATCTACGTGCGCTCGCCGCTGGAGTTCTCGGTCTTCCCCAGCGTGCTGCTGATCACGACGCTGTTCCGCCTGGCGCTGTCGATCGCGACGACACGGATGATCCTGCTGGAGGCGCACGCCGGCCACATCATCGACACCTTCGGCCGCATGGTCGCCGGCGGCAACCTGGTGGTCGGGCTGGTGGTGTTCCTGATCATCACCGTCGTCCAGTTCATCGTCATCGCCAAGGGCGCCGAACGCGTGGCCGAGGTCGCGGCACGCTTCACGCTCGACGCGATGCCCGGCAAGCAGCTGTCGATCGACTCGGACCTGCGCTCGGGCGTGATCGACAAGGACGAGGCGCGCCGCCGCCGCCGCGAGCTGGAGCTCGAGAGCAAGCTGCACGGCAGCCTCGACGGGGCGATGAAGTTCGTCAAGGGCGACGCCATCGCGAGCATCGTCATCGTCGTCGTCAACGTGCTCGGCGGGCTGGCGATCGGCGTGCTGCAGAAGGACATGACGCTCGCCGGCGCGATGCACACCTACTCGATCCTGACGATCGGCGAGGGGCTGGTGGCGCAGATCCCGGCGCTGCTGGGCGCGATGTCGGCCGGCCTGCTGGTCACGCGCGCCACCGACGAGGAACGCGACCGCCACCTGGGCGACGCGATCGGCCGCCAGGTCGCGGCCAAGCCGCGTGTGCTGCTGGTCGCTGGCGGGCTGTGCGTGCTGCTGGCCGCGGTGCCGGGTTTCCCGGCGCTGGTCTTCCTCGGCCTGGCCGCCGTGCTGCTGGGCGGCGGTGCGCTGCTGACGCCGGCGCTGCGCAGCGTGCTCGAACGCCGCCTCGGCCCGACGCTCAGCAAGGTGCCGCGCCGCGAGGCCGCCGCCCCGGGCGTGCTGAGCACCGCCGCACCCGAGCCGCGCCCGGCAGTGCCGCTGCTGCTGGAGCTGCCGCAGAGCGCGCTCGACGCGGCCAGCGCACGCGCCCTGGTCGACGCGCTGTCCGAGGTGCTCGACCGCTTCCAGCTCCAGCTCGGCCTGCTGCTGCCGCGCATCGCGGTGCACCCGCGGCCGGCCGAAGCCGGCGCCCCCGCCGGCTGGCGGCTGCTGGCCTTCGAGGTGCCGATCGCCGAAGGCGTGCTGCCGCCGGCGCCGCTGCCCGCGGCGCTGGCCGAGGCCTGCCACCAGGCGCTGCGCCGCCACGCCGCGCTGTTCCTCGGCACGCAGGAGACCGGCGCGCTGCTGGCGCGTGCCGGCAGCGACTACCCCGACGTCGTCAAGGAGGCGCTGCGCGCGCTGCCGCTGGCGCGGCTGGCCGAGATCCTGCGCCGTCTGGTCGAGGAGGAGGTGCCGATCCGCAACCTGCGCGACGTGCTCGAAGCCCTGGCCGACGCCGCGCAGCGCGAGAAGGACGTCTTCGCGCTGACCGAGATGGCGCGCATCGCGCTGCGCCGCCAGACCAGCCACCGCGCCGCGCCCGACGGCGTGCTGCGCGCGGTGCTGCTGACGCCCGAGTTCGAGGACCGGCTGCGCGCCGCGGTGCGCGTGGCCAACGGCCAGTCGACGCTGGCGCTGGACCCGGCCGATGCCCAGGCGGCGATGCAGCGCCTGGCGCAGGCGGTGCGCACCAGCCGGCCGGCGGCGCTGCTGACCGCCGTCGACCTGCGCCGCCACGTGCGCAAGCTGGTCGAGGCCGAGTGCTTCGACACCCCCGTGCTGAGCTACCACGAGCTGATGCCGACGCTGCGCCTGGAGGTGCTGGCGCGTGTCGGCGACGAGCCCGCCGTGCAGCTCGAGGCAGCGTGAGCCGCCGCCCCCCGACGAGCCTCTCCCCCGATGAACCCCATTCCACGATCGCTGCCCGCCCGTCTCGCCGCGCTGCTGCTGGCCGGCACCTGCCTGGCCGCCCAGGCCGCGCCGATCCCGTTTGCCGAACGCCAGGTGCGGCTGACCGCGCGCGAGCAGCCGGTAGCGCAGTTCCTCGAGGACCTGTTCGGCCAGGTCGACGTGCCGGTGGCCGTCAGCGAGCAGGTGCGTGGTGCGGTCAACGGCGCCTTCGAAGGCGACGCCGAACGCGTCTGGGCCAAGGTCGCGCGCAGCTTCAACCTCGTCGGCTACTACGACGGCACGGTGGTGCACGTCTACGTGCCCGCGGAGCTGGGCACGCGCACGCTGCCGATGTCGCGCGAGGCCGCGGCGCGCGTGCGCCGCAGCGCGCAGGAGCTGAACATGCTGGACGCGCGCCACACGCTGCGCGCCACCGCCGAAGGCACGCTGGTGGCCGCCGGCACGCGGCGTTTCCTCGATCAGGTCGAGGAGCTGGCGCAGGGCCAGCGCGCCCAGGCCGCGGCGGCGGCGCCGCAGGGCTTCGAGGTGCACTTCCTGCGTTATGCCTGGGCGCACGACGTGGCGGTGAGCTTCGGCGGGCGCGACGTCGTCGTGCCCGGCGTCGCGTCGATCGTGCGCGCGCTGATGACCAGCCAGGCGCGCAGCCGCATCGAGATCAGCAGCCACGAGCGCCCGGCCCCGAGCACCGTGCCCAAGCTGCGCGGCCAGGGCCTGGCGGCGCACGCCGCGCCCGAGCCGCAGCCGCCTTCGGCCGCGGCGCTGCTGGCCGCCTACGGCGCGGCGCCGGGCACGCTGCCGGCCGCCGCCGCGGCCGAGCCCGCCGCGCTGCGCCTCGTCGACCCCTCGCTGGCGCGCGTCGAGGCCGACACGCGGCTCAACGCCGTCATCGTGCGCGACGACCCGCAGCGCCTGCCGCAGTACCGCCAGCTGATCAGCGCGCTCGACGTCGAGCCGCAGGCGCTGGAGATCGAGGCGCGCATCGTCGACATCGACACCGACCGGCTGCGCGAGCTGGGCATCAACTGGCGGCTGTCCAGCGGGCGCTCGTCGCTGCTGTTCGGCAACGGGACGAACAGCGACACGCTGCTGTCGGGTTCGCAGCGGCCCGAGGACATCACGCCGCAGGGCAAGGGCGGCTTCCTGTCGGCCGTGCTCGGCGGCGCCGACGAGCTGGCGCTGCGCATCAACGCGCTGCAGGACCAGGGCGCGGCCAAGGTCGTGTCCAGCCCGCAGGTGCTGACGCTGTCGGACGTCGAGGCGGTGTTCGACACCAGCCGCACCTTCTACGTGCGCGTCGCCGGGCGCGAGGACGTCGACCTGTTCTCGGTGTCGGCGGGCACCACGCTGCGCGTCACGCCGCACGTCTTCCGCGACGAGCACGGCGTGCGCATCAAGCTGCTGGTGGCGATCGAGGACGGCGCGCTGTCGCAGCAGCAGGTCGACCAGATCCCGGTCGTCGAGCGCGCCTCGATCAACACCCAGGCGCTGATCTTCGAGGGCGAGAGCCTGCTCGTCGGCGGCCTCACGCGCGAAGCCAGCAGCAACGGCGTCACCAAGGTGCCCTTTCTCGGCGACATCCCGGTGCTGGGCAACCTGTTCAAGAGCAGCGTCGACAGCCTGCGCCGCACCGAACGCCTGTTCCTGATCTCGCCGCGCCTGGTGCCGGCGCGGCGTGTCGCCGCCACTGCACCCGAGGGCGCCGCGCCGCCCGCCACGGAGAACCGCCGATGAACACGCCGCCCGCCCCCGCCGCCCACGAGCTGCGTGTCCTCGACGGCCCGCAGCGCGGCGCCTGCGTCGTGCTCGAGCCCGGCCGCGCCTACCGCGTCGGCCGGCGCTGGGGTTGCGACGTGCTGCTGCGCCCGCAGGCCGGCAACGACGGCGCCGAGCTGACGCTGACGCTGCAGCCCGACGGCCGGCTGCATCTCCAGGTGCAGGCCGGGCGCGTGCGCTGCGGCCGGCGCGAGCTGGAGCCCGGCCAGGCGCTGGCGCTGTCGGCGCTGCAGCCGCTGGAGATCGACGGCGTGCGCCTGGCCGCCGGCCCGCTGGGCAGCCCGGCGTGGGTGGCGCTTCTCGAAGGCGGCTTGCCGCCGCCGCCCGCGCCCGAACCGGCGCGCCCTGACGAACTCCGCCAGCGCCTGCACCGCTGGGGCCGCTGGCTGCGCCTGGGCGGCGCGGCGCTGGCCGCGACCTCGCTGTCGATGTTCGCGCTGGCGATGGTCGCCACGCCGGCGGCGCCGACGCCGGCGCAGCAGGCGCGCCAGGCGCAGGCCCTGCTCGCCTCGGCCGGCTTCACCGCCGTCGAGGTCGCGCCCGAGTCCGGCGGCCTGCTCGTCAAGGGTTACCTGGAGACCCAGGCCCAGCGCACACGCGCCGAGCAGTTGCTCGCCGGCCAGGGGCTGGCGGCGCGGCTGGACGTCTGGGTCAACGAGGCCATCGCGCACGCGATCGAGGACGTCTACCGCGTGCACGGCGTCAAGGCCGAGGTGCAGCCCAGCGGCGCCGGCGCGATGCGCGTGCACACCGCGCTCACCGACCCGGCGCCGCTGGCCGCCATCGAGCGCCTGGTGCGCCGCGACGTGCCCGGGCTGCACAGCCTGCAGCCCGTCAACGAGCCGCCGCAGCGCACGCCCAGCCCGGTGCCGGCGCTCGACGACCCCGGCAAACGGGTCGCCTCGATCGTCGCCGGGCCCGAACCCTATGTCGTCACGGTCGACGGCACGCGTTACTTCGTCGGCGCGATGCTGCCCACCGGACACCGCATCGAGCAGATCGACGGCAGCCGCGTCGAGCTCGAACGTGAAGGCGAGCGCTCGGCCATCGCCTTCTGATCCCCGTCCCCACCCAGGAGCCCACCATGTCGCAAACGATCCCGCCCACCTCCCTCGCCGCCAGCACCACCAGCACCGGCCAGGGCACCGGCAGCAAGTGGTACGAGCTGATGGCCGAGGCCTGGGGCAAGGCCCTGGACAGCAAGGCCACCGAGATGGAAGGCACGGCCGACCTGATCAACGGCGGTGACGACCGGCCGGCGACGATCACACAGCTGACGGCGCAGTCGCAGCAGATGGCCTTCCTGGCGCAGAGCGCGCACACCGCGATCTCGTCGGTGGGCACGGCGCTCGAGACCATGGCCCGCAAGCAGTGAGCCGCGGAGCACGCCGATGACGACGATCGCCGTCCTCCCGCCCGCCGCCGCCGCGGCGACCGGCGCCACGCCGCCGGTCCAGGCCGGCTACGGCGTCTCGCTGACCGACCTGTCGGCCTTCAACGCCTCGCTGGCACGCGCCGGGCAGCCGCTGCAGGCGCAGCCGGCGCAGGCCACCGGCGAAGGCATGAAGCTGCTGTTCCGGCCGCTGGAGCAGATCAACGGCGAGGCCGCCGCGCTGTCGCGCCACGCGCGCGTCGCGATGCAGGCCGGCGCCGACATGACGCCCGGCGAGATGGTGATGCTGACCGTGCGCTGCCAGGAGTTCCTGTTCCACAGCCAGCTCACGGCCAACGTCGCCAACCGCACCTCCGACGGGCTGCAGCAACTCTTCCGCCAGCAGGCCTGAGGCCGACGATGCCGCATCCCCCCTTCCCCGCCCGTACCCGCGCCCGGCTGCGCCGCCTGGCGCTGCTGCTGGCCGCCACCGCCGCGCTCGCCGGCTGCGGCCGCGAGGAGCTTTACGCCCAGCTCGACGAGCGCGAGGCCAACGAGATGGTCGCGCTGCTGACGCACGCCGGCATCGACGCCGCCAAGCAGCGTGTCGACGGCGGCCAGTTCGCGCTGCGTGTCGGCGGCGGCGAGTTCGCGCGGGCGGTGCAGGTGCTGCACGCCGCCGGCTACCCGCGCGAGGGCCACGAGAGCCTGGGCACGATGTTCAAGAAGGAAGGTTTCGTCACGACGCAACTCGAGGAGCGCGCGCGTTTCATGCATGCGCTGTCGCAGGAGCTGGCCGGCACGCTGCAGAACATCGACGGCGTCGTGCTCGCGCGGGTGCATCTGGCGGTGCCCGAGAAGCGGCGCTTCGCCGAGAAGCCCGAGCCGTCGGCGGCGGCGGTGTTCCTGAAGGTGCGCCCGGGCGTCGACCTGGCACCGCAGATCGGCTCGATCAAGGCGCTGGTCGTCAACGCGATCGAGGGCCTGCCTTACGAGCAGGTGACGGTCGTCACCTTCCCGGCCGAACCCTGGCCCGGGCCGGCGGCGCCGGCCGCCGCGACGGCGCTGGACGGGCTGGGCCGGCCGCTGCTGTGGGCCGCGGCGCTGGGCGGCAGCGCGCTGGCGATCGGCGGCGGGCTGTGGTTCTGGCAGCGCCGCCGCGGCGGCGCACGGCACGAGATCGCGCCGCTGCAGGCGGTGGCAGGCAGCCCGCATGACTGAAGCGCCCGTCTCCGCCGCGCTGGCCCGCGCCGCACGCGCTGCCGCGGCGGCCACGAAGCTGCCGCGCGGCGGCGCTGCGCCAGCCTGGGACACGCTCGCCGCCTGCCCCGACTGGGTTCTGGACCTGCCGGGCAGCCGCGCCACGCTGCGGCGCCTGGGCGCGCTGTGGCATGCCGGCGCGCTGCAGCGCTGCATCGACGGCCGCCAGCTGCAGGCCGCGCAAGACTGTCTCGGCGCCGCGCTGCTGCAGGCCCTGCTGGACGCCGAGCTCCCCGGGCCGGGCGCCGCGACGCTGCCCGCCGGCGAGGCGCTGGACGAAGCCTTCACCGAATGCGGCCGTGCGCTGGCCCGCGCCGCGCTGCCCGACGCGGCGCTACGGGCCGCACTCGCACCCGCCGAGGTGGGCGCGCTGGAACGCCTGCCGCAGCAGGCTGCCGCCGCCTGGGCCGAGGCCGCCGAGCGGCTGCCGGCAGCTCTGGAGCTGCCCCGATGAGCTGGATGGCCGTGCACCTGCAGCCGCGGCTGAGCCTGGCGACCGACGCCCTGCTGCTGCCGCCGCACGAGGCCGCCGCCTTCGCCGACGCGGTGGCGCTGGCCGAGTCGCTGGCGGCCTTGCACACCGCCGAGTCCGAGCGCATCGCCGCGGCCGAACACGCCGGCCATGCCGCCGGCTTCGCCGCCGGCCGCGCCGAAGCGCTGGCCCAGGTGCAGGAGCAGGCCGCGGCGCAGCTCGCCGGGCAGGCCCAGGCCCTGCTGCACCGCCACGACGAGACGATGGCCGCGCTGGAGCAGCGCGTCGTCGCGCTGGCGCTGCTGGTGCTGCGCCGCGTCGCCGCGTCGCTGCCGGCCGACGAAGTGGTCGCCGCGCTGGCGCGGCAGGTGCTGGCCCAGGCCGACGAGTCCGGCCGCGGCGAAGGCCATGTGCTGCGCCTGCACCCGACGCTGGTCGCGCCGGTGCAGGCGCGGCTGGACGCCGAGGGCGTCGCGCTGCGCTGCCGCGCCGACGATCGCCTGGCGCCGCTGGACTGCGAGCTCGACACCCCGGGCGGGCGCCTGCTCGCCGGGCTGGAGACGCAGCTGCAGCGGGTGCAGGCCGCGCTGCAGCAGGTGGTGGCACGATGAACGCGCCGCCCGCCTGGCCCGACGCCGGCCTGCAGCGTGCGCTGGCCGAGCTGCAGCCGGTGGCCGCACGTGGCCGCGTCGTGCAGGCCGTCGGCACCATGCTGCGCGCCACCGGGCTGCCGGCGCACCTGGGCCAGCAGTGCCGCATCGTCGACCCGCGCCACCCGCAGCTCGCGCCGCTGCGCGCCGAGGTCGTCGGCCTGGCCGACGGCTGCGCGATGCTGGCGCCCCTGGGCGAGCTGCGCGGCGTCGCGCTGGGCGCCGAGGTCGAGCTGCTGGAGCAGCAGGCGCGTGTGCCCTGCGGCCGCGGGCTGCTGGGCCGCGTGCTCGACGCCTTCGGCGAGCCGCTGGACGGCCGGTCGCTGCCGCCCGGCCTGGCCGGCTGGCCGCTGCGCAACGCCAGCCCCAACCCGCTGGCCCGGCGCCCGGTCGACCAGGCGCTGGCCACCGGCGTGCGCGCCATCGACCTCGCGCTGACCGTCGGCGTCGGCCAGCGCGTCGGCGTCTTCGCGATGGCCGGCGGCGGCAAGAGCACGCTGCTGGCGATGCTGGCGCGCGGCGCGCAGGCCGACCTGAACGTCATCGCGCTGGTCGGCGAACGCGGCCGCGAGGTACGCGAGTTCATCGACGACAGCCTGGGCGCCGAAGGTCTGGCGCGTTCGGTCGTCGTCGTCGCGACCTCCGACCGCCCGGCGATGGAACGCGCGCGCGCCGCCGAGACCGCGACCGCCATCGCCGAAGGTTTTCGGGCCGGCGGCGCTCACGTGCTGCTGATGATGGACAGCGTCACGCGCTACGCCCGCGCGCTGCGCGAGATCGGCCTGTCGGTCGGCGAGCCGGCGGTGCGCCGCGGCTACCCGCCCAGCGTCTTCGCCGAGTTGCCGCGGCTGTTCGAACGCGCCGGCCACGACGCCCAGGGCGCGATCACCGCCTTCTACACCGTGCTCGCCGAGGACGAGGACGGCAGCGACCCGGTGGCCGAAGAGGTGCGCTCCATCCTCGACGGCCACGTCGTGCTGAGCCGCGCGCTGGGTGCCGCCGGCCACTACCCGGCGATCGACCTGCTGGCCAGCGCCAGCCGCGTCTTCCCGCGTGTGACCGCCGCCGCGCACCAGGCCGCGGCGCGCGAGCTGCGAGCGCTGCTCGCGCGCCACGCCGAGATCCGCTTCCTGCTGCAGGTGGGCGAATACCAGGCCGGCAGCGACGCGCTCGCCGACCGCGCGATCGAGCGCATGCCGCGGCTCGAAGCGCTGCTGCGCCAGGCGCCCGACGAGCACACGCCGCCCGCCGAGGCGCTGGCCCGGCTGCAGGAGGTGCTGGCATGAACGACGAACGCCAACGCCGCGAGCAGGCGCGCCAGCTGCAGCGGCTGCGGGCGCTGCGCGCCGAACGTGCGCAGCGCGAACGCGCCGAGGCGCAGCGCGCCCAGCAGCAGGCGCTGGCCGCGGTGCGCGCCGCCGAAGCCGAGTTCGACGCCCGCCGCCAGGCACTGAAGGCGCTGCTGGCCGCGCGCAACGGCGGCGCCGTCGCGCCCCGCTGGCAGGCCTGCGCCGAAGCCCGGAGCGCAGCGCTGGACGAAGCCGCCGAACGCGCCGAGTACACGCTGCTCGACGAGCAGGAGGCGCTGGACGCGGCCGACCGCCGGCTCGACCGCGCCCGCGCCGCCTGGCGCGAGGCGCTGTCGCGGCGCCAGGCCGCCGACGAAGCCGGCCGCGACGCGCTGGCCGCCTGGCGGCGCGCGCTCGAAGCCGCCGCCGAACGCGAAGACCCCGCGCCCCGTATCCAGACCCCTTCGTTTCTTCCGGGAGCCCCACGATGACCCCACGTCCTGCCCGCACCGTCTATCTGGTCGACGACAACGCCGAGTTCCGCAGCAGCGCCCAGTGGTGGCTCAGCGGCGCCGGCTACCGCGTGCACGACTTCGGCGATGCGCAGACGGCGCTGGACGCGCTGGACCGCCTGGCCGCCGAGCGCCCCGACGAGCTGCACCGCGCCTGCCTGCTGCTGGACGTGCGCATGCCGGGCCTGAGCGGCCTGGACCTGCACGACCGCCTGGCCGACCGCGGCCTGACGCTGCGCCTGGACCCGGCGGCCGAGCCGCCCGCCGCGCCGCCGGCGGCGCCGCCGCTGCCGGTGGTCTACATGACCGGCCACGGCGACGTGCCGCTGGCCGTGGCCGCGATGCAGAAGGGTGCGGTGACGATGCTCGAGAAGCCGTTCGCCGACGACGCGCTGGAGCAGGCGCTGGAGCGTGCCTTCGCGCTCGCCGAGTCGGCCTGGGCGCGGTGCCAGGTGGCCGCGCTGTTCGCGCTGCCGCCGGGCGACGGCGCCGTGCCGCCGCCGACGCCGCGCCTGCCCGAGCCCGACCCGGCCGAGACCGGCCGGCGCGAGTACCAGCGCCGGCTGGAGTCGCTGTCGCCGCGCCAGCGCCAGGTGCTGCAGGGCATCGTCGCCGGCAAGCTGAGCAAGCAGATCGCCTGGGAGATCGGGCTCAGCGGCAAGACGGTGGAGTTCCACCGCAAGTGCCTGATGGAGCGCATGCAGGCACGCAACGCGATGCACCTGCTGCGCATGGCGGTGTCGCGCAGCGTCGACGTCGCGGACACGCTGGTGGCCTGAGGCGCCGGGGCCGTGCGCCCCGCTCCTGCGATGCAGAAGCCGCTGGCATGCGGCAGGACCAAACCCGCGTCACTCGAGGTAGAGCCCCTGCGGTCCCAGCCGAAGGCCCGCCGGATCGACTCCCAGCAAAGCCCGCAGGTTCGCTTCGCCGGCGGCGCGCATATTGGCTTCGACGCCAGGATCTGGCGTCCGCTTCAATGCCACCTGGGTGGCGGCCAGGAACATGCCCAAGGTCGCCAGCTGGTAATAAAGATCCTGGCGATCCGCCTCGGGGACACGCGCGAAGCCCTCGTTGCCGCTCAGAACAGTCCGCATTTGCCGGACCAGCGGCCCGAACTGGCGGTCAGGAAAGTCGGCATTGCGATACGCCATCAAGGAGCCTGCCAACATCGCGGCCACTGCACCGGCCGTGTCGCCACTCACCAGACCGAACCGTGACTCGATGTCGGCCTAGCGCCGAGAAAGGTCGTCGAACAGTTGCAAAGCCGCAGAGCGTTGCGCGACTGGGTAACTTGCAGCGAGCTTGGCGAGGCTGGCACGTCGAACCTGTTCAGACGGCCGCAGCACTGTGGTAGACCCGGCGACGGGCTGTTCGGCGGCCGAGGTCTGCTTCAGACCGCGGGCCAGACCTTCCTCATCCCCGGCCTGGCCCGTCGCTCTTTTCATCAGCAGCGAGTAATTGAGCCGACCGATCACCAAGTTGTTGGCATTCATCGCTCCGATCAGGGTCCAGCTGGGAATCGACCCCATGGTCGTCTGGGCCTGGGCTGACGGCTGGGCCAGCAAAAGCACGACGGAGATAAGAGCAAGCAGAGCAGGCTTGGAAATAGTGCTCAACCAACGGGGTCGTTGACCAGCGTCTGCGTCTGGTCGCCGGTGGAAAAGAGTGTTGGACACCGGCGCGGAGAAACGAGGCATGAGGCTGCTGTCAGGCATTGTTCTGTCTCCCTGGAGTGGCTGAACAGGCACACGCCGGCCACCCGCCTGACGGGGCGGGCTGCCACCGGCGTCACGGATCAGTCGAGTTGCAGCCCGCCCGGCCCGAAGGAGACGCGCTCGGCGTCGGCCTTGAAGAACTGGCGCAGATAACCCCGCGCGGCCTCGCGCAGGCGCTGCTCGGTGGCGGCGTCGGGCTGCTGCTGCAAGGCCATCTGCGTGCCGGCCATCAGCATGCCGAGGATGGCCATCTGCTCGTACATCTCGCGCCGGTCGAGCATCGGCGCGTCGGCGAGTTCGGGCTGGGCCGCCAGCAGCGAACGCATCTGCGCCACCACCGGCGGGAAACGCTCGTCAGGGAACGAGCGGTTGTGCAGCCCCATCCAGCTGGCGACGAGGAACGACGCGAGCGCGCCGCCCAGGTCGCCGTGCGGGATGTCGAACTGCTTCTCGATGCCGCGGTAGCGCACCAGCAGGTCCTCGAACAAGGCCTTCGCCTTCGCCTGCTGGCCCGCCGGGTAATGCGCCGCGAGCTTGGCCGGCATCGTCGCCGGGCCGCGCGTGGGCACCAGAAGCGCCGCGGCCGAGTCGGGCTCGCGCGCGGCTTTCGTCGCCGCCCGCAGGCGCTGCGGCGTGTGCAGGTCGTTGACCAGCGTCTGCGTCAGGTAGCTGGTAGACAGGAAGTTGGACATCGGCGCGCCGTAGTAGGCGTAGTCCGGGCTGTAGTACTGCGCGGCGGCGGGGGCAGCAGCAAGCGCCGCCACCCACGCCAGAACCACTCCGGCCCGCCAGGCCGCCGAGCCAAAGCGTGGCGCATCGCCAACCACCTTCGAGGCCCGCGCGCGGGCACGCTCGTGAAACATCGACACGCTCCTTGACGGAACCGGGAAGGCCGGGGCCGCCCTCACGACCGGTCCAGGGTTCAGTTCACTATCAGTCCCTCGGGGCCGAGTTGCACGCGCTCGGCGTCGACCGCCAGGAACTGTTCGAGATAGCGCTTGGCCGCCTGTCTGAGGTTCGCCGCCGCGACACGGTCGGGCCGGCGGTCCAGCGCCATCCGGGTCGTGGCCATGAACATGCCGAGGATCGCCAACTGCTCGTAGGTGTCCTGGCGGGCCGGGGCGGCGGCCTCGCGCAGCTGCGGCAACGAAGCGAGGATCCGGCGCGACTCATCGACGAGCGGCGGGAAGTCGCGGTCCGGAAAGGGCTCGCCTCGATACGCCATCCAGCTGCCGGCGATGAAGGCGGCCACGGCGCCGGCCAGGTCACGAGGCGGGATGCCGAACTGGCGTTCGATGCCGTGGTAGCCCGTCAGCAACTCGGCGAAGAAACGTTCGGCTTCGGCCCTGGCCTCGGACGGATAACTTTGCGACAGCTGGCGCGGCATCCTGCTGGGGCCATCGGGCACCACGGTCGAGACCTGAGCCGCTCGTTTGCTGTCCGCGGAAGGCCGCGCGCCGGGCACCGAGGCCTGCAGGATCTGCTGGTTCAGCACGCCGCCGGTGATCATCAGCGGCGTGCCGGTGTAGGTCGGGATGTGGATCTGCGCCGCCACGGGCGCGCAGCACAGCACCGAGACGAGCGACAAGGCCAAGGCCCACGAAGCCCGTGTCCAGCCCGTGCACGAGCGTAGGTGCCTCATCGTGTCCAGCCCCGCAGGTCGCAGCCCAGCACCTTGCGCCGCCCGTCTGCGCCGGTGACGGTGAACGAAGCCGCCGCCGCGCCGACGCGGCGCGAGGTCGACGGCGCGACGTAGAGGTCGCAATTGCCGATCGGGATGCCCGAGCAGCCGGTCGAGGTGCAGGCGTTGGCCGGGTCCATGTCGTACGCGAAGAAGGCGCCATCGGGAGACCAGACCCCGTACGAGCTCAGCCCGGTGTCGGTCAGCTGCTCGAGGCCGCTGCCGTCGATCGCGGAGATCCAGAGGTCGGTCGACCGGACGCCGCCGCCCTCCCAGAGCACGTTCCAGCGCGTGATGATGCGCTGTCCCGCGGGGTCGACCCAGAGGCCCGCCGGCGTGCGGCCGCTGACGCTCAGCTGCGCGACCGCGGTGTCCGGCAGCGCCGGCGTGCCGATGCGCAGGCGGCCGTCGGCGCCGAGGTGGAGCACACGTCCGTCGGGCAGCCAGTCGGCCGCCGCATGGACACCCGGATAACTGGCCAGCGTGACGCGGCCGTTGAAGTCGATCGCGATCAACACGACCTGATCCGAGCCGACGCCCCCGGCGGTCGGCGACCAGGTGAGGATCATGCGGCCCAGTTGCCCGGGCGACGGCCGCACGCGCCGGACGTAGCCGTCGAAGGTGGCGGCGTCGACGCGCTTGCCGTCGCGGGTGTAGATCGACACCGTCGAGAAGTCGTCGTCCAGGTCATACTCGTAGGTGATGAAGTGCTGGCCGTCAGGGGTCGGCACGGCGGTCTCGACTCCGGAGACACGGACCGTCTTCGCCCCCGACAAGTCGGAGACCTGCAGGCCGTTCACCGCGTCCAGGCCGAAGAAGTCGTGCCACAGCAGGCCCGACGTGGTGACCTCGCCGCCGGAGCCGTTGTCGGGGTCGTTCCCGCCGCCGCCTCCTCCGCCGCCACCGCAGCTGGCGAGGTGCAGAAGCGCCGCCACGGCGACGCCGCCCAGTGCGTAACGCAGGCGTCCAAGACCCTGAGACGCCTTCCGCCATTCACGGCTATCGCTCATCCGATGTCCTCGCGGGTTCCGGTTGATCGAACTGAGTCCGATGCCAGAGCGCGGCTGGCCCCAGCGACCGGCTGCTGCCGGCGGTCCCCTGCCGCGGAGCGGAGGCGACCGGGTGCCGCACCGTCTCAGCGCGTCCAGCCGAGCAGTTCGCAACCCAGCGTGTGGTCACGGGCGCTGCTGCTGCGGTTGCGGACCTTGAACATCGCCGCGGCGCCGGGCGCTGCCGGCAGCGGGTTCAGATTGCGGCCGCTGGCCGGCGCGTACCAGATCTCGCAGGTGCCCATGCACGCCGAGCCGCTGCACACCGTCCCGGTATCGACGTCGAAGGCGACACGCTCGCCGTCCGGCGACCAGCGGCCATAGGACGTCAAGCCGGTGGCTGTGAGCCGCTCGAGCGCGCTGCCGTCGACGCCGCCGACCCACAGGTCCAGATCGTCGACGTTGCCGGCGCCGGTGTAGGACACCAGCGTGACCAGGTAGCGCAGGCCCAACGGGTCGACGGCGAGGTCGACGAGGCTGCGGCCGCCGAGGTTCAGCTTCGCCACCGTGCTGCGGCTGCCGCCGACCTGGCCGACCGACAGCGTGCCGTCGGCCGCCAGATGCAGGTAGCGCCCGTCGGGCAGCCAGTCGACGACGGTGCCGACACCCGAGATGCGGTCGAGCTCGCGCAGGTTGGCCAGATCGACGAAGACGTAGTCGGTCGCGCTCAGCGAACTGGTGTAGTCCTCGGCCTGCGACACCAGCAGCACCGCCTTGTTGGCCGGCGACGGTCGCAGGTCGGCCGCGTAGCCGCTGATCACGGCCGAGTACAGCGTCGTGCCGTCGCTGGTGCGCTTGATGCGCAGGACGGTGTCGCCGTCGCGCTCGTCGTCGTAGTTGTAGATGGCGTACTGCGTGCCGTCGGGCCAGGGGCGGGCCACCTTGTCGGCGTCGACCAGCGTCGGCGCGGCGCCGCCCAGGTCGGCGATCTGGGTGCCGTCGAGGAAGTCCAGCGCGTAGTTGCTGTGCCAGAGGCGGCCGGAGAGTTCGGACGTGCCACCGGATCCACCGGAGCCGCTGTCGTCGTCGCCTCCCCCTCCGCCGCCGCCACCGCCGCAGGCGGCCAGCGCGGCCGTCAGGAGCACGGCGATCGCCAGGCGCCAACGGGCGCACCATGAGCGTCCGGTCGGCGCGGAGAAACGAGGCGTGAGGACGCTGTCAGACATCTTTGGGTCTCCCTGGGTATCAATAACGGGGCATGGGCGACGGGGGCGGCGTGTAACAGAGAAGCAGCGGCAAAATAGTTGACCGTGCTCGTCCGCCCATCAGGCGTCTGCATGGAAGGCGCTCCCGGCCCCGCTCCGCTGCGGGATGGCCAGTCCGACACCGGCAGCAACGCACCCCACAGCCACGGTCAAGGACTCGTCCTCCGGGGTTCGAACATCCCGCCGCCGACGAGCCAATGCTCATTCCAGGGACAGCCCCTTGGGACCGAGACTCACGCGGTCGGCGTCCACTGAGAGAAACTGCTCAAGATAGTCTTTGGCCGCCTGGCGGACTTTCGCTGCCGTGGCGCGGTCTGGTTGCCGGTCGAGCGCCATCTGCGTCGTGGCCATGAACATGCCAAGGATCGCCAACTGTTCGTAGGTCTCCTGGCGGGCCGGGGCGGTGGCCTCGCGCAACTGCGGCAACGAAGCCAGTATCCGGCGCGACTGCTCAACAAGCGGCGGGAAGTAGCGGTCGGGAAAGGGCCGGCCTCGATACGCCATCCAGCTGCCGGCAATGAAGGCGGCCACGGCGCCGGCCAGATCGCGGCGCGGGATCCCGAATCTTTGTTCGATGCTCTGGTAACCCGTTAGCAACTCTGCGAAGAATCGCTGGGCCTCGGACCTGGCCTCGGGCGGATAGCTTTGCGCAAGTTGGCGCGGGACCTGGCTTCGTCCTTCGGGAACGAGGGTCGAGACCGGGTCAGCCCGGTCCACGTGGGCCGACGGCCGCGCGCCGGGCACGGAGGCATGCAAGATCTGCTGGTTCAGCACACCGCCCGTAATCATCAGCGGC
This sequence comes from Rubrivivax sp. JA1026, assembly GCF_011065555.1. Classification (NCBI taxonomy): domain Bacteria; kingdom Pseudomonadati; phylum Pseudomonadota; class Betaproteobacteria; order Burkholderiales; family Sphaerotilaceae; genus Rubrivivax; species Rubrivivax sp. JA1026. Next base: position 288,359 of record NZ_JAALCQ010000004.1, read on the forward strand.
GTACCGGTGTAGGTCGGAATATGGATCTGGGCAACGGCCGGCCGGCAAACGAAGCTCATCGTGAGAGCGACGGCGGCCGTCGGCATGAAGTAAGTCCAGAACGACCTGTCGACGTTGCGCACCGCTTCCCTCCTCGGCTTTTCCACTCTGACAGGTGCGGGATTCTTCTGGCCATCTGGGACAGAGTCGACCCCAAGGAACGGAAACAGAGGCAACGACTCGCGTCGCTGCCTCTGCTGCTGCGAGCTCTGGGTCTGCGCCGCGCTCAGCCCTTGCGGCCCATTGCGGTGAGCCCTTCACCGATCGACTTAATCGCGTTGGCGAAGGTGTTCTGCAGGATGCTGAACTCTTGAGACGTTGCCTGGAACAGCGACTGCGTTTCCGAGAAGGCTCGGGCGTTCTCCTGCTGCGCGTTGGTGTCGTTCTTGCCGATCTTCTTGCCCGCAGCATTGAGGTCGGCCATCTTTTGGCTCAGCTCCACCATTTGCGCAGCTTTATCGCCAGCGATCGAACCCATCGCCATGGCAATCGCCTGCAACCAGCTGCCGGCGGTCCGCTTGCCTTCCTTGCCCCTCGCTTCCTTGCTGTCCAGCCCCTGACGCGCAGACTCGACGATGCTCGACGCGAGGTCCTCGACAAATTTGCCCATCCAGTCCTGGACACCCGGGTCACCGGCGACGGCAGCATCGACGTCCGGGCTGCTCGGCTTCATCTGGTTGCCCAGAGTCTCGCCCGCCAGGTTCTTCACCATCTCGCCGACGAACTTGGGCATGCCGAACTGCTGCACCAACGTGTCGATCGCCTTGTTGAAGGCCTGCCCGATGGACTGGCTCAGAAGATTGCTCAGGCTATTGGCCACAGCCAGCGGCGGGAAGGCCAGACTGACCATGTTCAGCGCCAAGCCGAGGATGTTGCCGCTACCGAAGACGTTGCTCAGAGCTCCACTCATGTTCGGAATCCTCCAGAAGTGTTGACGGGTTGCGGGTCGGGGCTCGGGTCCTGCGGCCCGCTCCCGCGGCATCGGTGCAAGGCTCGTGTGATGCCGTACACGATGGGGCGGATTCAATCGGAGCCCCGGGCGCCGCGTAACCTGTGATCGCTCCTAGCCGGGCCGGCACCGCAGGGCGCAAGGCGCCGGCGCATCCGGTGACAGACGCACTGGGGACGATCCCAGGTGCCGGTTGCGTCGTGCTGTCGGAAGCTCGGCCCATCAAGGGAGAAAGAGCCTGCGCTCGTGCGCTCAGCCGGCACGACGACGAGGCCCACACCGATGCACGGACGTTTCCTGATCGCGCTGGCTTGCGCAAGCCTCGTCGCCGCCGGGCCGGCCCAGGCCTACTGGGGCACGGCCGACGTCGGCAACCTCGCGGCGCTGGACTTCTCGTACAAGCTCAGCCGCATCCAGATGCGCAACGCCGAGCGCGCCGGCCAGCGCGCTCGGAAGTCAACGCCGGCACCGTTGCCGACCGAGGCGCGCGCCCGCCAGACGGCCGCCCGCGAGATGGCGCAGGCCTATCCGGCCGCACAGCGCGAACAGGCCGCCGCGCTGTTCGAGACTCTGCTCACGAAGTACGGCGAGATCGAGGATCGTTTCGGCATTCGCCGCGGCGACATCGGCGGCGCGCTCGCCGCCGATGTCGCCGGCAACCTGATGGCGATGCGCCAGCAGCCTTTTCCCGACGCCCACTTCGCGGCGCTCGTGCGCCAGATGCGCGAAGCCATCGCAAGCGACCCGGCCTACCGGCGCTTGGACCCGGTGGAGCTGCGCCGCAGCTACGAACAGCTGGCCATCGTCGGCATGTTCATGGCCGCCACGCAGATGGCCCTGGCGCAGCAGCCCGACGACGGCCTGCGCGAACGCAGCGTCACGGCCGCGCGCCGCTACCTCGCGACGGTGATCCCCGGCGACCTGGACCGCCTGCAGATCACGGCCGACGGTCTGTCCCAACGTTGAACGACCCCGTCGTGCCCATGCCGCTTTCCCCCCGACGATGGCTAGCGCACGCCGCCGCCTGCCCGCGGCCTGCATCCCTGAACGAACGACACCGAACGATGGCCAACGGAACCAGAACATACGGGTGCATTCTTCGCTGGGCGCTCGGCGCCACCCTCATCGCCATGGCCGGCTTGGCCGCCTGCGGAGACGGCGCAGGCTCTCACGACGGCGCCAACAGCGGAGGCGGCGGCGGAGGCGAGGCGGCGTCGGGTCACTTGTGGCACAACTTCTTCCCGCTCGGCGACGGCACGGGTCTGTACGTGTCGTCGCCGGACGGCGCGCGCACTCGGCACATCGATGAGGCCAAGGACGCGGTGCCGACGCCCGACGGTTCGCACTACGTGACACTCGAGCACGACCTCAGCGCCGACACCAGCCAAGTCTCGATCAAGTCGAACTCGGACGGCCGCGTCGTGCACCAGGCCGTGCTCAACGGCTACGTCAGCAAGGTCCGCCCGTCTCCCCTGCGGTTGGGCGACCTGCTGCTGGTGTGGGCGAGCAGCGCCATCGCGGGCGACGGCGTCGTCACGGCGATCGACTTGCCGGCGCGGCGGACCTTGCAGCGATGGCCCACCCGCGCCGCGGCCGACTGGCTGCCCGACGGCCGCGTGATCTCCGCGGAACCCACCGGCGCCGTCCACGTCGCCATCGTGGGCCAGCAGGACAGCGCTGTCGGCACACTGTCGGTGCCGGGGTGGACGCTGCGCGGACTGTGGAGCGACCCAACCGGCAGCCGCATCGTCACCCGCTGGATGCGCTTCAACGCCAGCGGCGATCCGGCGGAGACCGATCTGTGGATTGCCGGCGCCGACGGGACCGGACTCCAACGGCTGACCCGAACGGGCCTGACGTCCTACGCGGTGTGGGCGCCCGACGGCCGGTCTTTCGCCTTCGACTGGGACCCGGCCAACGTGTGCACCGGGACCGCCTGCGTCGGTGCCGGCGGCTGCGAACTGCACACGGCGCCGGCGACCGCGCGCGAGGTCACCCTTGATCACGCGTCGGTCCGACCGATCGCCGTCACCGACGACGAGGGCCAGGCGGCGACGCTCGGCTGCGACCTTCTAGGGTGGACGCGCTGAGCGCGCAGGTACCTCAAGCGACGCCGTCCACGGCACCGCTGTCTTCCGGGCACGCGCTGTGGCTTTTCGCACGACTGACACCCGAGACGACGAACCTCGGGCCCGGCAGAAGGCGGCTCGCCGCGAGCCCCTAGGACGCCAGACATGAGGAAGCAAATGGACTCTCTCAGCCGCGTGATCCGATGGGCGCTGGCCGCGGCTGCCTTGGTGGCGGCCAGTCTGGCCGCCCGATGGGCAGGCTTTCGCCTTCCATCAAGACAGGGCAAACGCCTGCACCGGAACGCGGTTACCAGTGCCGGAGGCAGTCGGAACATCCTCGGTCCCGGGCGGAACAGCGTCACATGAGCCTTCGAGCACTGGGTCACGCGCTATGCGCAGCCACCCTCTTCGTGGCCCAGTCCGCCCACGCCTACTGGTGCTGCTACGGCCTGGACAACCTCGCCGGGCTGGACTTCCAGTACCGGATGAACCGCATTCAGATGCAGCTCGTCGAGCAGTCCGCGAAGGCCAGGGCCAAGACCCCGGCACCGCTGCCAACCGTCGAGCGCGCCAGCACGACGGCCGCCCGCGAGATGGCGCAGGCCTATCCAGCAGCACAGCGCGAACAGGCCGCACGAACCTTCGAGACACTGCTCGCGAAGTACCGGGAGATCGAGGATCGTTTCGGCATTCGCCGCGGCGACATCGGTGGCGCGCTCGCCGCCTTCATCGCCGGCAACCTGATGGCGATGCGCCAGCAGCCTTTTCCCGACGCCCACTTCGCGGCACTCGTGCGCCAGATGCGCGAAGCCGTCGCAAGCGACCCGGCCTACCGGCGCCTGGACCCGATGGAGCTGCGCCGCAGCTACGAACAGCTGGCCATCGTCGGCATGTTCATGGCCGCCACGCAGATGGCCCTGGCGCAGCAGCCCGACGACGGCCTGCGCGAACGCAGCGTCGCCGCCGCACGCCGCTACCTCGCGACGGTGATCCCGGGCGACCTGGACCGCCTGCAGATCACGGCCGACGGTCTGTCCCAGCGTTGAACGACCCCGTCATGCCCATGCCGCTTTCCCCCCGACGATGGCTCGCGTACGCCGCCGCCTGCCTCGTGCTGGCCTGGCCGGCTTTCGCGGCCGCCTACGGCCCGATGTACAACATCGGCAACCTCGGCGTGCTGGACTCGTCCTGGTACTACCAGTCGATCCAGTACCGCATCGTCGAGAACGCACGCCAGCGCAATGCGGCCGCCAAGGCCGCCGACACGCCGCCCGCACCCAGCCGCGACGCCGTCGTCAACCTCGTCACCCGGGCCGACGGTCCGACCCGGGTCCCCAGCCTGCTGGCCGCCGGCTACCCGCCCGCCGGGCGGGCGCAGGCCGAGTCGACGTTCGCGACGCTGCTGCGGTCCTATGGCGACATCGAACGCCGCTTCGGCATCGAGCCGGGCGACCTCGGCGGCGCCGCCGCGGCCTTCGTCGCCGGCTGCTGGATGGCGATGCGCGGCGAGGACTTCCCCGACCGCCATTTCGCCACCCTGGTCGCGCAGATGCGCCGGGTGATGGCCTCGCAGCCGGGCTTCGCCTCGGTGCCGGCGCGCGAGCGGCGCGAAGCCTACGAACAGCTGGCCATCATCGGCATGTTCATGGCGACGACGCAGATGGGGCTGAAGACCAAGCCCGACGCCGCACTCGCGAAAAGCAGCCGCGACGCGGCGCGAGGCTATCTGCAGCAGTTCCTGAAGGGCGACGTCGATCGGCTGACGCTGGGCGACGACGGCCTGGCGCTGCGCTGACGGCCTCCCCCTGGTCACGATCCCAGGTGGCGAGCGCGACGCCGCCTGCCTAAGCTGAGCCGCGATCGGAGGACCGCCCATGAACGACATCGGCCGCCAACCCGCACGCGCACCGTCCCCGCCGCCCTCGCCGGTGGTGGACACGGCGCTGCGCCGGCTCGACCGCCTGCTCGACGCCTCGGGCCTGGGCTGGGTCAGCCGCGACGAGGTACGCGAGGCCACCGAGCTGATCGGGGCGCTGCCGGCGCACGACGCCGACGCCGTCGTCGACCGCATGGCCGCCACGGGCCGGCTGTACCGGCTGGCGCAGGAGGTGATGGACCGCTCCTGGGTCGGCCCCGGGCTGACGGCCGACCAGCGTGCCGACTTCTTCCAGACCATGGCGCAAGACCTGGACGGCGACTCGCTGGCCGCGCTGTCGCAGGCCCTGGCCGGCACGGATGCGGCCAGCGGCGGCTTCGAGCCGGTAAGCGAACTGGGCGCGGCGGTGGCCCGCCACGCCTCGCCACAAGCCAAGCTGGACTACGTGCAGGCGCTGGCCGGCCAGACGACCGACAAGCCGCAGCACGCGGCCGGCGGCCTGCTGGAGTTCGACGGTCAGCGCCGCCTGGGCGACGCCGAGGCGCGCGCCATCGCCTCGGTCGTCGCGTCCTTGGGCGACGCCCCGGCCTCGGCGCGTGCCGCCTTCGAGACCCTGGCGCGCGCGCCCGGTGCACTCGACGCCGTGATGCTCGCCGCCACCGACACCGAGCAGGACTGGGGCTTGATCAACGGCTGGCACACGGCAAAGTCGGACCACGGCACGTTCCGCGCGCTGATGCAGACCGCCGCGCGCATGGAACAAGGCTTCGCCGGCGGTGCCGACGGCGCCACCGTGCGCGCGCTCGGCGACCGCGTGTTCGACGCCGCGGTGCGCGCCGTCGCCCCGGGCGACGTGCAGGCCGCCGACCTGGTGTTCCGCGCCACGCCGATGGACGCACACGCCACGCGCATGGCCGAGCTGTCGCAGGCCGTCTACGACCGCAGCAGCGCACCGGCCGGCGCCACGCGGCTGGACGACGCGCAGCTGCAGGCGCTGGGGCTGGACCCGGCGCTGCTGCACAAGCCGGCGATCGGCTTCGAGGCGGCGCTGTTCCGCCTGGACGACGGCGGCTGGGTGCTGGCCTTCCGCGGCACCGACGACTGGGCGCTGGCGCGTGCGGGCGATGCCGACGACAACCTGGCCCAGGGCCTGGGGCTGGGCTCGCTGCAGCACTCGGCGGCGGCGATCGCGGCGATGGAGGTGGCGCGCGTCGTGCCCGCCGGCCGTCTGGAGACCACCGGCCACTCGCTGGGCGGCGGCCTGGCGGCCACGGCCGCCGGTCGCGCCGGCGTGCCGGCCACGACCTTCAACGCCGCCGGCGTCGCCGACGAGACACGCGAAGGTTATTCGCTGCACTTCGCCGAGGGCCAGGTCACCAACTACCGCACGACGGGTGACATCATGAGCTTCCTGAACGGAGGGCCGGTGCCGACACGTTATGCCGACGCGCTGGGGCTGGACCGGCTGCGCCAGTTCCCGGCGTCGGTCGGCCGCTCCGTGGACCTGGGCAACCCGCTGGCGCGTGTTTACCTCGGCGCGCGCCTGGACTGCTGGAACCCGGGCACGATCGCCGAGGGAGGCCGGTTCGGCACGCAACAACATGGCATGGCGGAAGTTCTGCGGCATCGTGCGCCGGCGCCCTAGCGGCGTCGGCGTGGTGCTGGCCACGGGCCTCGCGGCCCTGGGTTTCGCCGCCTGCTCGCCGGCCGCCGCACCGAAGGAGGAACCCGTGTCCATCGACGTCTCCGCCGTCTTCGGCGCCACCGACCAGCGCGATCGCGCCCAGGCCCGTTTCGCCGACGAGCCCAGCCGCCGTTTCCTGCGCCTGGCCGAAAGCGGCGACCTGGCCGCGATGACGGCCCAGGTGCGCGCGGGCTACGCCGTCGACACGCCCGGCGAGCAGGGCGTGACGCCGCTGCTGGCCTACGTCGCCTACGTGCGCCCGGTGCGTGCCGACGTCGTCGCCCACCTGCTGGCGCTGGGTGCCGACCCGACACGCACGCTGACCAACGGCATGTCGCTGCTCAACGCCGCCGCGCGTGCGCGCGACCCGCAGCTGCTGCCGGTGCTGCTGAAGGCCGGCGTGTCGCCCGATGCGCGTCTGCCGGAGCAAGGCGAGACCTTTCTGTCGCTGGCGATCCGCGAAGGCAACACCGATCTCGCGCTGGCGTTGCTGCAGGCCGGCGCACGCGCCGAGCTGCCGACCGAGGACGGCAGCCTGCCGCTGCTGCTGGCCACCGGCATGGGCAACTGGATCGTCGCCGACGCGCTGCTGCAGGCCGGCGCACGCATCGACCCGCCACGCCTGGCGCACGCGCTGAAACTGAACCCGCCGGCCGCTGACACGGCGCAGGGCCGCGCGCACGCCGCGGTGGCGGCGCGGCTGTCGCGCTGACCCTGGGATCGGCCCCAGCCTGGGAGCGCTCCCGGCTGGCGGCGCGGTCGCCCCGCGGCATCGAATCGGGCTTCAGCCGCAGGAGAGCCGCCCGATGAATGCCACCGATTCCGTCTCGCGCTGCGATGCCGCCGGCAGCGCGTCGCGCCCCGAAACCTCCAGCCCGGCACGCGAGCTGATCGGCGCTGCGCGCGACCCGCGCAGCGGCAGCCTGGACACCGCACGCCTCGGCGCCTGGGTCGCCGACGCCGCGCGCCAGGATCCGGGCCGCGCCGCCCAGGCCTATGCGGCGATCGAGGACGAGCTGACGGCGCAAGGCCGGGTCGGCGAGCTCGCACGCTTGAACGCCGACGTCGTCGCCGCCGCTGGCGGCGGGCTGCAGGCCCCCGGCGGCCTCTGGGGCGCCGGCCAGGGCATGCTGCAGGCCGGGCGGCAGGTGCTGGTCGACAACCCGATCCTCGTTAAGCAGTGGGAGTAGACGACCAGCGCCTGGACGCTTCGCGGCGGCACCACACAGGGGCTGGTGGACTTGCTTCGAAGCCACGGCATCACGATGAACGTGGCAGTGAATCCGGCTCCACCCGGTTCGCTCAAGCCATCGGACGGCACGCCCCGGGCCATCGCCAACAACATCAACGGCTCCGTGGCCCGCGATGCCATCGCCGAGCGTTGGCGCGCCGCCGGCCACGAGGTGCGGACCGAAGTGCCAACCCATGGCGGCGCCCGCGTCGTCGATGTCGTGGTCGACATCCGCAAACCAGACCCGCGCATCAACGAGCGGCTTGAGATCGAGAGCAAAGTCGGCGTGGTGGGCCTGGACGGACGGGTCCGCGCCCAAGCGGCGCTGGACGGGCAGGCCTTGCGCGCCAACGCTGCTCTACGCCAGTCGGGCCGGGTGCTCGAAGGCGTCGGCCGCGTGGCCCGGCCGGTCGGTCTGGTGGTCGACGCGATCCAGGTCGGCCAGGCTTTCCGCGCCGACGGCAACCAGGTCGGCACGAACACCGGGCGTGCGGCCTCGGGCCTGGCCGGCGGCGCACTTGGCGGCTGGGGCGGCGCGGCCGCCGGCGCGGCGCTGGGCACGGCGATCTTTCCGGGCGTCGGCACCGTCGTGGGCGGCCTCATCGGCGGCATCGGTGGTGCGCTGGCGGGCGACGCCGCCGGCCGCGGCGTGTTCGATACAGTGCGCAGCTGGTTCTGACCGGAGGCGGGCCGCCAGCGGCCCGGACGCGCATGTTCGACTGGCTCACGCGCCGCCGCGAAGCCCGGCCGGGCGACACGCTCGGCGCACGGCTGCGCGACTACCCGCCCTACGAGGCGCCGCACGCCGGCCGCGGCTCGGCACTGCGCCCCGACCAGGCGGCGGAGAACCTCGCCTGCTTCGAACAGGTCCTGCCGCAACGGCTGCAGCAGGTCTCGGCGCTGCTGCGGGAGGTCGCCGGCATCGACACCCGGGCGGCGCTGGCCGACCCGTCGGCGCACGCCGCGGCGTTCGCCGACGAGTTGCAGCGCTGGGCACTCGCCCAGTGGCCCGCGCTGCCGGCCGAGGGTGGCCTCGCACGCTGGCTGGACAGCCGCCGCAGCGGCGACGACATCGTCTTCTCGATGCTGCTGGACCTGGCGATCCTGCTCGGCGAGTTGGTCCGCCGTGGCAACCCGGACTGGCACTGGGGCCTGGATCTGGACGCGAAGAACCTCGCCGACGGCATGCTCAGCGCACGCCGCATCGTGCTGCTGGCCGACCCGGTGGGCACGCACACGACGCCTTTCGTGCTCGACGTCGAGGACATCGTCGTGCACCGCTTCCTGCATGGCGACGACCCGGCGCAGCGCCTGCTGAACCCGCTGCGTCGTCTGGTCGAGGAAGGCCTGCGCGGCGATGCGATGGCTCACTGGCGGCAGGCCGGGCCGGCACCGCGCTGAGACCATGACGGGCTGGCTGAAGACCATTTTCGGTCCACGCGAACGCGAGGGCGCGCTGGGTGCCCGGCTGCGCCAGTACCCGCCGTTCGTGCTGCCCCACCCGGGCTCGGGCGGCGAGCTGTCGGACGACCAGGCGCGCGAGAACCTGGCGAACTGGCTGCAGCAGCGCGAGCCGCGCCTGGCGACGATCACGCGGCTGCTGCACGACGACGCCGGCCTCGACACCGCGCCGGCGCTGGCCGCGCCACGGCAGCACGCCGCCGCTCTGTGCAGCGCGCTGCAGCAATGGGCAACCGAGGCCTGGCCGGCGCTGCCGCCGCATCCGCGGCCGGCGTATTCGCACTGGCTGCACAGCCGCCGCGACGGCGACGGGCTCGTCTACTCGATGCTCGCCGACCTGGCGCTGCTGCTCGGTGAACTCGTCTGCCGCGGCAACCCGGCCTGGCGCTGGGGCGTCGACCTGGACCCGCAGAACATCGCCGACGGGCTGCTGACGGCGCGCCGCATCGTGCTGCTGGCCGACGTCGGCGGCCACCGTTTCGTGCTCGACGTCGAAGCCGTCGTCGTCGCCCGCTTTCTCGACGCCGAAGCCCCGGCGCAGCGCCTGCTCGATCCGCTGCGTCAGCTGGTCGAACGCGGGCTGCGCGGCGACGACTTCGTGGTGCTGGGCGGCAGCGGCTGAAAGCTCCGCCCGTCCCAGGTCCAGCGCCGCCCGTCGGCACAGGCGACGGTGAGGCCGCGCCGCGGCAGCGTGCAGTCGTCGCTGTCGCGCCAGCCGGGCAGCAGCGCGGCCGTGAGGTCGTTCCAGCCCGCGCCGTCGCGGCGCAGCAGCCGCGTGCGCTGCGCGTCCGGCCAGCGCTGTTGCACGGCGACGACGGCGCCGCCGTCGGCCTGGCGGAACAGCGCCGCGACATAACCCGGCCGGCCGCCGTCGCCACGCAGCGCGAGATAGCCGTTGGCGGCGTCGTCCACCTCGTACAGCGGGTGGCCGGGCTGCAGGCGCTGCAATCGTTCCAGCCGCGTCAGGTCGACGACGTCGACCGGCAACGAGGCGAAAGCCGCCGCCAGTTCGCCCTTCACCTTCGGCAGCAGCCGTTCGTAGGCCGGCGCCAGGCGGCGACGCGCCTCGGCGGCGTCGCTCACACCGTCGAGTAGCGATTCCAGCTCGGGCACGGCGCGCACGCCGTCGCCGTCGCGGCGCAGCACACGCGCGCTGTCGTGGCGCTCGCCGCCGGCCGGCGCGGCGCGGGTGTAGCGCTCGAGCAGCACGAGGTCGCGTGCGCCCTCGGGCCCGGTGGCGAAGGCGGCGCGCAGTTCGATGTCGAAGAAGGCGTCGGCCGGCTCGGGGTCGCGCAGGCGCAGCAGCCGCCAGTGCGCGGCGTCGCCGGGGCGCGGTGCCAGGTACCAGACGGCGACGCCGGCCTCGGGCTCGGGCGCGCGCCAGGCCAGCAGCCAGCCACGTTCGTGGGCGCCGAAGGGCAGCACCAACGGGCCGTGTATCAGGCGGGACCCGGCGGGCAGCAGCGTTCGCAGCGCGGCCTCGTCGGCGGCGGCCGCGGCGGGCACTTCGTAGGGGGGGTCGTCAGCCGCGGCCGCGGCGGTGCCGGTCAGCACCGCGAGCAGCGCCGCGCACAGCCTTTGCAGCAGCGTCATGCGGCGACGATAGCGCCGGCCGCGGCAGCCACCGGCATCCGGTTGCAACGGCCTCAGTGGGAGGAGAACCGCGCCCAGGCCTCGGCCATGCGCGTGTCGTACTGGTTGGCGGCGTAGCCCTCGCCGTTGTAGCGCCGCGCGAAGCCGGCCCAGTCGTGGTCGCGCAGCGCCTGGTGCATCGCCGGGTCAGCCTGGATGAAGCTGACGAAGGCGTCGAGCTGGCGGCCTTCGCCCTGCTGCATCGCCTGCACGAAGCTCTCGACGTCGGCGTAGCCGGCGGCCTGGTGGTTGAAGCCCATGATCTGGAAACGGCCCCAGGAGGCCGACTCCAGCGCCGCCGTGCGGTCCAGCGCCATCGCCTGCTCCAGCCGCGGGTACTCGCCGGCGCCGCCGACGTAGAGGCTGCGGTTCCAGCGCGCGCTGGAGATGTCGGGGTGGCTGGCGTTGTAGGCGCCGCCGGTGCGGCGGCCGAAGACGTGGGCCTCGAACAGGATCTTCGGTCGCCCGTCGGCGAGGAAACCGCTGCCCGGCGCCTCGACCTGCGCGACGGCGCGGATCGCGGCGACGTCGACACCCAGCGTCGTCGCGGCGCGCTGCCAGTCGGCGTCGCTCAGCGTGCGCTGCGGTGTCGCCGCGGGAGCGGCCGGCGCCGCAGCGGCCTCGGTGCCCAGCCGCTGCGTGTCGACGAGCACGGTGCGCACGCTGTTCTGCGTGCCCAGCGCGTCGAACAGCCGGGCGTGTTCGGCCGGCGGCAGCGTCAGGCAGCCGGCCGAGCCGGTGTTGTTCTGGCCGCCGACGTGGATGTGCATGCCGTAACCGCCACGCGCGGTGCGCACGCCTTCGTCGAAGCGGCCGTCGTGGTTGGTGTCGCGCTCGGTGACCTGGTCGTTGCCGGCCATCAGCGCGCGGGCGCCGAGGAAGCTGCCGCGCGTGTGGCTGTAGGTGCCTTCGGCCAGGCGGCCCTGGTCGCCGCGGCCGTCGCCGTTGTAGTCACCGCCGACGGCGCGGCGTGCGTACGGGCCGCCGGGTTCGTACTGGCCCGAGGGGTCGGTGTTGGCGCGCAGCTCGACGGCGTGGCGCGTGCCGTCGGCGCCCTGCCAGAGCACGACCATGCGGTCGTCGTAGACGCCGCGGCCTTCGGCAGCGCGGGCGTTCGTGTCCTGGCGCAGCGCGAGGATCACGCGGCGGCCGTCGGCCAGGTCCTGGCGCGCCGCGGCGTCGCCGAAACGTTCGACCTGTGCGGCGTAGAGCTCGCAACGCGCGGCTTCGTCCAGGCCGGTGGTGTCGGGCAGACGGCCGGCGGCGAGCGCCGGCGCGGCCGGGGCGGCGGGGGTGGCTGGTGCCGCAGCGCGCGGCGCGCTGCTCGGCAGCCGCAGCACGTCGCCGGGGAAGATCAGGTTCGGGTTGGTGATGCCGTTGGCTTGCACGAGAGCGGCTACGCTGCTGCCGTGGCGCGCCGCGATCGCCGCCAGCGTGTCGCCCGGCTTCACGGTGACGCTGCGTTCGGCCGCCGGCAGCGCCAGCCATTCGCCGGGATGGATGACGTCGGGGTTGCGCAGCTGCGGGTTGGCGGCGATCAGCGCCTGCAGGTCGACGCCGTGGCGCTGCGCGATCGCCGCCAGCGTGTCGCCGCGCCGCACCTGCACGCCGGCGGCGTCGCCCGATGCGGCCGGCCGGTGGCTCGTGGCGGCGAGGCTGATGCGGGTCGTGCTGAGGTCCATGCGGGCGGCTCCTGCGGGCGATCGGATGCCGGGCATGCTCCGGCCGGCACGCGCCGCCCGCCAGTGCGGATCGCTCCTCACGGGCGCGCACCGGCTGCAGACGTTTACGTTCGCCCCGGGATCGAACCCAGGGGCGGCGGCGGGACCACGCTGCCTAGACTGCGCCGTGGCCCCCTTCCCGCCCCTGCTGCAGACGGCACGTCTTCGCCTGCGCCGCTTCACGCCCGCCGACGTGCCGGCCCTCGTCGCGATGCACCGCGAGCCGCGTGTGCGCGAGCTGCTCGTCGACGACCAGCCGCTGGACGATCCCGCCGTGGCCGCCGACTTCGTGCGCCGCATGCAGGCCTGGTATCACGATCACCCGGGGCTCGGCATCTGGCACGCCGAACGCCTGCAGCCGGCCGACGCCGCGGCGCTGGCCGAAGCCCGGGCGGCCGTCGCCGCCGGCGAACTCGACGCCGCGGCGCTGGCCTGGCTGGACCGCCCGGGCTGGCAGTTCTGCGGCTGGTTCAACCTGATGCCGATGAGCGGCCAGCCGCCGCGCATCGAACTCGGCTGCCGGCTGCGCCCCGAGGCCTGGGGCGGCGGGCTGGCGCTCGAAGGCGGCGAAGCGCTGCTGGCCCAGGCTTTCGGCCCGCTGGCACTGGGCGAGGTCTGGGCCGTCTGCCACCCGCAGCACCGCTCGGTCGACGTGGTGCTGCGCACGCTGGGTTTCGACGCGCTGGGCACGGCGGCTTACGACGGCCGGCCGGCCGCGCACTACCGGCTGGACCGCGCCGGCTGGCAGGCGGCGCAGCGCCACGGCTTGCGCGAGCGCCGGCGCCACGCCGTCGCGGCGGTTCGTGCGCTCGCCGCCTGATCGTGCAGACGATGAACACCCCCGCTGCGCCCGTGCGCCCGCCCGCAACACCCCGCAGCGACGGCGAGCCGGCGCGGCCGTCGGACGCACGCGCCGAGGACTTCGCCGCCGCGGTGCAGCGCGCCGCGCGGCGCGGCCCGAAGACGCCGGACGAACCCGCGGCCAGGATGGCGCCGCCGCAGGACGCCGGCCCGCCGGCCGTCGGCGCGCTGCTGGCCGCCCTGCCGCCGCCGGCCTTCGCCAGCGCCACCGCCGCCGCAGCGCCGGCCGCACGCGGCGACGTCGCGGCGGCCGAGGTCGGCGCGGCGCTGAGCGGCCTGCTCGCGCCCGCCGACGCCGAGGGTCTGCAGCACTGGCAGTTCAGCTTCGCCCAGGCCGGGCTGCCGCTGTCGGCGGTGGCGCTGACGCTGCCGGCCGTGCCCGGCGGCACGATGCAGCTGCAGCTGCGCCTGCCGGCGCACAGCCGCGAACGCCCGGCGCTGGCCGCCGGGCTGGACAGCCTGCGCGAACGCCTGGCCGCGCGTGGCGCTTCGGGCGCGGAGATCACCCTGCACGACGACGAGAGCCCCGCCCGATGAACGCCCCGCCCCGAGCCGACGCCGGCGCACGCCTGGCCGCCGAACTGCCCGCCCTCGTCGAGCGTGCGCTCGCCCGCCTGCTCGACAGCCCCGACGTCGGCCCCGATCCGGCGCCGCTGCACGTGCCGCGCAGCGTGCGCTCGGCCGGCGCCGCGGCACTGGCCGCGCGCCACGGCGGCGGCCCGGCCGCACGCACCCAGGCGCTGGCGCTGTACACACGCTGCCTGCAGCACTACCGCCAGAGCGTGCAGGCGCGGCTGCAGCCCGGGCTGCGCGAGGACGATGCCGGGCTGGCGGCGGCCTTCTTCACGCTGGCCAACCTCGCCGCCTTCGACGGGCAGGCGCCCGAACCCGAGCGGCTGGAGGCCGTCGAGCGCCAGTTCCGCCGCCTGCTGGGCGCCTGCGGCACCTGGGTGCAGTGCAGCACCGCCGAACGCCAGTCCTTCGTCGAGCAGCTCGCCGCCATCGGCGTGCTGGTCAACGAGTCGCGCCTGACCGCGGCCACGCAGGGCGAAGCGGCGCAGGCGCACCTGCGCGAGGCGGCACGCGGCTACCTCGTGCAGCTGCTGGGTCTGGCGCCCGAACGCCTGGCGCTCGGCGACAACGGGCTGGTGCTGAAGGCGGCCTGATGTCGCTGCAGGTCACGCCGAGCCCGCTGGCCGGGCTGGCCGCCTGGTTCGGCGGCGACGGCGCGGCCGCCGGCATGGTGCCGGGTCCGAACGCCCCGCCGGCAGCCGGCCAAACGCAGGCCGCGGCCGCCACGCTGGCCGCACCGACGCCAGCCGCACTGCCGACGGCGCCCGGCGCCCCGGCCACTGCGGCACCGCCGGCCTGGGGCCGCACCGAGCCCGGCGAGCTGAGCCAGCCGATGCCGCTGGCGGCGGCGCCGGCTTCGTCGCCGGCCCCCGACGTCGCCGCGCCGCCGCTGACGCCGGCCTGGGTGGGCAGCCTGCAGACGCCGTCGGCCTTCGCGCCCGGCTGGCCGCGTGCGCCACGCCCCGAACGCGAGGCGCGCCGCCCACGCCCGGCGGTGGACGATCCCTGGGACGACGCCGAGGCACCCGAGACGCCCCCGACGGCCCGGCCCGACGAAGCGCCCGCCGCGCGCCCGGTCACGCCGCTGCCCGCCGGCCTGCCCGAACGGGTTCGCGCCGAACTGCTGCGCCGGCGCAGCGTGCTGCTGCTCGCGCCGCTGCGCGCGGCCCGCGGCCCGGCGCCGCTGGCCGGCTGGTGGCTGGGCGTCGACGCCCAGGGCCAGGCGCGCGTGCGGCGCTGCGCGCTGATCGGCGAAGCGCCGCCGGCCGACGGCTGGCGCTTCTGGCACGCACACCGCGACGACGAACACAGCGCCGCGCGCCTGGCCGCGCGTGCCGACGCCCCGGGCCAGCCGGCGTTGCAGCTGCGACTGGCCGGCGAGGGCCTGCCGCCAGCGCTGCGCGGCCCGGCCGAGGCCTGGGCCGATCTGCTCGAACCCGGCCTGGCGCGGCGCTGCCTGGGCCTGCAATGGACCTGGCTGGTGGCCTGCGCGCCGTCGCCGCCGCCCTGGGCATGACATCTGATGCCTGCCCCGTGAACACCGAACCCGACAACGCCACGTTGCTCGCCGCGCTGGGCCAGGCGGCGCTGCGCCTGCGCATGGCGCCGGCCGGCGTCGTCTGGCGCACGCCGGCCTGGGCCGAACGCCATGCCGGCTGGCCCGATGCCGCGCTGCACGCGGCGCTGCAGCCCGCCTGGCAGGCGCGCGGCGAGCCCGGCTCGGCCGGCTCGGGCAGCGTCGCCGCGCCGGGCGGCACGATGGTCGCGCTGCACTGGGTCGTGCTGGCCGACGGCCTGCTGCTGCACGAGCCGGCGCCGCCGCACGACACCGCGCTGGCGCTGCAGCGCCATCTGCGCGACCGCGAACGGCTGCTGTTCACCTCGCGCAGCGTCAGCGTCGGCGAGATGGCGAGCACGCTGGCGCACGAGATCAACCAGCCGATCGGCACGATCGCCAACGTGCTGCGCGGCGTCGGCGCGCGGCTGGCGCGGCTGGCCGTGCCGGCGCACGAGCAGGCGGCGCTGGAAGACCTGCGCCACGGCCTGAAGCTGGCGCTGGACCAGGCGCAGTTCGCCGGCCGCATCGTCGGCCGCATCCGCGAATACACGCCCTCGCGCCAGCCGCGGCGCGAGCGCCTGGACCTGCGCGCGCTGGCCAGCGAGTGCGTGTCGCTGCTGGACTGGGAGTTCGCACGCGACGGCGTGCCGGTGCAGACGGACATGCCGCAGGAGGCCTGGATCGAGGGCGACGCGCTGATGCTGCAGCAGGTGATCGTCAACCTGATGCGCAACGCGCTCGAGGCCCAGCGCGAGGCGCCGGGGCCGCAGGCGCGTGTGCTGCTGCGCCTGCAGCGCGTGCCGGGGCTGGCCGGCGTGCCCGACGAGCAGCAGCTGGACATCGTCGACCACGGCTGCGGCATCCCCGAGGACGGCGAGAGCCGGCTCTTCGTGCCCTTCGAGTCGAGCAAGCCCGACGGCATGGGCATCGGGCTGAAGATCTGCCGCAGCTTCGTCGAGCTGCACCAGGGCCGGCTGTGGTTCACCCGCCATGCGCCGCCGGACGCCGGCTGCAGCTTCCACATCGCGCTGCGTGCGGCGCCGCCGCAGCCGTCAGCGCCCGGGCGGACCGAGCGCGCCGAAGCCCGAGAGCCCGGACCAGCCGCCGCCTGAACCGGCGCGCGCGGCCTGCAGAAAGGCGTCGACGGCCGCCCCGGGCGCGGCCCCCGGCACCCAGGCCGCGGCCAGCGCGCGCAGCGCGGCGCGGTCGGCCCGCGACCATGCGCCTTCCAGCGGGTCGGCGGCGGCGGCGTCGAGCCGGGCACGGTAGCGGGCGTGCGCCTCCCGGTCCTGCGCCATCAGTCCGAGCAGCGCCCGCGCCGTGCGGTCGAAGGCGCTGGCCGACAGCGGCAGCGCGCCCTGCGGGTGCAGAAAGGCGGCGCAGAGGAACTCGATCGGCCCCTGGCGCCGCGAGGCGCCCGCCAGCGCGCCCCAGGCGGCCTGCGGCCCGGCCGGCAGCCGGCCGCTGGCCAGCGCGTCGTTGAGCGTGGCCGCCACGGCACGCTGCGCCAGCGGCTCGCCGTGTTCGCCGACGAGGCACAGCACACGCAGGAACGCCGGGTACAGCGGGTCGCCGATCGCGCGGCACAGCTGCTCCAGCCAGGGCACACGCTCGGCGGGCGAGAGCAGGCAGCAGCCGTCGACGAGGGTCTGGGCGGCCTCGTGCCAGTCGGGGTCGGCGCGCAGCGCCTTCACGGGATCAGGCGCCGACGTCGCCGGCGAGCAGGCTGGCCAGGAAACGCGCCGTCAGCGCCTGTGGCGTGGCCGAACCGTCGGCCGGGGCGCGCAGCACGCGCGAGGCGGCGTCGGCACCGCCGTCGGTGCCGAGATCGGCCCAGCCCGCGGCCTCGGCGGCACGCGGCGCGGCGGCCGGAGCGAACGACGGCGACGGGGGCCAGGCGGGCAGCGAGGTCATGGCGGCAGCTTAAGAGGCCCGCCCGGGGCCGCGCCACTGAGGATCGCCCCCAGGGTCAGGGTGCCCAGATGCGCAGCGCCGGCAGCAGGCCGGCGACGCCATCGTCGATGCGGGCGACGATCGCGTCGACCAGCACCGTGAACATCAGCACCCAGACCAGCGTGGCGGCCACCGACTTCAGCGACATCGAGATCGAGATCAGGTTGAGCTGCGGCGCGAAGCGGTTGACCAGGCCCAGTGCCAGGTCCAGCGCGTAGAGCACGACCAGCGCCGGCGCGGCGAGCAGGAAGGCCAGCACCATCAGCTGCGCGAAGGCCGACTCGAAGATCCGGACGTCGGCGGCGTCGAAGTTCAGGCCCGGCTGGGCCAGCGGCCACATCGCGAAGCTCTGCACCGCGACGGCCACCAGGGCCAGGAAACCGCCGCCGGCCATGAACAGGAACATCGCCAGCCGCGACAGCAGCGCACCCGACAACGAGGTCTGGTGGCCGGACAGCGGGTCGGCCACCTGCGCCAGCGTGGCGCCGACCTTGGCGTCGACGATCTGCCCGGCGGCCTCGAAGGCCCAGAGCACGGCGCCCAGCAGCACGCCCACGCCGATGCCCAGCAGCGCCTCGCGGCCGAAGAGCAGCATCCAGTGCCCGGCCGTCCAGCCCTGCACCGGCACCGCCGGCTGCACCGCCAGCGTGATCAGGCCCAGCCCGACGAAGATCGCGTTGCGCACCAGCGCCGGCACGGTCTCGGAAGCGAAGATCGGCAGCAGCAGGAAGGCGACGGCGAAACGCGTGCTGGCCAGCGCGACGAGCAGCGCGCCGTCGGCCAGCGAGTCGACGAAACGCAGCGCCTCCATCGTGCGGCGCGGCTCAGGGCCGCGAGACGATCTCCGGGAACTCGCTGAACAGCCGGTCGCCGAACGCGTACAGCGTGCCGCCGAGCAGCGCCGCGGTGACGAAGATCGTCAGCACGATCGCGAACAGCTTGGCCGCGTACTGGAAGGTCTGCTCCTGGATCTGCGTCGCGGCCTGGACGATGGCGATCAGCAGCCCGACGACCGCGGCCACCAGCACCGGCGGCGCCGACAGCAGCAGCACCAGCCACAGGGCCTGCAGCGTCAGTTGCATCGCTTCGCTGCCCGACATCGCGGCCTCAGTACGACAGCACGAGGCCGTGCGAGAGCTTGACCCAGCCGTCGACGAGCACGAACAGCAGCAGCTTGAACGGCAGCGAGACGGTGGTCGGCGACAGCATCATCATGCCCAGCGCCATCAGGATGTTGGAGACGACGAGGTCGATGACCAGAAAGGGCAGGAAGATCAGGAAACCGATCTGGAACGCCACCGACAGCTCGTTGACGACGAAGGCCGGCACGACGACGACGAGATCGCGTTCGCTCAGCGCCTGCTGTTGCGCCGGAGACAGGTTGCGGCGCAGCGTCTCCAGGAAGAAGCGCCGTTCGTCCGGGTTGGAATGCTGGATCAGGAACTCGCGCAGCGGCTCCTTGGCGGCGTCGGCGGCGGCCAGCAGGGCCTCGGTGCCGCGGCCGGCGGCCTGGCTCTGGCTCTGGCTCTGGCCGACACGCTCGGCCATCTGCAGCCCGACCGGGTACATGACGTAGATCGACAGCACCAGCGCCATGCCGTTGAGCACGACGTTGGGCGGCACCTGCTGCAGGCCGAGCGCGTTGCGCAGCAGGCTGAGCACGACGACGATCTTCGTGAACGAGGTCACCATCACGCCGACGAAGGGCGCCAGCGCCAGCAGGACGACGGTGATCAGCGCCGAGGACGGCGTGAACTGGCTCAGGTCCATGCGAGCGCCCGGTCCTCGCGCGGCGCCGGCGGGGCGCCGGCGACGTCGAGCAGCAAGCCCCAGCCCTGGCCGGCCGGCACCAGCGTGCCGCGGGCCCCGAGCGGGCCGGCGTGCAGCCGCGCGACGCCGGCCGAAAGCGCCGCCGTGACGTCCTCGGCGCCGAACCAGGCGCGCGAGTCGACGGCCACGGCCGCGTCGAGCCAGACCCGGGCCTCGCCCGGTCCGGCCGCGGGGGCGTCGCCGGCCACGGCACACAGCCGCCCGGCGCGCGGCTGCCAGAGGCCGGCGCGGGCCGGCAGCGGCTCGTCGGGCTGCAGCACGACCGGCAAGACCTCGCCGGCGAAGCTGGCCGGAAGCAGCAGCAGCGCGCCCGGCACCAGCGCCGCCGGCGGAACCCGCCCGGCGGGCAGCGTCTGCACGCACACGCGCACGGTCCACACCGGCCAGGCCAGCCGCAGCGCGGCCGATGGCGCCCGTCCCCAGGGCAGCAGCGCGGGCGGCAGCAGCAGCCGGCCGCCCTCGCCCCAGCCGAGGCCGACGGCACCGGCGGCTGCCGGCGCGCGGGCGGGCCGCAGATCGTCCAGCGGCGTGCCGATCCAGCGCTCCAGCGCCGCCAGCGCGTCCAGCGCCGAGGCCAGCGCACGCGCGGCGTCGAGGTCGGAATCGGGGTCGCCGGCCCCCGGCAGCTCGAGGCGGGCGCGGCCCTGGGGCCAGACGAGGTCGAAGCGGAACGGCGGCGGGGACATGCGACAGGGGACCGGAGCGAACCCCGGACTTCATCAGAAGCCCCGCGTGCCGCCACCCTGGGATCGCGCCCGGGGCGGCGGCAACAGCCTGTGTCAGCCGCCCAGGCGCGCCAGCATCAGCGTCAGGCGCAGCAGCGGGAAGGCCGGGCCGGTCTCGTCGAAGCGGCGCGACGGCGTGCCGCCGGCCCAGGTGTCGGTGCCGCCGGTGTCGGGCAGTCGCGGCCGCGGGTCGTGGCGGCCTTCGGCGTTCGACGCGTTCGACAGGGCCGCCAGCGTGCCGAGGAAGGCGCCGACGAAGCTGATCGTCATCAGCCCGCCCAGCGCGCGGAAGGCGTCGCGGTACTGCTCGGTCAGGCGGCCGCCCTTCATCAGGTCGGTCTCGTTGATGAAGCTCTGGTCGACCTGGCGGATGCGGCCCTGGTCGTCGATGCCGACGAAGCCCTTGCCGAAGGCGTTCTCGTAGAGCGTGTTGCCGTCGTCGACCGCCCAGTCGACGGCACGGCCCCAGCCGCGGCCTTCGTCGATCGCGAGATCGCCGCGGGTGTTGGTGTCGACGCCGGTGATCTGCACGCCGTAGTCGCCGTTGGTGATCGTCACCTTGGACGACAGCGTCATCGCCGGGTTGGCGGCCCAGGGCGTGGTCTCGATCGTGACCTTGGTGCCGTCGTCGAGCACGAAGCTGGTCGTGCCCCAGAAGTCGAAGGCCTGCTTGCCGTCGATCTCCATGTGCGGGTCACCCCAGGCACGGTAGGTCTCACCGGTCACCTTGTTCTGGATGAGAACCTGGTTGTCGTCGCCGGCGGTGATGCGGTAGTTGTCGTTCTCGAAGACGGCGACGCCGTTTTCGAGCCGCGTGCTGGCGTTGCTCGGGTTGGAGGGGTCGACACGCGGCGGCATGCAGCCGCCGGCGGCGATGCCGGCGCCTGCCGGCAGGGTGTTCAGCGACATCGTTCAAGCTCCTGGACGGCCCGGACCTCCGGGCTCGGTGTCGTGATTGCAGCCCGAGTGCGCGTCGAGCGCAGCCTGGGATCGGTCCTCAAGACCTGCCCGAAGCCGGCAGCGGCACCCGCGGGCAGGCGCACGTCGCCAGGGCCGGAATTGCGGGGTCTTCGCCGGCCATCTCCGGAAGGCAAGCGCGGGGTGCGCTGCCCAGAATCGGTGTCTCGCCCCGCCGCCCCTTGCATGCCCTGCGACGGAGGGCGGCCTTCGCCCGGTCGCGCCTATCGACGACGCCGGCGGCGGCGCCCCTCACTTCTTCATCGGTCCGTGGACGGCATCCTGAGCGAGTTCGAGATCTGGTTGGCGCTGGTCGGCCTCGGCAGCGGCTCCTGGCTCGGCTACGTGATCGTCGACGGCGTCAGCGAGAAGCTGCTGACGCTGTCCGAGCGCCGCCGGGCGGCCGAACCCGAGGTGCCGACCCAGCCGCCAACGTTGCCGGCGCCCCGTTTGGACGAACACGCGTTCGAGGTTCTGGCCGCAGGCATCGTCGAGCGCTACCTGGAGATCTGGGAACACGGCGAAGAAGGCCGTGAGCTCGCAGCGGCGCTGCATGCCGCGCTGGCGGCGCAGGAACCGCCGACGACGCTGCAGCAGGCCATCGAGTGCCAGCTGCGCCAGGGCATCGCGACGCTGCTCGACGACGAGGACGGCGTGCAGCGTGCGCAGCTGATCGGCGCGCAGTTGCTCGGTACCGCGGTGATGCGCCACGTCTTGCGCGCCGAACCACTGGCCAGCCTGCCGACGCCACGCCTGGTCGAGGCCCTGACCCCGACGCTCGGCCGCAGCCTGGCCGAGGCCTTCGCCGCGCTCGACGCTCAGCGCCAGACGTTCAGGCCCAGCGTCAGGTAACGGCGCCAATAGCCGCCGGCCGAGTCGCCGGTGGCCATGCGCTGGCCGCTGCCGCCCATCGCCAGACGCAGCCGCGCCGACGGCGACAGGTCCCAACCCAGCGCCAGTTCCCAGAAGTTCGGATGCACGGTGCTGCGATTGCCGGCGGTATCCGTCTCGTGGGCCATGCCCAGGCCGGCGCGCAGTTCCAGGTCGACCGGGCGCCATTCGCGCGACCACGCGAGATAGGCGCGCAGTTCCCGGTAGCGGTCGGGGTTCCAGTAGCCGCGGTCGACGTCGTCGTCGCCGGCGCTGCGCTCGATGAGGTTGGCCTCGACGCCGGCGGACAGGCCGCGCAGCGGCAGCGTGCGTTCGGCGCGGCCGCGCAGGCGCAGCCGCGTCGTGCCGTCGTCGAAACGCTGCACCGCACCCGAGCCGGCATAGGACCAGGGCCCGGTCGGGCGGAAGTCGACGCCGAGCGCCAGCGAGTCCACCGTGACCCGGTTGGCGACGGCACGCGGGGCCTCGACGAGTTCACGCGCGGCCTGGGCGTCGACGCGCCAGTGGTCGGCGGGCACACCGGTCAGGCGCAGGGTCGGCAGCACCGGATGCCAGCCGTCGAAGTTGGCCGCCCGCAGCGCGATCGACGGCCACCAGGTGCCCGCCGGGCTGCCCGGTTCGCCGACGCGCCAGCGCAGCGAGGCCGCGACCTGGTTGGCCGCCGGGTCGCCGTTGGCGTCGTCCAGCGTCAGCCGGCGGGTCTGCAGGTCGACGGTCGCACCGGGCGCCGGATGCCAGCCGCCGCCGACGGTCCAGGCCCGCGTGTCGAGCTCGTCCTTGTCTTCGGAGGCCTCGAAGCCGGCGTAGCCGAAAGGCCGCAGCTCGCGGCCGATGCGCCAGTCGCGCAGCCAGGCCGACTCGGCGTCGGTCGGCTCGGCCAGCAGCGGCCAGGCGCGGTCTTCGTAGCCGGCCCACCACCAGGCGCGGGCGAGGTCGGCCCGTTCGCCCGGGTGCACCGGCGCCGGCTGCGCCAGGAAGCCGGCGAGCGCCGCGCGGGGCGCACCGGCGAAGTTGCGGGCGTTGGCCAGCGCCCAGGCCAGGTCGCGGTCGGCCGGGAAACGGCGGGCGAGTGTCTCGAGTTCGCGCACGGCGCCGGCTTCGTCGCCGCTCCACAGCCGAGCGGTCGCCAGCCGGCGCTGCAGCCGCACGTCGTCGGGCGCGAGGGCCTGCGCCTCGGTGAAGGCGGCGACGGCCCCGGCGGCGTCACCCCCGGCCTGGCGCGCCTGGCCCAGGCCGTCGAGCAGCGCGGCCCGCGTGGCGCCGGCGGTGCCCGGCACGAGTTCGGCGAACAGCGCCGCAGCCTCGGCCGCGCGGCCGCTCCACAGGCTCTGCCAGGCCAGCGACGGCACGATGTCGGCGCGCCGCTGCGGCGCCTGGGCCAGCGCGCGCCGGTACAGCGCCGCGGCCTCGGCATTGCGGTCGGCGAAGCCGTGCACGCGCGCCGCCTCGATCAGCAGGTCGACGTCGTCGCCGTGGGCGGCGACGAGCTGCACGTACAGCGGCAGCGCCTGCGCCCAGTCGCGCTGCTCGGCGGCGGCGCGGGCCTCGGCGCGGCCCGCGGCGGCCACCGGCGCGGCGGCGAAAGCGGCGGCCAGCGCCAGCAGCAGCGGTGCCAGACGCGGGCTCACGAGCCCCTCCCGACACGCGCGGTGCTCCAGCGCACGGCCTGGGTCGCCGGGCGGCGGAACAAGGTCGGCAGCGCGACGACGGTCGTGACGGCCAGGAAGGCCCAGTAGATCAGCGGATACCACACGGCGTAAGGCAGGAAGCGGGTGATGCCGGGGTCGTAGCGGCGGTCGATCCAGACGCCGACCGTCAGCTGCAGCATGCACAGCGTCGCGATCGCCATGCCCCAGAGGTTGGGGATCGGCGAGGCGCCGACCGGCGGCAGGCCGACCGCCCAGGACAGCGTCCACAGCGTCGCCAGCAGCACGAAACACACCGACCACAGGATGGACAGCGAGGACTCGACGAACACCGGCCACAGCCGCCGGCTGCGCCACGTGACCAGCACGTCGGCATGCTTGCGCAGCACCTGGATCAGCCCGCGCGCCCAGCGCAGGCGCTGGCGCCACAGGCCGCGGTAGGACAGCGGCACCGTCATCCAGCACAGCGCACGCGGCTCGTAGCGCACGTCGTAATGGCGCTTCTGCAGCCGCCAGGTGAGTTCGATGTCCTCGGTGGGCATGTCGGGGCTGTAGCCGCCGACGTCGAGCACGGCGCTGCGGCGCAGCGCCGCGACGACGCCCGAGACGGTGACGATGCGGCCCCAGACGCGCTGCGCACGGCGCAGCAGGCTGACGATCGACGAGAACTCCACCGCCTGCAGCCGCGCCAGGAAGCTGCCGGTGTTGCGCACACGCGGATTGCCGGTGACGGCGGCCACGCGTGGCGAGTCGAAGTGCGGGACGATGTAGCGCAGCATGCGCGCGTCGGGCTCGGCGTCGGCGTCCAGGCCCATCAGGATCTCGCCGCGCGCCAGCGCGATGGCGTCGTTGAGCGCCATCGCCTTGCCTTCGTTGTTCGCCTTGTGCACCAGGCGCAGCCGCGGGTCGGCCGTCAACGGCTCCAGCGCCGCCAGCGTGCCGTCGGTCGAGCCGTCGTCGACGACGATGACCTCGTAATGCGGGTAGTCCATGCGCAGCATCGACTCGACCGAACGGCGGATCACCGCCTCCTCGTTGTGCGCCGGCACCAGCACGCTGACGAAAGGCAGGTCGGCGTCGGATCGTTTCGGGTCGGGACCGACGGTCTCCTCCCAGCGCACGCGGAAGATCAGCGCGGTGACGATCCACATCAGGCTGGTGACGATCGGGTAGATCGCGAAGAAGGCCAGCACCCAGCCGTACCAGGCCGTGGTCTGCACGGCCAGCAGCCACGCTTCCATCAGAGCACCTCCTGGCGCTGCTCGCGCCGCGGCGGCACGGCGGCCGCCGGCGCGCTGCGCTCTGCGGGCGGCTCGACGAGCTCGAAGCGCTTGTGCGCGCCGTCGTTGCGGATGCACACCCGGCGGGCGCCGGCCAGCATGGCCCAGTCGGCGTCGATGTGGCGGCCGTTGAAGTCGTGGCGGTAGTCCAGCGCCACCCGCGCGCTGCTGCGCCGCGGCCCCTTGCGGCGGTAGATGCCGACGTTGTGCAGCACCCACGACAGCGTCAGCACCGGCACCAGCACCAGCGCACCGCCGATCAGCAGCAGCAGTTCGGAGAAGTCGGGTCGCCCCGCGAGGACCCGCTCCCAGCCCCAGACGAACAGCACCCAGCCGGCGAGCACGACCAGCGCATGCAGCAGGCGACGCGCCGCCGTCAGCCGCTCGGGCCGAGCGGCTGTGTGCGGGAGCGGGGGGGTCATGCGCGGCGGCCGATCGTGCGGCGCAGCCCCAGCATCGCCAGGGCCGGCAGCAGCAGCGCCAGCGTCGAAGGTTCAGGCACCGCCGAGGTCGGCAGCAGGTTCTGCGGGTCGACCAGCGTCCAGTCGCTGCCCTGGTAGCTGTAGCGCAGGTCGACGACGCCGGCCTGCAGCCGGTTCCAGCTGCCGAGCTCGAAGCCGTACAGGCCCGGGGTCAGGAACAGGTCCTCGGCGAAACCCAGGCGGTCACGCGGGTTCAGGAAGTCCTTGCCGATCTCCAGCGTCTCCTCCAGGCCCAGCAGGCGGAAGAAGAAGCCGTCGTCGTAGAGCACCGAGAAGTTGTAGAGGCCGGCCTCGGTGATGCGGATGAAGCCCTCGAAGTGCGAGGTCCAGTTGCCGTTGGCGTCGTCGCCGCAGACACCGCTGTCCTGGCTCAGCGGCACCGGGGTCGCCGGGCCCCATTGCGCCGAATGGGCGCCGTTGTAGCAGCCGTTGCCGTAGTTGATCGCCGAGGACAGGCCGCTCCAGCTGGAGATGATGTCCGGCGCGCCGGCACCGCCGCCGCCGGCCGCCGCGGCCTGCACCGCCTGCCAGTCGGCGCGGCCCCACAGGCCGGTGCCCCAGCCGTAGCTGCCGATCGCGCTGCCGCTGCCGTAGCTCTGCGTGGCCTCGTTCCAGAGCACGGTGCTGCCCTGCCAGTTGCCGTCGATCTGCACGAAGCTGGCGTCGGCGCCGCTGCCGCTGGCGTAGCTGCCGGCGTACAGCGGCGTCAGGTTCAGCGGGCTCGCCAGTGCCGCCGGGGCGGCGGCGACGAGGAGGCCGGCGGCACAGGCCAGCACACTGAGCTTCAGGCGGGAGATTCGGGTGTCGGACATGGTGATCGGGGCGGTGCGACCGCAGGCGCCGGGGTGTTCGAAGGCACCGTTTGCGCGGCGCCTTTATAGGCCACAAAAACTGCAGTCAATCCTGACATTGCGTTGTTTGAAACAATGTCAAACAAATCCGGCCGGCTGTGCACCCCGATTCAGGTGGTTGAACCACAGCTTCGGCCCTGTTTCAGGGCCTGGGCGTGCAATACGACACGCCGCCGAAGGCTCGGCTTTGATCTTCCGCAGCGATCACCGGCAGCGAAGATGGTTTGGCGACCCCTCGCCCTCCGCGCTGCGGCGGATCAGCGGCGGGCCCGCCAACCCGGCTGACCCCGGGCCGCGGCGCCGCGCTGTGGCAGCATCGGCGCGTCGTCCCGAGCCCCGCACCGTGACCACCGCCCGCACCAGCCACAGCCACCCGCTGCAGATCGCCGCGGTGCGCGCCAGTCCCGCGCACGGGCGCATCGGCATCACCTTCTGCCCCGGCAAGCACGACCGCAGCGCCGCCACCGGCGCCTGGGCGCGCGACCTGGGCATGGACCTGGACACGATCGCCGCCTGGGGCGCGAAGCTGGTGCTGACGCTGGTCGAGCCGGCGGAGCTGTCGGCGCTGAAGGTGCCGCAGCTCGGCCACGAGGTCAGACGCCGCGGCATCGCCTGGCAGCACCTGCCGATTCCCGACTTCGGCGTGCCCGGCGAACATTTCGAGCGCCAGTGGGTGCAGGCCGGAGCCGAGATCCGCGCCCTGCTGCGCGCCGGCGACGACGTGCTCGTGCACTGCAAGGGCGGCCTGGGCCGCGCCGGCATGATCGCCGCGCGGCTGCTGGCCGAGCTCGGCGTCGCCCCCGAGCAGGCCATCCGCGACGTGCGCCGCGCGCGCCACGGGGCCATCGAGACACCGGCCCAGATGATGCTGGTGCAGCGCACGCGCCCGCTGCCATGAGCCCTCGGGAGTCGGGACGCATTCCCGCTCGGCGGGGCCGGCCGCCCGGCCGAAGGGGGCCCTGGTGAACCCGTTCGTGCGTCCCGAACCGCCGGAACCCGCGCCCGATGCCGGCGCGCGTGTGCTCGACACCGCCACGCTGCAGCGCGTCGGCGGCCGCCTGGGCAGCAACCCGGCCGGTGTCTACCGCGACGAGGCTGGGCGCCGCTACTACGTGAAGGAGCTGGAGAGCCCGGCGCTGGCGCGCAACGAGTGGCTCGCGGCCCAGCTCTACCGCCTGGCCGGCGCGCCGACGCTGCGCTACCTGCGCACGCGGGCCGCCGACCAGGTGGCCACCGAGTTCGTCGTGCTCGACAAGAAGAACGTCGGCCAGCTCGACGAGGCCGAACGCCGCCAGGCCCGGCGCTGGCTGGGCGTGCACGCCTGGACTGCCAACTGGGACGCCGCCGGCTACGACGGCGACAACCAGGGCGTGACCGGCGGCACGGTGCTGACGCTGGACGTCGGCGGCGCGCTCGAGTTCCGCGCCCAGGGCAGCCCCAAGGGCCGCGCCTTCGGCCACGAGGTCGGCGAACTCGACCGCCTGCGCCACGACCCCGACAACCGGCACGCAAGCCGCCTCTTCGGCGAGATCGGCGAGGCCGAGCTGCACGAGGCGATCTCGATCGTCACGCGGCTGGACGACGCCGCGGTGCGCGCCTGCGTGCTCGGCCACGGCGGCAGTGCGGCGCTGGCCGAGAAGATGCTCGCGCGCAAGGCAGACATGGCGCGGCGCCTCGGCGGCTGACGCGCCGCCGCTGCGCGGCCCTCAGGCCACCGCAGCCCAGCGCGTGTAGACCGCCTCCACGTCGCCGGCGAAGTAGTCGGGGTTGAGTTCGCGGATCGTCGCCAGGCTGGCGGTCAGCCCTTCGAGATGCGCGCTGACCCGCGCCACCGCGGTGTCGCCGTCGTGCGCGGCGATGGCGTCGACCAGCGCCGCATGTTCGTCCAGCGCCAGCTCCATGCGGTGCGGCTGCGGCAGCGTCAGGCGGCGGAAGCGGTCGAGCTGGACCTTGATCTGCTGCACCATCTCCCAGATGCCGGGCAGGCCGGCGGCCTCGGCGATGGCGCGGTGCATGGTCTCGTCGGCGGCGTGGAAGCCGGCCTGGTCGCCGGCTTCGAGCGTTTCGCGCTGCAGTTCGATCAGCGCGCGCAGCCCGGCGATGTCGGAGCCGCGTGCGCGTTCGGCGGCGGCACGCACGGTGATCGTCTCCAGCGCGGTGCGCGCCAGGATGATCTCCGGCAGCTTGGCCACCGGGATGCGCGCGACGATGGTGCCCGACTTGGGCACGATCTCGACCAGCTTCTCGTCGGCCAGGCGCAGCAGCGCCTCGCGCACCGGGGTGCGGCTGACCTGCGCTTCCTGCGCGATCTCCTTCTCGTAGATCACGTCGCCGGGGCGGCGCTGCAGCGACACGATCTCGTCGCGCAGGCGCTCGTGCACCAGCTGCGCGGCCGTGAGGCTCGCGCCGTTCGCAGCGGCCACGCGCCGTGCGTCGCCACCGATGGTCCAGTCCGCCATGGGATCCCTTCCTGGGCCCGCGAAACGCGGCCGCCGCATGGCGCCCGCTCCGGCGAGCAGTTCTCGCATATTACATATATGGCCACCCCGACAGGGGCTTGGCCGCGTCAGAGGGCTCGCCAGCCGGGCTGCCGAGCCCGGTCACCGCCGACGACGGGCCGCCGAAACGGCGCCGGGATCGCGCCGCACCGCACGTCAAGTCCGGTCGTCATGGAATCAGTGAAAACACTAGGTCAAACGCCTCAAAGATCGCTATGTATACCAAATACTCCTTGTATATCATGCATACAGACCGCCCCACCTGACCCGCAAGACGGCGCACAGACGCCCTGACGGCAGGCCCGATGCGAGCGGCGCAACAACCGGCGACCGGCCCACGAGGCTGGCGACCGGGAGACCGCTGGCAAGGACCGAGAGATGGACAAGAGCCCCGTGCTGCGCGTCGCCGCGATCGGCGAGTGCATGGTCGAACTGCAAGAGCGTGCCGACGGCAGCGTCAGCCAGGCGTTCGGCGGCGACACGCTGAACACCGCGGTCTACATGGCCCGCCTGGGACAGCGCCTCGGCCGCTTCGTGCACTACGTCAGCGCGATCGGCGACGACCCGTTCAGCAGCGCGATGGCCGAGTTCTGGCGCGCCCAGGGTGTCGACGACAGCCTGACGATGCGCCGCACCGGCCGCCGCCCGGGGCTGTACTTCATCAAGACCGACGCCGCCGGCGAGCGCCGCTTCTTCTACTGGCGCGGCGAGGCCGCGGTGCGCGAGGCCTTCGAGTGCGAAGGCTCGGACGCGCTGCTCGAGTCGCTCGCCGGCTTCGACGCGATCTACCTGTCGGGCATCAGCCTGGCGGTGCTGCGCCCGGCCAGCCGCGAGCGCCTGCTGGTGCGCCTGGCCGAACTGGCCGCCACCGGCAAGACGATCGACTTCGATTGCAACTACCGCCCGCTGCTGTGGGAGGACGTGGCGACGACACGCGCCGTCTACGAACGTGTCTTCGGCTTCGCCCGCCGCGTGCTGGTGACGGTCGAGGAACTGGAGGTGCTGGGCGTGGCCCCGCACCCGGCGGCCGGCGCGGCGCACTTCCGCCCGCTGACGCAGCTGGAAGTTGTCATCAAGGACGGCGCCAAGCCCTGCACGCTGATCCACGGCGGCCAGGTCGAATCGATCGCCGCGACCTGCATCCCGCAGGTCGTCGACACCACCGCCGCCGGCGACAGCTTCTCCGGCGCCTATCTCCTCGGACGCATGCTGGGCCTGGCCCCAGCCGAAAGCGCCCGCCGGGCCCACCGGGTGGCCGGCGCCGTGGTCCAGCACCGCGGCGCCATCATCGCGGCCGAGGCCACCCCCGACGTCTACGCCACGGAAACGGCCGCAGACCGCCCGTAGCGCTCCACCCTGCCGGCCCCACCGGCTTTCTCTGCACACAAGGGGTACGTCCATGAACATCAAGAAGGCAATCGACCGGATCCCCGGTGGCCTGATGCTGGTGCCGCTGATCCTCGGCGCGCTGACCAAGACCTTCTTCCCGGACGCCGGCAAGTACTTCGGCTCGTTCACCAACGGGCTGATCACGGGCACGGTGCCGATCCTGGCAGTGTGGTTCTTCTGCATGGGCGCGACGATCGACTTGCGCGCCACCGGCACGGTGCTGCGCAAGTCGGGCAACCTCGTCGTCGTCAAGACGCTGGTCGCCTGGGCCGCCACCTGGATGGCCGCGCAGTGGCTGCCGATGGACGGCGTCCAGGCGGGCCTCTTCGCCGGCTTCTCCGCGCTGGCCATCTGCGCCGCGATGGACATGACCAACGGCGGCCTCTACGCCGCGGTGATGCAGCAGTACGGCACCAAGGAGGAGGCGGGCGCCTTCGTCCTGATGTCGGTCGAGTCGGGCCCGCTGGTGTCGATGCTGATCCTGGGCGCCGCCGGCGTCGCCAGCTTCGAGCCGCGGCTGTTCGCCGGCGCGGTGCTGCCCTTCCTGATCGGCTTCGCGCTGGGCAACCTCGACAAGGACCTGAAGGAGTTCTTCGGCAAGTGCGTGCACGTGCTGATCCCGTTCTTCGGCTTCGCGCTGGGCAACGGCATCAACCTGAACGTGATCGCGCAGACCGGCCTCGGCGGCATCCTGCTGGGCCTGATGGTGATCGTCGTCACCGGCATCCCGCTGATGATCGCCGACAAGCTGATCGGCGGCGGCAACGGCACCGCCGGCCTCGCCGCCTCGTCGACCGCCGGCGCCGCCGTGGCCAACCCGATGATCATCGCGGAGATGGTGCCGGCCTTCAAACCGGCCGCCGCCGCCGCGACCTCGCTGGTCGCCGCCGCCTGCCTGACCACCGCCATCCTGGTGCCCGTGCTGACCGGCCTGTGGGCCAAGCGCATGGCCGCTCGCGGCGACACCAAGACCCAGCCGGCCACGGCCTGAGCCCGACCACGTCGCCCCGCGCGTGAGGTGCCGGTTCTGGCCGCACGCGCCGGGCGCCCCCGGCCGGAAGCACGCCGGCCGGCCACTCCGAACCCCAGGACCGCAGCGGAATCCGCCATGTTCCTCAGCCACATCTCCCTGCTCGACCGCGAGGCCGACCAGTTGCCCGCCGCGCTGGTGCGCGGCCTTCGTTTTCTCGCCGAGACCGACATCGAGAGCCTGCCCGCCGGGCGTTTCGACCTCGACGGCGACCGCCTGTTCGCGCTGGTCCAGGACTACGACACCGAACCCAAGGCCCACAAGCGCGCCGAATCGCACGCCCGCTACATCGACATCCAGTACGTCGCGCGCGGGCTGGAGGTCATCGGCTACGCGCCGCTGAACCACGGCGGCGCCGTCGAGGAAGACCTGCTCGCCGAACGCGACGTGCAGTTCTTCGCCTCGGTCGCCGACGAGACCGACCTGCTGCTGGGCCCCGGCAGCTACGCCATCTTCCACCCCACCGACATCCACCGCCCGGGCTGCTGCGACGACCGCAGCCGCAAGGTGCGCAAGGTCGTGGTCAAGGTCCTCGCCTGACCCACGCCACCGACACGAGAACCATCATGGACATCCGCTATTCCACCAACCAGCGGGACTTCAAGCGCTACACGACCGAAGAGACGCGCCGCGAGTTCCTGATCCAGAACCTGTACCTGCCCGACACCGTGCAGGCCGTCTACAGCCACGTCGACCGGATGGTGACCTTCGGCTGCATGCCGGTCGACGAGGCGGTGCCGCTGGACAAGGGCATCGCCTGCATGAAGACCTTCGGCACGAACTACGTGCTCGAGCGCCGCGAGCTCGGTATTTTCAACATCGGCGGCGCCGGCTCGGTCGAGGCCGACGGCGTGCGCTACCAGCTCGGTTTCCAGGACTGCCTGTACGTCAGCCAAGGCACGCGCGAAGTCGTCTTCCGCAGCGCCGACCCGTCGCGGCCGGCCAAGTTCTACATGGTCAGCGCGCCGGCCCACAAAGCCTGCAAGACGACCTTCATCTCGATCGCCGACGCGAAGAAGAAGCCGGTGGGCGACACCGCGACGGCGAACAAGCGTGTCATCAACCAGTTCATCCACCCCGACGTGCTGGAGACCTGTCAGCTGTCGATGGGCCTCACGCAGCTGGAGCCCGGCAACGTCTGGAACACGATGCCGGCGCACACGCACGAGCGCCGCATGGAGATCTACACCTACTTCGGCATCCCCGAAGGCCAGGCCGTGTTCCACATGATGGGCGAGGGCCAGGAGACGCGCCACATCCTCGTGCACAACGAGGAGGCGGTGATCTCGCCGTCGTGGTCGATCCACTCGGGCTGCGGCACCGCGGCCTACACCTTCATCTGGGCCATGGGCGGCGAGAACCAGACCTTCGACGACATGGACCACATCGCGATCGGCGACCTGCGCTGACGCCGCCGAACAAGGACAGACCATGAGCTTCTACCCCGACGCCTTCTCCCTGAAGGGCAAGGTCGCGCTCGTCACCGGCGCCAGCTACGGCATCGGCTTCGCGCTGGCCAGCGCGCTGGCCGAGGCCGGCGCGACGATCGCCTTCAACGACATCAACGAGGACTTCCTCGCCCAGGGCCTGGCGGCCTACGAGGCCGCCGGCATCAAGGCGCACGGCTACCTGTGCGACGTCACCGACGAGCCGGCGGTGCAGAAGATGGTCGCGCAGATCGAGCGCGAGGTCGGCACGATCGACATCCTGGTGAACAACGCCGGCATCATCAAGCGCGTGCCGATGCACGAGATGGCCGCCAGCGAGTTCCGCCAGGTCATCGACATCGACCTGACGGCGCCGTTCATCCTCGCCAAGGCGGTGATCCCGGCGATGATCGCCAAGGGCGGCGGCAAGATCATCAACATCTGCTCGATGATGAGCGAGCTGGGCCGCGAGACCGTCTCGGCCTACGCCGCCGCCAAGGGCGGGCTGAAGATGCTGACGCGCAACATCGCCTCGGAGTACGGCGCGCACAACATCCAGTGCAACGGCATCGGCCCGGGCTACATCGAGACGCCGCAGACCGCGCCGCTGCGCACGCCCGGCCACCCGTTCAACAGCTTCATCCTCGCCAAGACCCCGGCCAACCGCTGGGGCCGCACCGAGGACCTGAAGGGCCCGGCGGTGTTCCTGGCGTCCAGCGCCTCGGACTTCGTCAACGGCCACGTGCTGTACGTGGACGGTGGCATCCTGGCGTACATCGGCAAGCAGCCTTAAGGCTCCAGGTCTCCTGCGCACGCCCCCGGCGCCGCACACGCGGTTCCGGGGGCGTTCTTCATCACGCGTCGGCGATGAACCTGCACACATCGGCGGGCCAGAGGATTCAAGATCCCGGCAGCGCACAGGCCAGTTTTTGTAGCGCAAGAATTCGCTCTAAGATGTTGTCAATCAACAGATCCTGAGCCGTCAATCAAGATCCATCGGAAGACGGATTCAAGATCCCGCAACACCGTGCCCCAGTTCCATCACCACGATCTGCGACTGCTGAACCCGCGGTTCGACTCGCCCTTGCTGGACGTGCTGACCGACCTGGAGCACCTGCGCCGGCTGGAGATCCGCGGCAGCACGCCAGCGCCGGTCTTCATGCAGCTCAAGCAGGTGTTCCACCTGCTCGAAAGCCTGGCGTCGGCGCGCATCGAAGGCAACCACACGACGCTGGCCGACTATGTCGAAGCCAAGGTGGTGCCGGGACGACCCGACGGCGAGCCGCTGCGCGAGATCGAGAACATCGAGGCCGCGATGCGCCAGCTGGAAGAGACCGTGGAACCCGGCTCGGCGCTGAGCGAGCACCTGCTGCGCGGCCTGCACACGACCACGGTCCAGGGCCTCGAACGCGAGGGCGACCGCACGCCAGGCTGCTATCGCGGCGGCCCGGTGCGCATCGCCCAAGCCGAGCACCAGCCGCCCGAAGCCGTGCAGGTGCCCGGCTACATGAGCGAGCTGGTGGACTTCGTCAACCGGCCCGACGCGCCCAAGTACGACCTGATGAAGGTCGCGCTGGCGCACCACCGCTTCGCCTGGATCCACCCGTTCAGCAACGGCAACGGCCGCGTCGTGCGGCTGCTGACCTACGCGATGCTGGTCAAGTACGGCTTCCAGGTCAGCGCCGCCGGCCGGCTGCTGAACCCCGCGGCCGTGTTCTGCGCCGACCGTCAGCGCTATTACTCGATGCTGGCGCAGGCCGACAGCGGCCAGGACGCGGCGCTGGAATCGTGGTGCACCTACGTGCTCGGCGGCATCCGCGACGAACTCGAGAAGGTCGCCCGCCTGGCCGACTATGCGCACCTGCAGAAGGTGGTGCTGCTGCCCGCACTGGCCCACGCGCGCGAACGCCAGCTGATCACCGCCCAGGAGGAAGCCGTGCTGCAGCTGGCGATCCACGCCGGCACGCTGAAGGCCGGCGACCTCGACGCCGCGCTGCCCGGCCTCAACGCCAACCAGCGCACCTACCAGATCCGCAAGCTGCTCGACAGCGGCATGCTGCAGCCGGTGCGGCCGGGGGCACGCCAGTACACGCTGGGCTTCATGCACAGCACGCTGCTGCGCGGCGTCGTCAAGGCGCTGACCGATCAGGGGTTCGTGCCGCCGGCGCTGGCCCGGCCGGGCTGAAACCAAGCCGAGCGATGAAACCCCGCATCCTGCTGCTGGAAGACGACCACGCGATCGCCGGCACCGTGGCCTTCGCGCTGGAGCGCGAGGGCTTCGCCGTCGAGGCCGTGACACTGCTGCGCGACGCCGACGCGGCACTGCGCCGCGCCACGCCCGCGGCCGCGGTGCTCGACGTCGCGCTGCCCGACGGCAACGGGCTGGACCTGCTGCGGCGCTGGCGCGCCGACGGCGACGCCCGCGTCGCGACGCTGCCGCTGCTGGTGCTGACGGCACGCGGCGAGGAGATCGACCGCGTGCTCGGCCTGGAAGCCGGCGCCGACGACTACCTGCCCAAGCCCTTCAGCCCGCGCGAGCTGGTGGCCCGTGTGCGCGCGCTGCTGCGGCGCGCCGCGATGCCGCGTGCCGCGCCGCAGGTCTTCGAGCTCGACGAGCCCGGCCAGCGCATCCGCTACCGCGGCGCCGTGCTGGCGCTGACGCGGCTGGAGTACGGCCTGCTGCGCGAGCTGATCCTGGCGCGCGGTCGCATCCTGTCGCGCGAGGCGCTGTTCGACCGCGTCTGGGGCACCCAGGCCGAAGCCGCCGACCGCACCGTCGACACCCACGTCAAGACGCTGCGCGCCAAGCTGCGCGAGGTGCATGCCGGCGCCGACCCGATCGCCACCCACCGCGGCCTGGGCTACACGCTGGCCGACGGCGAGGGCTGAATGCACATCGGCCTGCGGCTGTTCTTCGCCTTCGCCGCGATCACCGGGCTGGCGGCCTTCTTCGTGCTGCGTGTCTTCGTCACCGAGATCAAGCCCAGCGTGCGCGAGGTGATGGAAGACGTGATGGTCGACAGCGCCAACCTGCTGGCCGAGGTCGCCGCGCCCGAACTCGCGGCGCTGCCGGCCGGTGGCACGCTGGGCGACGGGCCCTTCGCCGGCGCGGTGCGCGAGTACGCGGCGCGCGAGGTCGACGTGAAGATCTGGGGGCTGCACAAGACGACGCTGGACCTGCGTGTCGTCGTCACCGACGCCGGCGGCCGCGTGGTCTTCGACTCCGGCACGCCGCCGGCCGTGGGCCAGGACTACTCGCGCTGGCGCGACGTGCTGCTGACGCTGCGCGGCGAGTACGGCGCGCGCACCACGCGCAACGGTGCCGGCGACGAGAGCTCGGTGATGCACGTCGCCGCGCCGGTGCGCAGCGGCGGCCGCACCGTCGGCGTGCTCGTCGTCGCCAAGCCGCTGGCGAGCATCATGCCCTTCGTCGAACGTGCCGAACGCAAGGTGCTGTGGGCCGGCGTGCTGCTGCTCGGGCTGTCGCTGGCGATCGGCGTGGTGGTCACGCTGTGGGCGGTGCACGCGGTGCGCCGGCTGCGCGCCTACGCGCAGGCCGTCGGCGAGAGGCCCGAAGGCCCGCGCCGCACGCCGCCGGCGCCGCCCGCACTCGGCGGCGAACTCGGCGAGCTGGCGCAGGCCATGGACCGCATGCGCCAGCGCCTGGAAGGCCGCGAGCAGCTCGAACACCAGGTACGTGCGCTGACCCACGAGCTGAAGACGCCGCTGGCCGGCATCCGCGGCGCCGCCGAGCTGCTGCACGAGGACCTGCCCGAGGCCGACCGCCGGCGTTTCGTGCAGCAGGTCGACACGCAGGCGCGGCGGCTGCAGGCCATCGTCGAGCAGATGCTCGAGCTGTCCAAGCTGGAGAGCCTGCAGGCGCTGCCGGCGCGCGTGCCGGTGGACCTGAACGTGCTGGCGCGGGAGGTCGCCCAGGCCCACGGCGCCGGCGACCGCCTGCGGCTGCCGGCCGAGGTCGCCGTCGTGATGGGCGACGCCGAGCGGCTGCGGCTGGCGATCTCCAACGTGCTCGCCAACGCCATCACCCATGCGCCGGCCGGCACGCCGCTGGAGGTGCAAGTGCGGCACGACGGCGGCACGCTGGAATGGTCGCTGCGCGACCACGGCCCCGGCGTGCCCGACTACGCGCTGGCGCGCCTGGGCGAACGTTTCTTCAGCACCGGCGAGGGCCGCGGCAGCGGCCTGGGCCTGGCCATCGTGCGCCAGGTGCTGTGGCTGCACGGCGGCAGCGTCGGCTTCGAGCCGGCCGCGCCGGGGCTGCGCGTCGTGTTCCGCTTCCCCTGACTTCACGCCCGCTTCACGCAGCCCATCGCCGCTTCACCGCCGCTGGCCAGACTGCGGCGCATCGTGAAACAACGGAGCGAGGAACGATGCGAAACCCGGTGGTGGTGAAGGTGATGGCCGTGCTGGCCACGGTGCTGCTGATCTCGGTGGTGCTGGCGCGCATCGGCTGGCTGGTCGACGAGCGCCAGGTCTACCAGCACGAGGCGGTCGACAGCGTGCAGCAGTCGTACGCCGGCGCGCAGACGCTGATGGGGCCGGTGCTGCAGCGCCAGTGCGTCGAGGAATGGGAGGTCGTGCAGGGCAGCCGCACCGAGGTCGCGCGCCGCGGCTTCGCGCTGCAGGCGGTGCCTGCCGAGCTGGTGGCCAGCACGAAGACCCAGGCCGACGCACGCTACCGCGGCCTGTTCAAGGTGAACGGCTACAACGCCCGGCTGGAACTGCAGGCGCGCTGGCCGCAGCTGGCGGTGCTGCAGCCCAGGGCCGAGAACGCCGGCGGCCGCGTCAGCTGCCAGGCACCGACGGTCTGGGTGGCGGTGTCCGACCCGCGCGGGCTGCGCAGCGCGCGCATCGAGCTCGCCGGCCGCACGCTGGAGCTGCAGCCGGGCACCGGCCACAAGACCTGGAAGGACGGCTTGCACGCC
This sequence comes from Rubrivivax sp. JA1026, assembly GCF_011065555.1. NCBI lineage: Bacteria > Pseudomonadati > Pseudomonadota > Betaproteobacteria > Burkholderiales > Sphaerotilaceae > Rubrivivax > Rubrivivax sp. JA1026. The sequence continues at coordinate 325,918 of NZ_JAALCQ010000004.1, forward strand.
GGGCTGCCGGCCGCGCCGGCCGACGGCGGCGCGCTGGAACTGAACGTGACGCTGGACCTCGTCGGCACCGCCGAGCTGGCCGTCGTGCCCGCCGCCCGCAGCGTGCAGTGGACGCTGGCCGCCGACTGGCCGCACCCGTCCTTCGGCGGCCGTTTCCTGCCGGTGACCCGCGAGGTGCGCGACGACGGCTTCGACGCCCGCTGGTCGGTCAGCGCGCTGGCCAGCAACGCGGCGCAGATCGTCGAGCAGGCCGGCGGCGAGAAGCCGCGCCTGGGCTCGCTGGACACGCTGGCCGTGACCTTCACCGACCCGGTGAACCCGTACGTGCTGGCCGACCGCGCGATCAAGTACGGCCTGCTGTTCGTCGTGCTCACCTTCGCCGCGGTGGCGCTGGCCGAGACGCTGGCGCGCCGGCGCGTGCGCCGCGTGCACCCGGTGCAGTACGCGCTGGTCGGGCTGGCGCTGGCGCTGTTCTTCCTGCTGCTGCTGGCGCTGTCGGAGCAACTTCCCTTTGCCGCCGCCTACGGCCTCGCCGCGGCCGCCTGCGTGCTGCTGCTGGGCAGCTACGGCCGCCACATGCTGGGCGGCGTGCGCGACGGCTGGCTGTTCGGCGCCGGCATGGCGCTGCTCTACGGCCTCTTGTACCTGCTGCTGCTGCGCGAGCAGACGGCGCTGCTCGTCGGCTCGCTGGGCCTGTTCGCGGCGCTGGCGGCGGTGATGCTGCTGACGCGGCGGCTGGACTGGTACCGGCTGGGGGCGGCCCCGGCGGCGCCGGAGGTCTGAGCCGGGCGGGCGGCACGACCGCCGCCCGCCCGCCGCTCGTTCAGGGCAGCACCACCCCCGCCGCCGTCCTCACCTGCTGGTGCGAGTAGTCCGCCCGCGCCGGGCGCGCCACCGTGCCCTGGGCCTTCACGTAGTCGGCGAAGGTCTGGGTGTAGAGCAGGTAGGTGTTCACCCAGGCGCCGGTGGCGTAGACCGTGCCCAGCGTGCGGTAACCGTCCTGGCCGGCGGCGATGAAGTCGTTGGTCACCAGCGTGTAGGTCCGCGCCGGGTCGATCGCCGACCAGGCACCGGTGACACGGTCCTTCACCTGCACCTGGCTGAAGCGGCTGCCCTTGGGCTGGCTCATGTCCAGGTTCCAGCGCAGACCGGCGGCGTACGGATGCGAGCCGCTGGACTGGCCGTTGTCGAGGTGGTTGGCGACGGCGTCCTCCAGCGCCGCGACCATCTGCGCACCGGTGACGTCGATCTCGACGAGCACGTTGGTGAACGGCAGCAGCGTGAACGCGTCGTTCATCGTCAGCGTGCCGGCCCTCAGCGGCACGCGCACGCCACCGGCGTTCTGCAGCGCGAAGTGCGCGCGCCGGCTGGCCGCCAGGAAGGCCTCGGCGACGATCTGCGCCGCGTCGCTGCCGCGCGCCTGCAGGTTGGCTTGCGCCCCCGCCTCGATGCAGCCGGCGACCCCCGACGAGCGGTTGGTCGACTCGCCCGGCACACGCACCAGGCACAGCGCCTCGCTCGCCGAGCCGATGGTCTTGGTCTTCTCGGCCGCCACCTGCGAGGTGTAGGTCGCCAGCAGCGCCGCCGCGTCGGCATCGGGCGTCGTGACCTTGACGCGCGGCTCGTTGGCCAGGCCGGCGACGATGTTCGCCTGGGTGACCTCGTCCACCGCGACGAAGCTGCCCGAGCCGTTCTTGCGCGCGAAGCGGTCGCCGATCACCAGCGAGGCATTGCCGCCGCAGCTGGCGACCGCGCCCCGGTCGTCGAACTTCACGTTCATCAGCGCGAAGACCTTGGCGTACTCCCAGGCCTGGCCGATGCAGACCTTGGCGCCGTCCTTGTTCGTGACCTGCGTCGGGTAGGCGCCCGAGCTGGCGACGCCGAAGGCGCTGAAGTCGCCGAGCAGCGTGTGCGAGTCTCCGCCGACGATGACGTCGACGTCGCTCAGCTGCGCGGCCATCGCCTTGTCGGCCTCGTAGCCCTGGTGCGTCAGCAGCACGATGTGGCGGATGCCCTGGCGCTTGAGCTCGTCGATGGTTTTCTGAGCGGTCGTCACCTCGTCGAGGAACTGCGTCGTCGACAGCGGGCGCGAGGAGTTCGTCGTCTTGCCGGCGATGTCGATGCCGACGATGCCGACCCTGACGCCGTCGTAGGTCTTGATCGTGTACGGCTGGACGAGCGGGCTGCCCGACGGGTTCAGCGGCGTGCCGCTGGCGGGCACGACGTTGGCGCCGAGCACCGGGGTCTTGCAGCTGCCGGCATGCAGCATGTCGATGAAGTTGCGCGCCGCCTGGTCGCCGTCGTCGAACTCGTGGTTGCCGAGCTCGAACGCGTCGAAGCAGACGGTGTTCATCATCTTCGCGTCGGCCTCGCCCTTGAAGAAGGTGTAGTACAGCGTGCCGGTGACGGCGTCGCCCGCGTGCAGCTTCAAGAGGTTCTTCGTGCCGGCCTGGGCGTTGAACAGCGTCGTCAGGCGCGAGAAGCCGCCGAGCTCGACCTGCGTGGCCTCGCCGCCGATCTTCATCTCGAACGCGCTGAAGGGCTCGAGCTGCGAGTGGTGGTCGTTGACGTGGGCGATGTTGATCTCGATCGCCGGGTAGCGCTCGTCATCGCCTCCGCCGCAGGCCGACAGCGCGGCAACGGCCAGCGAGGTGATGCCGAACAGTGCAGCGCGCCGCAGCGATGCCGGGCGCAGTCGCGGGATCAGGGACATGAGGGGTCACCGGAGGTCATGATGACGGCAGATGATTCCGGCGGCCGGTGAAAGCCGGATGACACCGGCGCCCCCGGCACTCCCCGGTTGCGGGGCCGGCCGCTCGTCACGGCGGCGCCGGCCGGGCACTCCTTGTCCATGCGGCCCGGCATCGGCAGGCCCACCGCCAGGGCATCGATCCGTTCCGGCGCCGACGATGAACCGCGACGGGCGGATGCCGACGCGGTCGGCACGGCTCGAACCGCAGACGACGAGGATGTGGTCCAAGCCCGCCCACGCATTGACAGGAGCGAGGGCCGAGGCAGGCCGATGCGCGGCGGCAAACGCCTCGCCCACAACAGAGCATCGCGCCGTAATGCAATGCCTTTTGTGGCAACTCTGAAACCTCGGAATTGAGTCTATGAAGATATCGACTCGTTTCCTACAGTGGTCGCCATCGCAACCCTTTTTGCTACGGACACGACGAGCACGCCGATGCCCTAGCGTTTTCAGAGGACCTCATGAAATTGCTCAGCTTCCGCGACCGCCGAGGCGAACGCAGCTACGGCATCCGCAACGAACACGGCATCGTCGACCTCGGCCGGCGCCTGGGCAGCCGCTTCCCCACGCTGCGCGCGCTGCTCGCCGCGCCCGACGGCCTGGCGCTGGCGCGCCAGCACGAACACGCCGCCGCCGACCTGCAGGAACAGGACGTCGTCTTCCTGCCGGTCATCGACCGTCCGAACAAGATCTTCTGCGTCGGCATGAACTACGCCGCCAAGCGCCAGGAGTTCAACGAGAGCAACCCGGCACCGACGCTGTTCATTCGTTTCCCCGACTCGCAGACCGGCCACCGCTGCCCGGTCGTCAAGCCGCTGCAGAGCCGCGAGTTCGACTACGAAGGTGAACTCGCCGTGGTCATCGGCACCGGCGGCCGCGGCATCCGGCGCGAAGACGCGCTGCAGCACGTCGCCGGTTATGCCTGCTACATGGACGGCTCGGTGCGCGACTGGCAGCACACCTGGTTCACCGCCGGCAAGAACTGGCACGACACCGGCGCCTTCGGCCCGTGGATCGTGACCACCGACGAGATCCCCGACCCGCAGCAGCTGCGCCTGCGCACCTTCCTCAACGGCCAGCAGGTGCAGGACGAGAGCACCGCCGCGATGCTGCATCCGGTGGCCGAGCTGATCGAATACATCAGCACCTTCAGCGCGCTGTCGCCCGGCGACGTGATCATCACCGGCTCGCCCGGCGGCGTCGGCAAGAAGCGTGTGCCGCCGCTGTTCATGAACGACGGCGACACGATCGAGGTCGAGATCTCGGGCATCGGCCGCCTCAGCAACGTGATCGTCGACGAGGCGCCCGAAGTCGAAGACGACCCGGTGAGCCTGCTGCTCGCCGAGACTGCGGCCGCCTGACCGGCCCCCGCCGCCGCCGCCAGGCGGCGGGCTTTCACGATGCCGCCGCAACCCGGCGGCGCGCGCTTTCAGCCGCCCGCGAGGCGGCTTTCGATTTCGCGGTCCAGCGCGCGCGACAGCGTCGTCCAGGCCGCGCCCGCCGCATCGGCCGCACCGAGCTCCAGTTCCAGCCGACGCCGCAGCACCACCAGCGCGCAGAGTTTCAGCCGCTGGCGTTCGTGCCCGTGCGGCCAACGTCCGGCGGCGGCCTTCAGGCCCTGGCGCCGGTCCAGCGTCTCGGCCACCAGCGCCTGCACCGCCGCAGCGTCGTGCCAGTCCAGCGCCAGCACGCGGGCGGCCTGCAGCAGCGCACGCTCGGTCTCGCGAGCCGTGGCCGCGTAGTCGATGAAGCCGGCCGTCACGCCTTGCCCCCCGGGCGCCGGAACAGCCACCAGTAGGCGCCGGCGACGAGCAGCGCGCCGCCGACCCAGTTGCCCAGCGTCACCACGCCGAGGTTGACGAGGTACTGCGCCACCGGGATCTCGGTGGCCGCCTTGGCCTGCGCCGCGGGTTCGGCCCAGAAGGCGGCCGGCGCGAACCACTTGACCATCAGGCCGTAGGGCACGAAGTACATGTTGGCCACGCAGTGCTCGAAGCCGGCGGCGACGAAGGCCGTGATCGGCAGGAACATCGCGACGATCTTGTCGGTCACGCTGCGCGCGGCCAGCGACAGCCAGGTCGCCAGGCACACCAGCACGTTGCACAGGATGGCCAGGCTGAAA